>CAYFPX010000001.1:0-42406 GCA_964344945.1 uncultured Enterobacterales bacterium
GCTCTCGCGTTGATGTGACTCGGCCACACCGGCCGCTCGAGCAGACCGCCAGACGCGGCGATGGCTGCGCGACTGCCTCACGAATTCCTGAGACGGGACACTAGTGTTCTGGTCCAGGACACGAGCGCGCCCGGTCGTTGATGCCGGTGTAGAGCACCTGTCGGCGCCCGTCCACCTCACGCAGCACGGCCCAGCGGCGCAGCTTGTGGGCCAGCTTCACCGCTCCGACCCGGTCCAGGTCGTGGAGCCGGGCCCCGGCGCTGCGCCAGCCGCCGGCGACCAGCGCCACCGGCTCCCAGCGGGCCTTGCGCTGATCCAGGCGCCGCTGGAGCTCGGCCATGTCCCGGGGACCGGCCTTCGCCAGAGGCGGGCCGCCCGCCGGCTCCTGGGCGACCAGGACCCAGCTCTCGCCGTCCCCTGGGGGCGCTGGAGAGACGCTCGCGGCCAGGTAGGCCTGGAGGATGGGCAGGGGCAGCGGCACTACCAGCTGTTGCGCAGCTCGCGCAGGGCCACGAAGCGCTGCTCGTCGGTGTCGAGGGCACGGCCTGGGAAGGCGCGGGCCAGCCCCTCGCGGACCGAGGCGCTGTCGAGGCGGAAGAAGGTGTTGACCCGGCGCTCGTCGGCCACGGTCAGCAGGGGCACACGGCCCTCGCCGGCCTCGAGCCGCGCCAACCAGGCTGCGGCCGCCCCGTTGTCCGGCTCCCGGTCCAGGGTGAAGCGCAGGTTGTTGGCCAGGTAGGCGTGCCCCGGGAGGAGCTGGACGGCGTCCGGCAGGGTCCAGAGCTGATCCCGGAAGGTCCGGAACAGGGCCACCGGGTCACCACCGTGCTTGCAGTTGCCCGCCCCGGCGTTGAACAGGGTGTCGCCGGAGAGCAGGGCCGGCCGGTCGCCGTGGGCCCGGAGGCAGACATGGGCCGCCGTGTGTCCCGGGGTGTCCAGCACCGTCAGCGCGACGCTGCGGCCCACCTGGAGGACGGTGTCGGCCTCCAGTCCCTGGTCGGCGTGGGGCACCTGGTCCCGGGCGCCCACGTGGCACAGCACCCGGGCGCCGGTCGCCTGCTTGAGCGCGGCGTTGCCCTGGACGTGGTCCCAGTGGGCGTGGGTGTTGACGATGGTGGTGATGCGCCACCCCCGCGCCTCGGCTTCGGCGAGCAGCGGGTCCGCCTCCCAGGGATCGACGGCGAGGGCCTCGCCGGTCTCCCCGCAGGCCACCAGGTAGTCGAGGTTGGCGAGGGGGTTGCCGGTCTCGTGGACGAACACTTCCATGGTGCGCGCACCGTAACCCCAGCCCGTCTGCGGTCCATGGTCCCGGGCCCCTCGCGGGCCCCCGGCGCTGGCTGGACTGGAGGGGGGCGAGACCCTATGATGCGGCCGCGATCGGCACGACGGAGCCCCCATGCCAGACACGGACTCTCTGACCACCCAGCAGCTCTTCAAGCGCTGGCGGTCGGGTGACGCCAATGCCGGCAACGCCATGGCCCAGCGCTTCAGCGACTGGTACTACGCCATCTCCGCTTCCCGCCTCGGCGATCGCGACGGACGCGCCCCGCTGGAGCGGGCCTGCAAGCGCTTCGCAGAGGGCATCGTGACGGTGTCCGACGCCAACGCCCTCTCCGAGTGGGCCCACGGGGTGCTGGCCGAGGAGCTCGAGGGCGCCGGACAGCGGCTGAACGGTGGCGACCAGCCCAACGCCCTCACCAACCGTCGCAGCCCCTCCGAGCTGCTCGGCAAGGCCCAGGCCAGCCTCTCCGCGACCCAGCTGGACCTGCTGAGCAAGGCCTACGACCGCAACTACCCCCTGGACCGTCTCCAGGAGGAGGCCGAGGCCCAGGGGGGCTACCCGCTGGCGGTGCTCCAGGCGCGGTACGCCTTGAAGCAGTGGCTGCGGGACAACGAGGGCGTGAAGTTCACGGAGGTGCCGGAGAGCCCGAACCTGGACCGCGCACCCCTCCCCCTCTATGAAGCCGGCCGGATGCCCAACCTCGACCAGGAACACGCCTTCGAGAAGTGGATGCTGACGGACCTGACGCTGTGCAAGGACGTGGCGGAGTTCGCCGCCTTCGCCCTGGCCATGCGCGGGGGCGTCCTGGCGAGCAGCGACGAGGCCGCGGCCGAGGCGGCCGGGGGCGCTGCCACGGCGCCGTCCCAGGCGGCGCCAGCGAGCCCACCCCCGATCGCCGCCGCCGACGAGGGCGGCGGCTCCAGGACCGGCATGATCGTGGCCGCCATCGTGGTGGTCGCCCTGGCCGTCGGCGCCTTCGCCTTCCTGATGTGATGGCGCCTGGGGGCGGCTGGACCGTCGATCCCAGGGCGCTCGCCGCTCTGCGCCTGAGCAAGGCCGCGGACGCCTACCAGGCCGGCGACCCGGCCCAGGCGGTGGTCGAGGCCGAGGAGCTGCTGGACGAGCACCCGGATCACCTCGACGCCCTCTACCTGGTGGGCGACGCCTCCCTTCGCCTGGGCGATGCCCCGGTGGCGGAGGCCGCCTTCGGGCGCTTCCTCGCGCTGTCGCCGGGCAACCCCGATGCCCTGGCGGGCCTCGCCGCCGCACGCTTCGAGCTGGCGGACCTGGCGGGCACGATCTCGGCGGCCGCGGAGGCGAGCAAGGCCGACCCGGAGCTCCCGGAGGCCTGGTACTACACCGGGCTGGCCCTGGAGCGGCTCGGGCGTCCGGTGGAGGCGCGCGAGGCTCACGCCCGGGCGACGCAGCTGGCTCCGACCGCCTATCCACCGGTCGGCGAGGTCGACGAGGCCACCTGGCAGGCGGCCCTGTCGGCGGCCTACGTCCTGCTCCCGGATGTCCTGCGGGTCTGGCTCGCCGACGTGCCGGTCGTGTCGGAGCGCTTCCCGGCCGTCGCGGGACTGGCGGCCATGTCTCCCCCCCTGTCGCCGATGGTGTGGTGCCTCTACGACGGCACCCCGCCCGAGCCGGGCGATGGTCAGGCGCGAAAGCCGACCACCATGCGCCTGTTCAAGGGCAACCTGGAGCGGGTGGCGGCCATCGAGGGGGACCTGCCCCGGCGGATCGCCGAGGCCCTGCGCCACGAGGTGCTGGACTGGCTGAACCTGGGGCCCGATGAGCTCCCGCTGCGGGGCGGCGGCGGGTGATCTTCCAGGTCCTGGGGTCGGGCACGACCCTGCCGGACACCGAGCGCGGGCCCGCGGGCTTCCTGCTCCGGGCCGGGGACACCCGGATCCTGGTCGACGGCGGCTCCGGCACCCTCCAGCGCCTGGCCCGGGCCGGCGTCGACCTGGGGGAGCTGGACGCCGGGGTCTACTCCCACCGCCACCTCGACCACTGCGCAGACCTGGGTCCGCTGCTGTTCACCTTGAAGGTCACGAACCGCGCCCGGGACTACCCCCTCTACGGTGGCGCGGGCCTCGCGGACCATGTGGAGGCGCTGCGGGACCTGCACGGCCGGAACCTGCGGTCCTCCCGCTGGGACTGCCCGGTGACCGAGCTCCCCTTGGACGGGCCCGGACTGGCGTCCCTGCCCGGCGGTGTGGTGCTGGAGACCCGACCGGCGAACCACAGCGCCGGCGCCCTGCACCTGCGCTTCACCGGCCCCGGTGGCGCCTCGGTGGTGTTCTCCGGTGACACGGGCCCCAGCGCCGGCCTGACCGCGCTGGCTCGCGGCGCCGACCTGCTGGTCTGCGAGTGCGCCCTGGCGACCGAGAACCCGGACGTGCGCCACCTGTGGCCCGAAGCGGTGGCGGAGCTCGCCCGGGTGGCTCGCCCCCGCCGGGTGGCCCTCACGCACCTCTACCCGGAGGTCGACGAGGCCGGGGCCCTGGCGGTGGTCGCCGCGTCCGGGGTGCCGGTCGTGCGGGCCTGGGACGGCCAGTCCTTCAGCCTGCCGCGCTGATCACTCCCACTCGATGGTCGCCGGCGGCTTGCTGGAGATGTCGTAGCAGACCCGGTTGATGCCCCGGACCTCGTTGATGATGCGCCGGGAGATGCGCCCCAGCAGAGCGTGGGGCAGCCGGGCCCAGTCCGCGGTCATGCCGTCCGTGCTCGTGACGGCGCGGACCACGGCGGTGTACTCGTAGGTCCGCTCGTCGCCCATCACGCCGACGGACTGCACGGGGAGCAGGACGGCGAAGTACTGCCAGGGGTGCTCGTCGAGCGCGGCGGCGCCGATCTCGTGGGTCACGATGGCGTCGGCCTCCCGCAACAGGGCCAGCTTGGGGGCGGTGATCGGGCCCAGGTTGCGCACGGCCAGGCCCGGCCCCGGGAAGGGCTGCCGGTGGATGCGGGCCTCGCTCAGGCCGAGCTCGGCGCCCAGCCGCCGGACCTCGTCCTTGAAGAGCTCCCGCAGCGGCTCGATCAGGTCCAGGTCCATGTGCTCCGGCAGGCCGCCGACGTTGTGGTGGGACTTGATGGTCGCCGAGGGCCCCCGGAAGGACACGGACTCGATGACGTCCGGGTAGAGGGTGCCCTGGGCCAGCCACTTCACGTCGCCGATGAGCCGCGCCTGCTCCTCGAAGACCCGGATGAAGACCTCGCCGATGATCTTGCGCTTGCGCTCGGGGTCCGCGACGCCGGCCAGGGCCTCCAGGAAGCGGCTGCTGGCGTCGATGACGTGGAGGTTCAGCTCCGAGAATTCAGAGGCGACGCTCTCGCGCTCGCCCTTGCGGAGCAGGCCGTTGTCCACGAAGACACAGTGCAGCTGATCGGGGATGGCCTCGTGCAGCAGCGCCGCGACCACGGAGCTGTCCACGCCGCCGCTCAGTCCACACACCACCTTGTCCGTCGGACCCACGAGCTCTCGAATCCGGGCGATCTGGTCCTGGAGGAAGCTGCCGATGGTCCAGTCCCCGGCACAGCCGCAGAGCCCGAAGAGGAAGTTCCGCAAGAGCGGGGTGCCGTGCTCGCTGTGGTGGACCTCGGGGTGGAACTGGATGCCGTAGTGGCGGCGCTCCTCGTGGGCCATCGCCGCGATGGCGCAGTGGCCGCTGGAGCCCGTGGTGACCCAGCCCGAGGGCAGGGCGTCGACGTGGTCCCCATGGCTCATCCAGACCCGCGTGCGCTCCGGCAGGCCCCGGAAGAGCGGGCTGTCCTGGTGGTCGACCGAGAGCTCGGCCAGGCCGTACTGGCGGGCCTCGCCGCGGCCCACGTGGCCGCCGCCCAGATCGGCGAGCAGCTGCATGCCGTAGCAGATGCCCAGCACCGGCACGTCGAGGTCGAGCCAGGCTCGGTCGAAGGCCGGCCGGGTGGGGCTGTGCACCGAGTCCGGGCCGCCGGAGAGCACGAGACCCGCCAGCCCCGGGATCGGCTCCGCCGGATCGGTGCAGGGTCGGATCTCGGCGTAGACCCCCTGCTCCCGGATGCGGCGGGCGATGAGCTGGGTGTACTGGGACCCGAAGTCCAGGATCAGGATGCGCTGGTGGTCGCTCATGCCGACCACTACCGCGAGCGGGCGAGGTCGCCCGTAGCAAGCCGGTGACGGCTACTGGGGGGCCCCGCTGGCCAGGGCTCCCGAGAACCGACCGCCGGTGTAGGCGTCGAGCTGGGCGGTCAGCTCCATCAGCTTGAGCTGGTCTTCGACCTGGGCCTTCAGATCCCGGCTCGGGGACAGCAGCATCTCCACCTGGTGGCGGCGGCGCTCGAAGTACAGGCTCGTGATCTCCTCGTTGATCTCGTCCCGCAGCTCGACGCTCTTGCGGCTCTCGCTGACCACCCGCATGTGGTTGGTGCTCATGAGCATGTCGTCGAGGTCCCAGCGGGCACCGACGGCGAAGGCGTGGTCCCGGTCACGGTCCACGCCGTCCAGGCTCGCCACGGCGTTGCCCTGGTCGTCCGGGGTGTAGTTGTAGTCCTCGCCGTAGTCGTCGTCGTAGCGGTAGGCGACGCCGAAGATGGGGAGGAGCTTGGCCTTGCGGGCCGCGTTCCACCACGACTCCACGGCCTCCGGGTGGGTGTTGCTGTACTGCATCGCCCACTGCTGCACGATCTCGATCTCCGGCTCGTGCGCAAAGGCCCCCAGCACGTCGTCGACGGTGCGGAACTCCCGCTTGCCTCCCTCGGCGCCGACCGTGAAGTCCATGACCGTGCCCTGGCGCAGTGCGCTCAGCTCGCCGTCGTCCACCTCCGTGAGGATGCGTAGCTCCTCGACGGAGTTCAGGCGGCCCCGCCTGGTGCGCAGCGCCACCACGGCGTCGGCGGTCTCCTGGTCCACTCCGTCGATGGCGGCGAGCTCGGCGGCCGAGGCCTCGTTCAGCTTGACGGGCTCGGCGGCGAGGGCGACGCCCGTGAGGAAGGCGAGTGTGGCGATCATGGTCACTCCGTGGGCACGATGCCGCGCGAGAAGGCACCGTCTGTGTAGCTGTCCAGTCGTGCGGTGACCTCCTGGATCTGGAGGACGTGCAGCACCTGGGCGCGAAGGTCGTCTGGGGGGATGTGGTCGTAGGCGTCGAGCAGCTGCTCGCGCGAGAGGTAGAGCTCGGTGAGCAGACCGATGACCGCGTAGCGGTAGTCGGTCATGTGGCGGGCGGTGGAGGCGGCGGCCACGGGGATGCCGATGGACCCGGTGTCGACGTAGACCGCGCCATCGATGACCACGACCTCCTGGTCCGCGAGGCTGGTGCCGCGGTTCCAGTCGAGCTCGATGAGCGCCATGCAGTCCCGGTCGACGGCCAGGGTCGAGTGCGAGCCGATGGTGGTGGCGACCCGGTTGTCGAAGTCGCAGCGCCCGGACAGCTCCACCTGCGGCAGCAGCAGGGTTCGCCGGAGGCGGCGCTGGCTGTAGATCAGCGGGTCCAGGCCGTGACGGGTGGTCGACACCCACACCACTTCGCTCAGTGACGGCGCCAGCCCCCCCGAGGGCCTCCACTGCGAGCTGGACTCCCGGCCGGGCTCCGGCTCCGGTCGTCCTTCGACCAGCCGCAGGAGCCCGCTGAGGGTCACGGCGTAGAGCTGCTCGCCGACCATGGCGATGTCGAACACCTGCGGGTCCTTGAGGCCCTGGTAGAGCGGGTGCCAGGTGAGGCCGCCGTCGACGGTCTCCCAGACCCCGTCCGACCCACTCGCGAGGAGGTGTCCCGGCGCCTCCAGCGGCAGGAGGCGGGTGGTGTCCAGCAGGGGCTGCCGCCCGAGGACCAGCGCGGTCAGGCCGCTGTCGAGGCTGCGGTAGAGGGTCTCGTTGTCGGCGATGAGCAGGCTGCCGGGCGCACCCGGCTCCGGCAGCAGCGCGAAGACGCCTGGACTGCGCATGCCCTGGGCCGGCACCCGGTCCCAGTACTCGGAGTCCTCGGAGCGGTAGAGGCCCTGGTCCGTGCCGCACCACCAGACCCCGTCCTCGCCGACCACCAGGTCCTTGACCCGCTGGCCGTCCATGGGGTCGTCCTTGTCGATCCAGGTCCGGCCCTGGTCGACGCTGTAGCGGAGGCCGTCCGCGCCGCCGGCGTAGAGCAGCGGGCCCGGGCCCGCTGCGAACACGGTGGCGGTGCCCATCGGGTCCACCAGCGACCAGTCGGAGCCGCCGTCGATGGACCGCCAGATGCCGTCGGCTCGGCCGACCAGGGCCAGGTCGGGCAGGTCCGGGTGCAGGAAGGCCACGCCGCCCAGTCGCATCGCCCCCTCGCGCAGGCCGGCCTCCTGGGCGTCGGCGAGCAGGCCCTCGAGCAGGATCTGCTGGGCGATGTCCTCCTGCAGGTCTCCTGCGTCGCCCGCGTCGACCTCTTCTTCGGCCGCTTCGCTCTCGGTGTCGGGGTCCGAGTCCGCGTCGGACTCGGCGATCTCCGCGTCCCCGTAGCCGTCGAAGTCATCGAATTCGGCGTCGTAGTCGTCGAGCTCCTCGGTGAGGTCCTGGGCGCGGTAGTCGAGCAGGGTGTCCCCGGAGTCCCGATCGAGCTTCAGCGGGGTCAGGTCGTCGGGTCCGCGGACCTCGACCAGCGGGCGCATCACCAGCCGCCAGCGCCCCCCGCCGTCCTCGGTGCGCCAGACGCCGCCCCCGCCGTCGACCACCAGGGCCCGATCGCCCACGGCCGAGAGGGCCATGAACACCCGGGTCGGGGCGTCGGTCGGGACCGCGTCGTACCAGGCGTGGGTGTCCTTCCGGGGGACTGCCCTCGGCGGAGGGACCGGGGCCTCGGCGGTGGCGTCGGCCGGGGGCAGCTCTCCGGCCTCCGGCGCGGTCTGCGCGAAGACGGGGATCGTCCACACGACGATCCAGCCGAGCCCGTGCATCCTGCTCCCCTGGATGGCCGCGGGCAGCCTAACCGAGCGGACTCACACGGGTCAACGACGCCCCGGGGGGCTACAGGGTCGGCGTGGAGCGGCTCTTCACCGACGCGGTGTTCGTGACCGGCGATCCGGCCCGGGGTGTGGTCTCCGGAGACCTGCTGGTCCGCGATGGCCGCGTGGTCGAGCTGGGTCCGGGGCTGCGCCCGAGCACCGCCGACATCACACCTCTGCGGGGCGCGTGGGTGTACCCAGGGTTCGTGCAGAGCCACGTGCACCTGTGCCAGACCCTCTTCCGGGGCATGGCCGACGACCGGGTGCTGCTCGACTGGTTGCGCACGCGGATCTGGCCCCTGGAGGCCGCCCACGACCAGGACTCGATGTACTGGAGCGCCCGGCTGGCGGTCACCGAGCTGCTCCTGGGCGGGACCACGGCCGTCCTGGACATGGGCACGGTGCACCACCTCGAGGGCGCCCTGACGGCCTGCGAGGAGGCCGGCATTCGCGCCACCAGCGGGCGAGCCATGATGGACCGCCCGAACGAGGCCGGGCTGAGCCAGGACACCGAGGCCTCCCTGCGCGGGGCCTGTGAGGAGGCGGATCGCTGGCACGGTCGCGGCCGCATCCGCTACGCCTTCGCCCCCCGCTTCGTGCCGGCCTGCACCCCCGAGCTGCTCCGGGGGGTGGCGACCGAGGCGCGGACCCGGGGCTGTCTCATCCACACCCACGCCTCGGAGAACCTGGACGAGGTCGCCCTGGTCCGCGAGCAGACCGGCCGCGACAACGTGCAGTTCCTGCACGAGCTGGGGCTGTCCGGCCCGGACGTCGCCCTGGCGCACTGCATCCACCTGACCGACGACGAGGTCCGGCTGCTGGCGGAGACCGGGTCCAGGGTGCTGCACTGCCCCAGCTCCAACCTGAAGCTCGGCTCCGGGGTGGCGGCGGTGCCGGAGCTGCTCGAGGCCGGGGTGCACGTCTCCCTGGGCGCAGACGGCGCCCCCTGCAACAACCGCCTGGACCAGTTCACCGAGATGCGGCTGGCGGCCCTGGTGCAGGGACCGCGGGTGGGGCCGGGTGTGCTCGACGCCGCCCGGGTGCTGCACCTGGCGACCCGAGCCGGCGCCGAGGCCCTGGGCCTCGACGACTGCGGGTGGCTGGTGCCGGGAGCCCAGGCCGACCTGGTCGTGGTGGACCCGAACCACGTGACCGCCCTGCCCTCGCCGGACCCGATCTCCGCGGCGGTCTACGCCCTGACCCCCGCGGCGGTGCGGTCCGTCTGGATCGCCGGCGAGTGCGTGGCACGCGAGGGCGCTGTGGTCGGCTGGGACACCGCCGAGACCGTGGCGGGGGTGCGCAGCGCCTTCGCCCGGGTCCGGGAGCGGGCGGGCCTGTGAAGGTCCTGCTGGCCGCGGCCGAGGCCATGGCGTCGCGCACCCCCGCGGCGCTGTGCACGGTCATCGGCGTGGACGGCTCGGCGCCCCGGGAGCGGACCGCGCGCATGCTGGTCTACGCCGACGGCGAGATCGCCGGCACCATCGGCGGCGGCAACTGGGAGTACCGGGTCATCGACGCCGCCATCGCAGCCATCGCCACCGGCAAGCCCCACCGGGTTGCCGCCCACCTCACCCGGGATCTGGGCATGTGCTGCGGCGGTGCCATGGAGGTCTTCATCGAACCCCTCGCCCTGACCGACACCCTGCACCTCTTCGGCGCCGGCCACGTCGGCCGGCCCCTGGCCGCCCTCGCCCGCGACCTGGGCTTCGACGTTCGAGTCTACGACGAGCGCGACGACTGGCTCACCGAGCAGCGCTTCCCCGGGGTGACCCGCGTGCTCGAGGACCCCCGCCGGGGCCTGCCGACCCTCACCGCCCGCGACTACGTGGTCATCGTGACCCACAGCCACCAGCTGGACCAGGACCTGTTGCTGGCGACCATCGAGCAGCCCTACGCCTACCTGGGCATGATCGGCAGCCGAGCCAAGGTGGCGAAGTTCTTCGTGCGCCTGCGGGCGGCGGGGCTCGACGAGGCCCTGTTCCAGAAGGTCTGCGCCCCCGTTGGGCTGGACATCGGCGCGGAGACCCCGGAGGAGATCGCGGTGTCCATCTGTGCCGAGCTCATTCGGGTCCGGCGGGGTCAGCGGCAGGCCACGGTCGCTCTGAGCGAGCACCCGCTGGCGGCGCGGGGCGGCGAGGGGGTGGCGGTAGCGCCCGCGCTGAGGGAGGACTAGCTCGCGGCCTTCCGAGGCGGTCCGATCGTCTTCTGGATCAGCGCCATCAGCTCGTCGAGCTTCAAGGGCTTCTGGATGAAGTCCTCGAAGTTCTCGTCCTTGATGCGCTGCTCGATCTCCGGGTCCCGATACGCCGTGCAGGCGACCACCGGGATGTGCCGGGTGTCGCGCCCGCCGCGCAGCATGCGCAGGACCTCGAAGCCGTCCATGTCCGGCATCATGATGTCCATGAGGATGAGGTCGGGCTTGAACCTGGCGACGGTGTAGCCGGCGGCGAAGCCGGAGTCGGCGACCTCGACGTCGTACTCGCCCTTGATGACCAGGTAGTCCCGGACCATGTCCGAGAAGTCCCGCTCGTCATCGACGATGAGGATCTTCTGCTTGCCGCCGGCTTCGGCGAGGAAGTCGTCGGACAGGGGGTAGTTGTACTGGCGGGCGAAGGCGATCAGGTCGTTCCGAGCGATGCGGCGATGCCCGCCCGGGGTCCGGTGGGCCTCGAGCAGGTTCGAATTCACCCAGTTCACGACCGTCGGCAGGCTGACGCCCAGGACCTTCGAGACCTGGTAGGTCGTGTAGTAGGTCGGCCCCGTGGGGTTCTTCTTTCTAGGCGCCATCCACGTCCCTGTCCGCGCTCGGGCGCGGGCTGTCAGCATAGTGGAGATTCTCCAGACTCTCCAAGGGGGCGAGGTCCTGGACCTGCACGTCGACGCTGACTCTCATGCGCGTCGCGCCGATGCGAGGCTTGGCGTCGCGCACCGATCGGGCCAGCTCCTCGGCCGCGCGCAGGGTCTCCTCCAGACCGGCCCGGGGGCGCACGAGCAGGAACTCGTCGCTGCGCAGGCGGAGCAGCAGCTCGCCCGGTCGGGTCAACTTGCGCAGCTGCGTGCTGAGCCAGAGGATGAGCTGATCCCCGGCGGCGTAGCCGTGCTTGACGTTGATGGCCTTGAGCTCCGAGACGTCGATGAGCAGACCGGCCAGGGGCAACCCGGCCTCGCGGCTCTCCTGCTGGAGGCGCTGGAGACGGCCCTCCTGGTTGCCGACGGTGTCCAGGCCCGTCAGCGGGTCGTGGGCCTGGGTGGCGAAGCCCGACGCGGACTCGCCGGAGAGCCGCACGGCCCGTCCGATCTGCGCCTCGAGCTCTTCGTGGTCCAGGGGCAGGCCCAGCACGGAGAGCGCTCCCAGGTTGTGGGCCTGTTCCGCCAGGCCGGGCTGCCCGCCGGGCACCAGCAGGATGACCGGGACGGTGCCCAGCTCCGCGTCGCCCTTGAGCTCACCGAGCAGGGTGAGCCCGTTCATCCGGCCCAGGAGGGTCTGGTCGAGCACGAGCACGTCGGGCGGGGACTGGCGGATCTGCTCCACCAGGCTCTCGCCGTGGGTGAGCCCGGTGACGTCCCAGTGCATGCCCAGGCGCTCGGTCAGGTCCTCGAGGCGGTCAAGCTCCCCCGAGCCCACGAGCAGGCGCTGGGCCCGGCTGTCGGCGGTGGTCGGCGGGAGGGACATCCGGGCGACGGCGCCGCCCTCCGGGTGGTTCTTGAATTCCAGGGCCCCGCCACTCATGCGCATCATGCGGTCGCAGAGCTTGAGCCCCATGCCGTGCTCGCGGGGGGCCACCGGGCCTGTGAGGTCCGGGCCGCCCTCGGGGAAGCCGGGACCGCGGTCGCGGACCTCGATCCCCACGTCCGTGCCGGTGGCGTACACCGTCAGGGTGACCACGTCGCCGCCCGGGCTGTGCTTGATGGCGTTGTCCACCAGGTTGCCCAGCACCTGGCGGAGCACGGAGGGATCCGAGAGCACGGAACACGACGAGGGCTCGGCCACCTCGAGGGTGACCTCCCGCTCGGCGGCGGCGTCGGCGTGGGTCTCCTGGATGTGTCGGGCGACCTCGCCCAGGCTGACCTGCTCGGCCTGGTGGGGGGTGGGCGTGCTGCCAGCACGGAACCGGTCGAGCAGGTCCTCGACCATGTCCGTCATGCGGGTGGCCTGCCGGGACACGGTGGCCACGGTCTTGAGCTGGCGGGGGTTGACCTCGCCGACCAGCCCTTCGCTGAGGATCTGGCAGTTGCCCTGGATGATGGACAGCGGCGAGCGCAGGTCGTGGCTGAGCACGGCCAGGAAGTCGTCGCGGATCTCGGACAGGCGGTCCACAGTCGAGGTGAGGCGTCGCAGCTCCCGGACCCGGGCCAGGTAGCCGCGCTCGAGGCGCACCTGGCGCTCCTTGGCGCTCGACACGAGCAGCGAGGCCGCACAGGCGCGGCCCAGGAGCATGCCCAGGCTCTCCGCCGCGGCGGTCGGCAGGGCCTCTGGCGGCGAGAGCCGGATCGACAGCAACCCGAGCGGTCCCTGGCCCAGAGGAATGACGCACAGGGCGTGGGCCCCCTCGCCTCCTCCGACCTCGGTGTGCCAGCGCGGTCCGGGCTCGGTGAGGGCGGTGCGCACCTGGTGCGGCGTGGGACGAGACTCGAACCCGCCGGTCAGGATGGGCTCCAGGGCCCGGCTGGCCTCCGGCCCGCCGAGGGCTCCGAACACGCCCACGATGCCCTCCACCCGCATCAGGGACTCCCCGACCAGGTTCAGGAGCGTCGTCGCGGGCACGGTCGGGTCGAGGCGCCCTGCCAGCTCGGTCACCTGGGCCTGCAGCTCGTGAGCCCGCTCGAGCACACGGCTGTGCTGCCGGCTGCTCGCGACGCGCGCCACCCGGGCCGCGAGCCGCTCCGGTGGTTGGGAGCGCCAAGCCAGCTCGGCGTTGGGGCCCAGGCTCGACTCCCAGGCCTGGGCCGTGGTGTCCGGGCCGATGAGCACCACCACCGGCCGGGTGCCAGCGCTCCTCAAGGCCTTGCCCGCTGCGCGAGGGTCGGCGGTGTCCACGACGAAGAGGTCGGCGTCTTCCGGCACGGTGCAGAGGGCGAGCCCTGCTGCACGCAGGCCCTGCTCCAGGGCCTGACGGTGGGGCCCTTCCGGGCCCACCAGCAGGATCACGGTCCTTGCGGTCACTGAAGAGGTCCTTGCCGACCCCGAGGATACCGCGGGCCCGAAGCACCGACGCCCGCCACGGTCGTGGCAGGCGTCGAGGCTGACGGGATTCGTCACCGTGCCTGTCAACCCGCTCGGTCGCTGCGCTCCCTCGGGGTGTGACTGTGCCCGTAGGCGGCCAGGTAGCCCGCCTACTCCATGATGCGGAACCGGAAGAAGGTCTCGCCGATGATGATCTCCTCGCCGCCGAACAGGCGCCGCTCGGTGATCAGCTCGCCGTTGACCAGCGAGCCGTTCGAGGACTTGTTGTCCTGGATGTAGAAGTTGTCGCCCTTGCGGTAGATCTTGCAGTGGTGGCGCGACACCTTGCTGTCGTTCTTGATCTGGATGTCGTTGTCCCGGCCGCGACCGATGGTGATCTCGTCGCCGGTGAACGGGTAGATCTGCTCTTCAGCCGTGCCCTCCTGGTAGAGCAGCAGGGCGCGGCGGGCCGCGGCGTCGTCGTCGCCGGCCTCGACGGCCTCGGCCGCCAGCTCGACGAGCTCCTCGCCACCGACCAGGTCGATCTCGACCTCTTCCGCCCCCGCGGCCTCGAGCTCTTCGCCGCCGTCCTCGTCGAAGCCGAAGTCGACGTCCACGCTCGGCATGTCCTGGTCGTCCTCGGCGTCGGCGGCCTCGATGGCGACCTCTTCCTCGTCGTCGCCGCCCACGCGGACGCTCGCGACGTTGGCGACATCGCCGAGCACGGCGCTCATGTCCTCGCGGATGATGTCGTGGGAGCTGTGGGTGCCGTCGCCGTCGTCGATCTCGGGCTCGGGCTCCGCCTCTTCCTCGAGCTCCGCCTCGGCGCCGCCGGCGCTGCGGCCCGTGTCGTGGCCCGCGGCCTCCGCCAGCTCGGTCCAGGTGTCGAGCGCGCTCGAGAAGTTGCCCTGCTCCTCCTCGATCGCGGCGATCTTGCCGCCGGCCTCGTCGAGGGAGGACTTGAAGTCCGCGGACTCCGCCTCGAACTCGTCGTCGGTCAGCTCGCCGATGGCCTGGCGGAGGGAGAGCTCCTCCATCTGCTCGTTGGCGCTGGCGGAGCTGGCGTTGATCTCGTCCAGGTCGGACTGCAGACCGGCGAGCAGCTCCTCGATCTGCTGGACGAGGGGGACGATCTCGTCCACGAGCTCGGAGGACTTGATCTCGTTGTCGAGGCAGACCTTCTCGATGACGGCCTCGGAGAACTTACCCTCCTGGGCCTTGGCCTTCTCGATGAAGCCGCGGTGGCGGGCGTAGGTCTCGACCTTCTCGTTGAAGGTCGAAAGGAGCTGATCCTTGTCCATGTCGATCGGAACTCGCGGAAGGGGACTGATCGCAGGATCGTGACTCCTGCTCGGTTGCGCTTTTTAGTGGATTGGGGCGGTGGGATCAAGGTGTGCGGAGGCACCGCAGGACACCCCGGCGGTTGCGGCCACGCCTCCACCCACAACCGGCGCGACAGACACCGCTGTCCGACAGGGCGGCAGTGACCCCCCTCGGCGCGCGGTCTCGGCGGGGCGGCGCCGCCGCGCGTCGCGCACGGCTTCGCTCACCGCGTAGCCTCGGAAGACCAGATCGATGGCCGCGAAGGTGGCCGCAGCGCGCGGGGACTGTTCTCGGAACAGGAACCAGGCGCTCAGCCCGAGCAGGGCGGCATCGACGGTGGCGTAGCCGGCCCAGGTCTTCCGGTCCCGCAGCAGCAGGTGCCCGCTGCCGGGCCAGATCGCGCTCGCCAGGCCGGCCGCCAGCGGGGGCACGGGTCGCCCGGGGTCGACGAGCCCTTCGCTCCAGGCGCGGGCCTCTGCGGCCAGGGTGTCGACGGGGAGCGGAAGGCCGTCGCGACTGGCCGCCTCGATCAGGGCGAGATCCACCGTCAGGGACTCGCCGTCGACGTTGAGGACCAGGACCCGGCCGTCCGAGGAGCGAAAGTGGCCCTCGACCTGCACCCCGCCCGCCAGGGTGAGGGTGAGGGACTCGCCAGGGCTGAGGGCCAGCGCGGGGGCGACCAACACGCCCAGCGCCGCCAGCATCACGTGTACTGGCCTTCGAAGAGGTTCTCGAAGCGCACGTTCTGCTTCTGGAAGGCCAGCCTGACCGTGCCGAGGCCGCCGTGGCGGTGCTTGGACACGATGACCTCGGCCACGCCCTGGTCGGGGCTCTCGGGGTTGTAGTACTCGTCGCGGTAGATGAAGAGGATGGCGTCGGCGTCCTGCTCGATGGCGCCGGACTCCCGGAGGTCGCTGAGCATCGGCCGCTTGTTGGGTCGGCTCTCCACGCCGCGGTTGAGCTGGCTGAGGGCCATGACCGGCAGCTCCAGCTCCTTGGCCAGTCCCTTGAGGCCCCGGGAGATGGCACTGATCTGCTGCTCCCGGGACTGCTGGGGGCCGCCGTCGCCCTGCATCAGCTGCAGGTAGTCGATCATCAGCATGCCCAGCTCGGGGTGTTCACTCTTCAGCCGGCGGGCCTTGCTGCGGACCTGGGTGATGGTCAGCGCCGGGGTGTCCACGATCCAGATCGGCGCGTGGTAGAGCCGCTCGCTCGCCTCCTCCAGCCGGGGCCAGTCCTCGTTCATGGACAGGTACCCGGTGCGCATCTTGTGGGCGTCGACCCGGGCCTCGGAGCTCAGCATCCGGGTGGCCAGCTGGCCCTTGCCCATCTCCAGGCTGAAGATGCCGACGCCGGCACCGCCCCGAAGCGCGGCGTTCTGGGCGATGTTGAGCGCCAGGGCGGTCTTGCCCATGCCGGGCCTGGCCGCTAGGATGATGAGGTCCGTGGGCTGCAGCCCGGCCAGGATCCGGTCCAGCTCCGTGAACCCGGTGGGCACCCCCGTGACCTCGCCGCGCTTCTCCGAGAGCTGCTCGAGCTTCAGCCACTCCTCGTCGATGACCTGGCTCAGCTGGTGCCAGTCCCGGCTGCCTCCGTGCTGGGAGACCTCGAAGACGTTCTTCTCGGCGAAGTCCAGGAGCTGGGAGAGATCCTCGATGCCGCCCTGGGCGTTCTGGGTGATCTCGCTGGCGACCAGCAGCAGCTTGCGCCGGACGCTCTTCTCCTTGACCACCACGGCGTAGGCGCCGAGGTTCAGGGTCGACGGCACCCGGTCGGCGAGTCCCAGCACATAGGCCGGCCCGCCGTACTCCTCGGGGCTCGCCGCCGACGCCACGAGCTCACCGATCACCAGCTGATCGATGGTCTGGCCGGTGTTGCTGCGGTCGAGCAGCAGCTGGAAGAGCCGGCCGTGGGCGCCCTTGTAGAAGTCCTCCCGAGTCAGGATCTCCGCGATCGACGGCACCTGCTCGGGGTCCATCAGCAGCCCGCCGAGCACGGCGCGCTCGGCCTCGAGGGCCTGGGGGAAGCCGGAGATGGTGCCGTCGGACATGGCGCTGCCGGATCAAGAAGGGGCACCCGCCGGGGTGCCCCTTCCCTACCCTATTCGGGTGGACCTACTCGCGGATCACGTAGACCTTGACCGTGGCCGAGATCTCGGAGTGGAGCCGCACGGGGACCTGGAAGATTCCGATGCTCTTGATCGGCTCCACCAGCTCGATGGCGCGCTTGTCGACCTCGAAGCCCTCGGCCGCGAGGGCCTCGGCGACGTCCCGGTTGGTGACCGAGCCGAACAGCTTGTCGCTGTCCTCGCCGGCGGTCCGCTTCAGGCTCACGGCGGTGCCGTCGAGCTTGTCGCACAGGGCCTGGGCTTCGGCCATGCGGGCGGCCTTCTTGCGGGCGATGACCCGACGGGTGTGCTCGAGCTGGCGCACGTTCTTCTCGTCTGCCCGCACGGCGAGGCCGCGGGGCAGCAGGAAGTTGCGGCCGTAGCCGTCGGCCACGTCGACCACGTCGCCGATGCCGCCCAGCTTGTTCACGTCTTCCTGGAGGATGACCTTCACGCCTCACCCCCCGGGGCCGGAGCCGGAGCCGCCTCCGGGGCCGGCGCGGGCGCCGGAGCGGCCTTGGCCTTCTCCTCCGCCTTGGCGGCGGCCGCCTCGGCGGCGGCGGCACGCTCGGCCTCCTCGGCCTCCCGCGCAGCACGCTCCTCGGCCTTCTGCTTGGCGACCTCGGCGGCGACGACCTTGCGGGCCTCGACGTCCACGTCGTCGCCGATCTTGACCGTCAGGAACCGCAGCAGGTTGTCGTCGATGCGCAGGTTGCGCTCGAGCTCGGCGACCAGGTTCGGCGGGCTCACGTAGTTCACGTAGAAGTAGTGGCCGCGGGTGTGCTTCTGGATGGGGTAGGCCAGCTTGCGCTTGCCCCAGTCATCCGTCAGCAGGATGGACCCGCTGTGGGCCTCGATGATGCCGGTGACCTTGTCCAGGACGGCCTTGACGGCGTCGTCCGGGAGCTCCGGCTTGATGAGGTACGTGGTCTCGTACTCGTGCTGGATGTGCATGGCTGTCCCCTAGAGACTGAGGAAGGGAGTGAAGGTGCCGACGGCGATGAGCGGTGCGATGACGAGCGCCACGACCGACATGAGCTTCACGAGGATGTTGAGGGAGGGACCGGCGGTGTCCTTGAAGGGGTCGCCCACGGTGTCGCCGACGACGCTGGCGTCGTGGGCCTCGGAGCCCTTGAGCAGCAGCACGCCGTCGGTGGTGGTGTAGCCGCCGCCCTCGAAGGACTTCTTGGCGTTGTCCCAGGCGCCGCCCGCGTTGCTCATGAAGATGGCCATGAGCACCCCGCAGACGGTGACGCCGGCGAGCAGACCGCCCAGGGCGTTGGGGCCCAGGGCGAAGCCGACCAGCACGGGAGTGACCACCGCCATCGCGCCGGGCAGGATCATGCGCTTGATGGCGGCCTGGGTGGAGATCTCCACGCAGCGTGCGGTGTCCGGCTTGGCCTTGCCCTCGAGCAGACCCTCGATGTCGCGGAACTGGCGGCGGACCTCTTCGATCATCTCCATGGCGGCCTCGCCCACTGCGGACATGGCCATCGAGGAGAACAGGAAGGGCAGCATGCCGCCCACGAAGATGCCGGCCATGACCAGCGGGTCGGTCAGGTCGATGGCGGTGACGCCGGCCTGCTGCCGGAAGGCGGCGAACAGGGCCAGGGCGGTCATGGCCGCGGAGCCGATGGCGAAGCCCTTGCCGATGGCTGCGGTGGTGTTGCCGACCGCGTCGAGCTTGTCGGTGCGCTCGCGCACCTCGGGGGGCTGGTGGCTCATCTCGGCGATGCCGCCGGCGTTGTCCGCGATGGGGCCGTAGGCGTCGACCGCCAGCTGGATGCCGGTGGTGGAGAGCATGCCCAGGGCGGCGATGGCGACGCCGTAGAGGCCGCGAAGGCGTCGGCGGCGACCACGCCGACCGCGATGACGATGATTGGGGCGGCGGTGGACTGCATGCCCACGCCCAGGCCCGCGATGATGTTGGTCGCCGTGCCGGTCTTGGACTGGTCGGCGATGCTGTTCACCGGGCCCTTGCCCATGGAGCAGTAGTACGAGGTGATCAGGCCGACGGCGATGCCGACGCCCAGGCCGATGACGGTCGCCCAGCCGACGTCCATGAACGTGACGGTCTCGCCAGCGGCGTTGGTGGCGCCGCCCTCGGGCCACAGCATGTTGGCGAGCAGGAAGGTGGCGATGGCCATGATGCCGGCCGCGCCGAAGGCACCCATGTCCAGCGCGTGCTGGGGGTTGCCGCCTTCCTTGGTCTTGACGACGAAGGTGCCGGCGATGGAGCAGACCACGCCGGCCGCGGCGATGATCATCGGCAGGATGATCGGGCCCATGGCGTCGCTGCTGGTGAAGCCGAGGGCCAGCACCATCGCGCCGATGATGGCGCCGACGTAGGACTCGAACAGGTCGGCCCCCATGCCCGCGACGTCGCCGACGTTGTCGCCGACGTTGTCCGCGATGACCGCCGGGTTGCGGGGGTCGTCTTCCGGGAGGCCGGACTCGACCTTGCCGACCAGGTCGGCGCCGACGTCGGCGGCCTTGGTGTAGATGCCGCCGCCCACGCGGGCGAACAGCGCGATGCTGCTGGCGCCCATGGAGAAGCCGGTCAGCACGTTGAGGGCCTTGGCCATGTTCTCGGGGAACATGCCGGTCCACAGCAGGAACAGGCCGCCGAGGCCCAGCAGGGCCAGGCCGACGACGCTCATGCCCATCACCGAGCCGCCGGCGAAGGCGACGTCGAGGGCGGCGGGAAGGCCGGTGCGGGCCGCGTGGGTGGTGCGCACGTTGGCCCGGGTCGCGATCTTCATGCCGAAGTAGCCGGCGAGGCCGCTGGCCACGGCGCCGACCACGAAGCTGGCTGCGATGAGCGGGCTCTGGTCCTCACCGCTCATGTTGGCGGCGGCGAGCAGGAGGGCGACGGCGACGACGAAGCCGGCGAGCACCTTGTACTCGGCCCGGAGGAAGGCCATGGCGCCGGTGTAGATCTGCTCGGAGATGTCGCGCATCTCGTCGGTGCCGACCTCTTGCTTCATGACCCAGCTGGACTTCCAGAAGGCGTAGACCAGGCCGAGGACACCGGCGGCGGGGACCGCCAAGGTCAAGGGATCCATTGTGATTCAGACTCCTGCGGCCAGGGCGGCCGACATGGGGATTGAGAGGGTCTGGGGAGGCGGCTCGTCGGCGGCCTCCGGGGCAGGGTCGGCCGCCGTCTTCGGGGGCTTCTTCTGCTTGGGACGAACGTTGAAGCGATTCATGGTGGCGGTCAGGCCCTCGGTGAGCAGCTGCTCCACCGCGTCGGCGGCCTTGGCGACGAGCGCGTCGAGGTCCGAGCGCTCGGCGGCGTTCCACTTGCCGAGCACGTAGTCGGCGGTGTCCCAGCCCTCGGGGGGCCTGGAGACGCCGACGCGGACGCGCAGGTAGTTGCGATCGCCGAGGTGGCGGTCCAGGTCCTTGAGACCGTTGTGACCGCCGGCACCGCCCCCGCGCTTCACGCGGACGGTGCCGAAGGGCAGATCGACTTCGTCGTGGATGACCACCACGTCGTCGACCGACACCTTGTAGAAGCCCATCAGGCTGCGCGTGGGGTGGCCGCTGCGGTTCATGAACTGCTGCGGCTTGACCAGCACGGCCTTCACGTCGCGGACCCGGCCCCCGCCCACTTCGGAGCCGAGCTGCTTCTTCGAGCAGTCGATGCTCCAGCGGCGGGCCAGCTCGTCGATCACGAGGAACCCGGCGTTGTGCCGGGTCTCAGAGTAGCGACGACCGGGGTTGCCCAGTCCGACGACGATCGAGGGGGCCATGGCTACTCGTCGCCTTCCTCGGCGGCCTCGCCCTCTTCACCCTCTTCGCCTTCGAGCTCCTCGACGATCTCGGCGCGCTTGCCGACGCAGAGGAGGATGTTGAACATCGTGTCGGTGGCGATGCGGGTGTTCGGCGGTGCGACCAGGTCGGTGGTGCGGAGGAAGTCGTTGACCTCGAGCTCGGAGATGTCGGCCTCGAGGGCGGCCGGGATGTCGCCGGGCTTGCAGGAGACCGGCACCGTGTACCGGAGGAACTGCAGGCGCCCGCCGAGCTGCTCGCCCTTGGAGCGGCCCACGGTCTTGACCGGGACCTCGACCACGATCTCCTGGTCGGCTTCCACGGCGTAGAAGTCGATGTGCAGCAGGCTGCGGGTGACCGGGTGCTTCTGGCTCTCCTTGACGAGCACGACGTGCTTGTGGCCGTCGACCTCGATAGCGAGGAGGGTGTTGGGGTTGCCGCTCTTCTGGAAGATGAGCGTGAGCTCGTGCGGGTCCACGGAGATGTGGGTCGGCGCGTTGCCCTTCGAGTACACGAGGGCGGGGATGCGGCCGTCCCGGCGCAGCTTGCGAGCCACGCCCTTGCCGTAGGCCTGACGCGCTTCGGCGGACAGCTGGATGGCGTCCATGAGAGACCTCTGGGGCGGAGTCCAGCAGCCCGAAGCGGGTGTGCGTGGTGAGCCACGATCCGGACGAATCGGACTCCGCCGACACCACCCTGGACTCCGGGGTCCGCTGGGACCCGGTGGGTCGGAAGGCGGCGCATCTACTGCGCCAGGCCGGGGCTGTCAATGCCCCGGGGCGCAGCGGGCGCCAGGCTGGTCTGCGAACGACCCGTAGCCCCGCGGCGCCTTCGCTCCGGCTCCGGCCGCCGTCCTCGTCCGCTGATCGGCAGCCCCCGAGTGAATGTCACCCCCCGGAGGGCAGCCCCGGGGTGATTGTCACTCCCGGGAGCCACTCTGGCCCGATCGGGCTCCCTGAGGCCCTGGACTCCGCCTCATCAGCGACCCGGGCGGCCTGACCCTGACATTCACCCGGGGGCTGCCCCGTCGGGGGTGACATTCACCCGGGGGCTGCCCCGGCCCCAGGCCCATCACGGCCAGGCACTCCGCATGTCCTGCGGCTTCGCCGACCTCGGCCCGCGCCCGACCGAAGGCACCTCGCCTGCTCCCAGCTGTTCGCCGGTCGAGCCCTCCCGTCCCACGTGGACGAGTCACGTCCCACGTCCCACGTCCCACGAGACCCGTGCACGAGCACGCTCCTAGTCCTGGTCGCCTCGGATGACGCTCACCTTCAGCCCGTCGGACTCGGCGTCGGCCCAGCGGCCTTGGTCGGCCCACTTCGGCATGCGGCGACTCGTGGCGACCTTGATCACCGGCCGCCCCCGCTGCACCGGCACCTCCGTGACCTCGTCCGCCAGCTCCTCACGGCGCTCCTCGGCCCGGTTCAGGGCATCGCGCAGGACCACGACCCAGGCCTCGAGGTCCTCGAGCGAGTCGAAGGACTCGTCCTCGATCTGGGTGATGCGCTCCCGCCACACGCTCACACGGGTGGGCACCTCGGCCAGGGCCGGTGGCTCCTCAGGCTCGGCCACGGCCGGCTCCGGGGGGCCGTGGAGCGCCAGCCGAACCGCGGCGAGGACCTCGCGCCAGGGCCGGTCGAGCACGGACCTGCGGAGCTCGGTGGCGTCGCTGCCGGCCTCGATCAGCAGCCTGTCCAGCTCCGCCGCGATCTGGATCCGGAGCTCGATGCTGCGCCGGGACAGGTTGAGCAGCTCGCCCAGCTCGTCCTTGAAGGCGCTGCGATGGCCATGGGGAATCGACGCGAGGCGCGCACCGAGCACCCGACCCTGGTGGTAGCGCAGCGCGTTGGCGCCGCCCTGGAAGGCGACCTCCGAGGCCCGCCACTTGAGCAGCAGGCCGTCGCCGACCTTCAGGGCCGGGAGAGAGCCGCCCTCGAAAGACCTGAGGAACGGCAGGAGCAGAGGGTCTGGGAGCGCCGTGTGTGCCACTGGTTGGAGAGTACGACGAATCTCCGGAAGGCTTGAGGGCAATTCTGGGAGGACAACCCCCTCATCAGACCCGATCAGAGGAAGAGGCGGCTGACGCTGTCGGCGTGGTGGATCGAGCGGATGGCCTCGCCCAGCAGGTCGGCGATGGAGACCACGGAGATCTTCTCCAGCTTCGCTGCGTCGTCGCTGAGCGGGATGGTGTCCGTCACGACGATCTCTTCGAGCACCGAGTCCCGGAGGCGCTCGACGGCCGGCCCGCTGAGCACCGGGTGCGTGGCCACGGCACGCACGCTCTTGGCGCCGTTCTCCACCACGGCCCGGGCGGCCTTGGTGAGGGTGCCCGCGGTGTCGATCATGTCGTCGACCAGCACCGCCCGCTTGCCCTTCACGTCGCCGATGATGTGCATCACCTCGCTGCTGTTGGGCTTGTCACGCCGCTTGTCGATGACCGCCAGGGAGGCCTTCAGCCGCCGGGCGTAGGCGCGGGCACGCTCGGTGCCCCCGGCGTCGGGAGAGACCACCACCAGGTCGTCCTTCGGCAGGTTCTCCCGCAGGAAGGGCAGCAGGCGCCGGCTGCCGTAGAGGTTGTCCACCGGGATGTCGAAGAAGCCCTGGATCTGTCCGGCGTGGAGGTCGATGGTCAGGACCCGGTCCAGGCCGGCCGCGGTCAGCAGGTCTGCGACGAGCTTGGCGGTGATGGGCGCCCGGGGGGCGGCCTTGCGATCCTGACGGGCGTAGCCGTAGTACGGGATGACCGCCGTGATGCGACCGGCCGAGGCCCGCTTGCAGGCGTCGGCCAGGATCAACAGCTCCATGAGGGTGTCGTTGGCCGGGCTGGAGGTGGACTGGAGGAGGAAGACGTCGCGGCCGCGGACGTTCTCGTCGATCTCGACCCGGGACTCGCCATCGGAGAAGCGGCTGACCCGACTGTCGCCCATCGGGATGCCCAGGTGGCGCGCGATGTCGTTGGCCAGGGGCCGATTGGCATTGCCCGTGAAGAGCTTGATCTCACCGAACATGTGCGCGGTCTCCGGAGCGTGGTGGCGGCGGCGGAAGGGCATGGGAAGAGCCGGACGGCGGGCTGGGGCGGCAGGACTCGAACCTGCGAATACCGGGATCAAAACCCGGGGACTTACCAACTTGTCGACGCCCCAAGAAAGCGCCGCCGTGCCGGAGCCGGGTGGGTGACGGGGGGTGGTCGATAGCCGGTCGACCGGTGCCCTTCAAGGGGTCACGGCGATGCGGTGAGCTGGCGGAAGCGGAGGTCGTCCTCCAGCGAGGCGAAGGCGGCGTCCCGGGCGACCTCTTCCCGCAGGGCCGCGCCTCCGAAGGCCAGGGCCTGCTCCAGGTGAGCGAGGGCGGCGTCGTGCTGGCCTGCTTCGGCCTCCAGGCGGGCCAGCAGGTGGGCCGCCTGGGCGGCGCAGGCGGGCAGACCAGCGCCGACGCAGCCGTTGTGCACCCCCGTGAGCCGCCGGGTGGCCACCTCGGCCTCGCCGGCCTCCAGCTCGAGGCCGGCGAGAGCGAGCTGCACGGCGTGCAGCCCCGGGCCCCGCACGCCGGCCTCTGTGGCGGCCTCGAGCAGGGCCCTGGCCTCCCCTGCCCTGCCGCGCCGGTCCAGGGACCTGGCGAGGTTGAGTCGCGGCGCGGCTTCGGCCGGGGCCGCGCTCACGGCGGCGGTCCAGTGCGCCTCGGCCTCGCCGAAGCGCTCCTCGAGCCAGGCCTGGCGCCCCAGGTCCGTGCGCCAGCCAGCGTCTCCACCGCGCTCGGCCATCGCTGGCGCCAGGCGCAGACGCCAGCGCTCGGCCCCCCCGAGGGCGTGCTCTCGGGCGGGGCCGGGATCGCTGCGCTCGGCGCGGTCCAGCTCGAGCTGGAAGAGGACTCGGAGTGGCACCAGGGGGTCCGGCCCGTCGGCCAGGGCCTCGAGCAGGGGCCGCGCCTCCTGGACCCGTCCGCTGGCGACGCAGGCCCGGGCGGTGCCCAGGTCTCCCTGGCCGCCCTCCAGTCCCCAGCTGCAGGCGGCCTCCTGCTCTCCGAGGCGCCCCCAGACCTCGCCGATCCAGGGGGCCAGCGCGGTCCGTTCGGCCGACCCGCGGGGCCCCGCCCGGGCGATGGCCAGGGCCATGGCCTCCCGGGCGGCGTCTGGCAGGTCGTCGGCGCTCGCCGCAGCCAGTCCCAGGTAGGGCTCGGCCAGCTCCGGGGCGCCCTCGATGGCCTCCTGGCAGGTGGCCCGCGCGCTCGGTGCCCCCAGCTCGCCGAGGGCCGTGCACTGGTTCACCAGCAGGGCCGGCAGGGGCTCGATCGCGAGACCGACCTCGAACGCGGCGACCGCGGCCGCGGTGTCCCCCAGGTGGAGCAGGAGCAGCCCCGAGGCCAGGTGTCCCTCGGCCGTGCGCTGGTCCGCGGGCAGACCGTCGAGGGTCTGCGCGGCGGCCTCGAGGTCCCCGAGCCGCACCAGTGCCCGCGCCAGCCGGCCCCGGTGGGCGGGATCGAGGTCCTCGGCCGAGCGCCAGGCGGCCACGGCGTCCGCGGTTCGGCCCTCGTCCCAGGCGGCGTCGCCCCGGGCGACGGGGTCGCAGGCCACCAGGGCCAGCAGGGCCCAGCTAGCCCGCATCGGTCACGAGAGTCCGTAGCGAGGCCGTGGAGCCAGAGGTGCTGGTGGTCCGCTCGCAGGCGAGCCGAGTGAAGGTGTGCCGGGTGCACATCGAGCGAGGTGAGCGAGAACGGGCCGCCAGCGCCCTGGATCCGCGGCCGCAGTAGGACTCTCGTGACCGATGGGGGCTAGACCGGAGCACGCAGGTACCGCACCGCGTCGCGGATGCCGTCGAGGGTGAGCGGGTACATGCGGAAGGTCTTGCCGATGGCCTCGACCGTGGGGTGGGACCACCAGCGCTCGGGGTCCGGGTTCAGCCACACACTCGCGGGGCACTTCTGCTTGAAGCGCTCGAGCTGCTCCAGCCCGCTGACGGCGCCGGCGCTGTGCTTGGCGAACAGCTCCCAGGGCGCCATCGAGGCGTCGCCCACGAACACCAGCCGGTGCTGGGGGGTGAGCTCCTTGAGCACGTCGGCGGTCGGCACGCGCTCCCAGCGGTGGTAGTCCTTGTAGAGCCAGCGGTAGACGCAGTTGTGGAACTGCCAGACCTCGAAGGTCTTGAAGCTCCGTGAGCTGTCGACCTCGTGGGCCGCGGTGAACAGGCGATCCACCAGGTCCGCGTGGGGGGCCATCGAGCCGCCGCTGTCCAGGAGCAGCACCAGCCGCACCCGGTTGGCCTTCTCCCGGCCGAACACCAGCTCGATCTCGCCGCCCTGTCGCGCGGACTCCGCGATGGTCTCGTCGATGTCCAGGGTCTCGGCGCCTTCGCGGATCAGGTGGCGCAGGTCCCGCAGGGCGACCTTGAAGTCCCGGACCCCGAGGGTCTTGTCCCGGCGGTAGTCCCGCCAACGTCGCGCGTCGGCCAGGCGGATGCCCGTGCGGTTGCCGGGCTCGCTGCCGAGGGCGATGCCCTGCTCGGCGCGCCCCCCTGAGCCCCAGGGCGAGGTGCCCCCGGTGCCGACCCACCGCGCCCCCCCCCGGTGCTGCTCCTGCTGCCGCTCCAGGATGTCCCGGAAGGCCTGCAGCAAGGCTTCGAGGTCCTCGAAGCCGCGGTCCCCGATGCCCTTGCTGGGGTCGTAGGCCAGGGGGTCCTGGAGCCAGCGCTCCAGCTCCGCCCGCAGCTCCGGCTGCAGCGCCAGGCCCTGGGTGAACGCGGTGAACGCGAGATCCCAGGCGTCGTAGTTGGCCTCGGTGTGTACCAGCACGCTGCGGCCATAGTGGTAGAGGCCGTCGACGTCGCTCGCGAGGCCCTGCTGGAGGCCCTTCATGAAGGTGAGCCACTCCCCCATGCCCACGCCGACGCCCTGGGCGCGCAGGGTGTAGAGCAGCGGCTCGAACATCAGGCGTGGCCCACCGCGGCGAGGTCCTGCTCCTGCTTGACCAGCACGCCCACGAAGGGAATGCCGCGAGCGATCGCCTCGGTCGACACGCCGGCCTTGGCCAGCACCATCAGCCAGTCCAGGAGCTCGCTGGTCGACGGCGGCTTGCGCAGGCTGTCGTTCTTGCGGACGCCGTAGAAGCGGGTCAGGGCGACCTCGACGAGCTGGTGATCGAGGCCGGGCAGGTGGACGTCGACGATCTGCTTCATGCGCTCGGGGGTCGGGAAGTTCAGGTAGTGGAAGACGCACCGGCGGAGGAAGGCGTCGGGCAGCTCCTTCTCCGCGTTGGTGGTGATGATCACCACCGGGCGCTGTCGCGCGGTGACGGTCTCCTTCAGCTCCGGGATCGTGAACCGCATCTCGTCGAGCTCCCGGAGCAGATCGTTCGGGAACTCCAGGTCGGCCTTGTCGATCTCGTCGATGAGCAGGATGTGACGCTGCTCGGCGGCGAAGGACTCGCCCATCGGGCCCAGGTGGATGTACCGGCGGATGTCCTTGACGTCGCCCTCGCCGAAGCGGGCGTCGTTGAGGCGCTGGACGACGTCGTAGGTGTAGAGCCCCTCGACGGCCTTGGTGGTGGACTTGATGTGCCAGCTGAGCAGGGGGAGGTTCAGGGACTCGGCGACGGCTTCGGCCAGGCGGGTCTTGCCGGTACCGGGCTCGCCCTTGACCAGCAGCGGGCGCTCCAGCGCCACGGCGGCGTCGACGGCCGCGACCAGATCCGGGTCGGCGATGTAGCGCTGGGCGCCGGTGAAGCGGTTGAAGGACATCCTGTCTCCTTGCTGTTCCACCTTTAGCCGCCGCACCGGTTGACCGCCCGATCGGGCGCCCTTACGCTGGGGGTGACTCCCGAGGAAGTCTTCACCGCGCCGATGGGGCGCAACCGTCTCGGGAGCACGCACTCGGACACGCCCGACACGAGAGTGCACCCACATAGGTCGCGATCGACATGCGGCCGTACAGACGGAAAGAACACGTGGAGAACAACCTCGCTGTCCTGATCGACTTCGAGAACGTCGCTGCAGGCGCCCAGAAGGAGGGCCTCGGCAAGTTCGAGGTCGGCCTGGTCATGGACCGCTTCAAGGAGAAGGGCCGGATCCTGGTGGCCCGGAGCTACGCCGACTGGGGGCGCTTCGCCCGCTTCAAGAAGGGGCTGCTGATGGAGGGCGTCCAGCTCTTCGAGCTCACCAGCCACGGCATGAACGACAAGAACCGCGCCGACGTGGCCCTGGTGGTGGACTGCATGGAGCTCGCGTTCACCAAGGACTACGTCGACACCTTCGTGATCATCTCCGGGGACAGCGACTTCACGCCGCTGGTCATGAAGCTCAAGGAGATGAACAAGCGGGTGATCGGCTGCGGCACCCGGCGCAGCACCAGCCGCCTGATCGTCGAGGCCTGCGACGAGTTCGTCTTCTACGACTCGCTCACCCGTGGCCGCTCGTCCAAGCCCTCCTCCCGCTCCCGGCGGAAGAAGCGCGACATCGAGCCCAGCGCCACCACCGAGGAGCTGAGCCTGGAGGACAGCCTGGAGCTGCTCGTCGACACCCTCGGCGGCCTGCAGCGGGAGTCCGCTGGCGCCATCCACGGCTCGCGCCTCAAGCAGGCCATGCTGCGGAAGGAGCCGACCTTCTCCGAGACCGACCTGGGCTACGCCAGCTTCATGAAGTTCCTGGAGTACTGCCGCGAGGAAGGCCTGCTCAGCATCGAGGAGGACAACAAGGCGGGCGGCTACCGGGTCGCCCCCTCGGACACCAACGAGGCCGAGGAAGAGGCGCCCTTCGGGTACAGCAACGGCCTGCGCGACCTGTACCTGCGGCTCCGCCGCGCGGGCTTCGAGGCCCTGACCCCGGACCTGCGCCAGGAGGTCGTCGACACCGTGGTCGACCACATGGCCGACCGTGAGCGGCGCAAGCGGCGGGCCACCGTGAACTGGGTCGCCGAGGACGTCGCGCGGCTGGTCCGCAAGGCCCACCCCGAGCTCAAGGGCCGGACCGTGCGCAGCGTGGTCCTGGGTCTGCACAAGGCCGGCGCCTTCGTCCACAGCGACGGCGCCCCGGTGCGCTCCGGCACCGCCACCTGCATCATCAAGGCCGACAAGGTCAAGCTGCGCGGCATGCTCGACGCCCTGCTCATCAAGGCCCTGATCGACGACGGCCTGGTGCTCGCCGAGCACTCGGAAGACGTAGCTGCCCTGCTGATGGGCAGCCCCGACCGGGCCAAGGAGATCGAGATCCTGGCCGCCTGGGAGCTCACCGTGCCCGACAACGAGCCCGAGGCCAAGGCGGCGGAAGGCGAGCTGGTGGCCAAGGCCGAGCTGATCGGCGTCGACGACGAGCCGTCGACCGGAGACGACAAGCCCAAGAAGCGCCGACGGAGCCGGCGGAAGAAGAAGGACGACGCGCCGGCTGCCGAGGCTGTCGAGGCCGCTCCGGCCGCGGAGCCCGAGGCCGCCCCGGAGCCCGAGGCCGCCCCCGCCGCGCAGGCCGAGCCGGCTGCAGAGGCCGCCCCCGCCGCCGAGCCCGAGCCGGCTGTCGAAGCCGCTCCCGCGGAGGCCGAGGCCCCGGCCGAGGAGAAGCCCAAGAAGCCCCGGCGTCGTCGGGTCCGCAAGAAGCCCGAGCCGACGGCCGAGGCCGCAGAGGCCTGACTGGGTGTTCTCGAGTCCTCCCGTCGCTGGACTTGCTCTCGCAGTCCCAGGCAGGTCCCGTTCTCAGTCGCGGGGGCTACGGCCCGCTCCCTCGTCCGCGACGCGCCACAGGCGACGCTGAGTACCTGGAGTCG
This sequence comes from uncultured Enterobacterales bacterium, assembly GCA_964344945.1. Taxonomy (GTDB): domain Bacteria; phylum Myxococcota_A; class UBA796; order UBA796; family CAJQPC01; genus CAYFPX01. Next base: position 29,344 of record CAYFPX010000001.1, read on the forward strand.
GCGCCCCGTCCTCTACCCCGGGATCTGGCGCACCAGCCGCACCGCGTGCGGATCCCCGGTCAGCTCTGCTGTGTGGTCCACGATCCGCTGGAGCTGTTCCGGGCGCAGCGGGCGGTCGAGCAGGTTCACGTCCAGGGCGATGCCCCAGCGCGGGAAGTCCCGGTGTTGGGAGCGCAGGTTGTCGGCCTCGGCCTCGAAGATCGCGTCGTCCAGGGCCTTCTTGGTGCCTCGGGTCGTTGCGTGTACCACCAGGAGCAGGCTTCGGCCCGGGAGCTCCTCGGCCATGGAGATGGTCGTGCGCGGACTGAACACGCAGTCCCGCACCACCCCTCGGGTGGCGTAGTAGCCGCTGGTCCGGGCCACTCGGGCGGCGATGCGGGGCTGGGCCTCGGCTGTGGCGGCGCCGATGTGCGGTGTGCAGATCACCTGTGGCACGTCGGCGTAGGGGTTGGCCCAGCCCGGGCCGTTGGCGGTGGGCTCGTCGGGGAAGACGTCGATGGCGGCTCGGCGCACGGCGCCGGCCTCGACCGCCGCGATGAGGTCCGCCGGGTCCATCACCAGGCCCCGGGCCAGGTTGACCAGGACGCGAGGGCTGTCTGCAGGCCGCTCCGCGCCGAGCTGCAGCAGCAGCTCGCGGGACACGATGCCCCTGTTGGCCGTGCCGGCGTGGTCTTCGGCGCTCACGTGCAGGCTCACCAGGTCCGAGCGCCGGAAGAGCTCGTCGGCGGACTCCACGCGGGTCCACTCCAGCTCCTCGCCGACCTCCTGGGCGACCTCCCGGGTGTCCAGGAAGATCACCGCCATGCCCAGGCTCTCGGCGACCCGGGCCACCCGGCGGCCGATGCGGCCCAGGCCCCAGATGCCGAGGGTCTTGCCCAGCACCTCGTACCGACCGCGGGCGGACTTGCTCCAGGTGCCTCGGTGGGCTTCGGCGTTGGTCATGTAGAGGTCACGGGACAGGGCGATCAGGTGGCCGATGACCAGCTCCACCACGCTGCGGCCGTTGGAGACCGGATCGTTGAACACGAGCACGCCGTGATCGGCGCAGGCCTGCTTGTCGACGGAGTCATGGCCGATGCTGCACAGCTGGATGGCGGTGAGCTCCGGACAGGCCTCGATGACCTGGCGGGTCACCTGGACCCGGCTGCGCTTGAAGAGCACCTGGTGCCGGCCCCGCTGGAGCAGAGTGATGAGCTCCTCCGGCGAGGGCGAGGCGTCGACGCGCTCGACGGTGAAGCCCTGCTTCTCCAGCGCGGCGTCCAGGCTCGGGTGGGGCGACTCGACGACCAGCGCTCGGGACAGCGGGCCGTTCAGGATGCGGCACACGGGACACCTCCGTGGGCGGGGCGTACTTCGGGCACCCTCCTCCAGTCCACCCCTGTCACCCGACGGTCACGTCTTTCCTCCGGGCGCGGGGCCGCCTGCCCCCCTGCGTGCAGGCACTCGCGGCTCTCGCCGCGAGCGCAGCGAGACGCAGTTGGGCCCTGGTCGGCCCTGTCGGGCCTCCGGTCCGGGCTCATTGACCGGGTCGACCCCGGTGATCCGGTCAGGCGCTGTGCATGCGCACTGCGGCACAGGGCTGGATGAGGATCCTCGCCTCGTGCTCCGCCAGCTCCGCGAGCCGGACCATCACCGTCTCCTCCTCGAAGAGGTCCTTGGCCAGGTCCACGAAGAGCTGGTGGTGCCGGGCTTCGGAGGCCAGCAGCCCGGTGAACATCCGGCTGAGGTCGGGATCCCGCTCGGCCAGGGCCTCGGCCAGCAGCTGCATGCGCTCGCAGGACCGGGCCTCGACCAGGGCCGCGCACAAGAGCTTGTCCAGGATCCGCTCCCGGCCCTTGCGGCAGGCCTCGTTCAGGCGCGCCCCGTACTCGCTGGGGATCTGGCGGTGGAAGGCGATGCCGCGCCGCTCCAAGACCCGGAGCACCAGCTCGAAGTGGGACAGCTCCTCCCGGGCGAGCTCGCTCAGCGGCGCCATCCAGCCGGGCTGCTCCGGCCAGGCGAAGATCATGCCCAGGGCACTGCTGGCGGCCTTCTTCTCGCAGTGGGCGTGGTCGACCAGGACCTCGTCGAGGTGGTCGAGGGCGCGGGAGACCCAGGTGGGGTCGGAGTCGGAGGCGAGGCGGAGCACGGGGGCGCTCTAACCGCGCTGTCGAGCGAGGGATCGGAGGCTGGCCACAGTCGCAGCGTCGGAGCGCAGTGTCTCCAGACTTCGGGCCAGCGGCCGCTCCGAGGCCGCCGCCGAGGACCGGGGCCCGAGGTCCGAGGCCCCCGTGGCGCGTCAGCGCCCTGCGAGCCCAGGCGCCGCACGGCCCGACGCGCGAGACCGGGGCCACGGCTGATCGAGTCGTCGCCTACTGCGGAGCCTCGAGCACGCTCACCCGCTCCAGCGCATCCGGGTGCTGGGGGTTCAGCTTCAGCACGTCCCGGTACGCCTTCAGCGCCTCGGCCGGCTGGTGGTCGGCCTCCAGGGATCGGGCCAGGCCCATCCGCGCCCAGCCGTTGTCCGGGTCGTGCTGCAGCACCCGTGCGAAGCGCTGCACCGCCGCCCGGGGGTGGCCCAGCCACAGGTGGCTCCAGCCCTCCATCACGTCGTTGCGCCTGGGGGTCTTCAGGTAGCGGCCGAGCCAGTGCTCGGCGGCCTCGAGGTCTCCCCGGCCCTCCGCCAGCTGACCGAGGGCGAACCAGGGGGGGCCGTAGTCGGCCTGGAGCTCGGTGGCCTCGAGCCAGGCCAGCCGGGCTCGGGCCAGGTCCCCTCGCCGCTTCCAGGCTCGGCCCTCCTCGTAGCGGGTGCGGGCCTCGGAGCGGGAGATGGACTGGACCTGACCGTCGTCCAGGTCGTCGACCATGCGGAAGGCCTCCGCCGCCCGCCAGGGGTCCATCGCGACGGCCTCCCGCAGCAGCAGGGTCGCCCGGTGACGGCTGGCGTCGGCCTGGACCGACACCCGGCCGAGTCGAAGGTGGATGCCCGCGGCCTCGACCAGCAGCCGCGGGTTGGTGGGCTGCAGGGCCAGAGCGCGGGCCAGGGCCCGCTCGCTGCGGAAGAGCTCGGTCTCGTACGCGGTGTCCCACCGGCCGGGGGCGTCGGGGAAGCTGCGCAGGACCCCCGCCTTCCACGCCCTGGCCCGGGCCTCGACCAGGTGGGCCGAGACGTCGAGGGGATCCCGGAGCGCGACCTCGTGGGCCAGGTCCGCGGCGTCGCGCCAGTGACCGAGGGCCTCGTCCACGGCCTCGGGGGTGCGCTGCTCGCGAGCCTCCTCGGTCTCCAGGGCCGCCAGGATCATGTGCAGGCGGGCGCTGACCTCGCTGGTCCGGCCGGCCAGCGGGGCCAGAGCGCGGGTGACGGCGGCCTTGTCCCGGGGCAGCGGATCCCGCCGCTGGAAGACCGCCAGCTGTCGCTCCGCCCGGGCCTCGTCGGCGTCCAGGGCCGCTCGAGAGGCCCCGACCCAGGCCAGGCCGGCCAGGGCGGCCGTGAGCACCACCCGCACTGGCACGCCGAGGGGCCCCCGGGGCAGGGAGGGGTGGAAGGCGGCCACCACGCAGGCCAGCGCCACCGCGAAGACCAGGGTGTTGCCGGGGATCTGGAAGTTGAAGTCCAGCCCCGCGTGCAGGCTCAGGGCGAGCACGCCCACGAGCATGCCCAGGCCGATGTCGGCGCGAAAGCCCTGGCCTTCGGCGCCCAGGTTGCGGGCCATGCGCACGGCGGCGAGCACACCGGCCCCCACCACGGGCACGAACAGCAGCAGGCCGCCTTCGTAGAGCAGCTGGAGCCAGTCGTTGTGGGCGTGGGCGAAGTGGAACAGGTAGGGCCCGTCCACCAGGGTGGGGAACGCCTGGTCGAAGGACCCGAGCCCCACCCCGGCGAAGGGGGTGTCGAGCCAGGCCTGGACCGTGTCGCTCCAGACCCCGAGGCGCCCCGTGACGCTGTCGTCTCCGAAGACCAGCGCCTGGAACCGGCCCAGGGCCCCCCGCGCGCCCAGGGCCGCCACGGCCAGGGTCGTGCCCACCGCCGGCAGCCCGATCCCCAGGATGAGGTGCCAGCTCTCCCCGCGCTTGCGCCAACCGATGAGCGCCACCACCAGCCCGGCCGCACACAGGGTCAACAGCCCGCCTCGGGAGCGGGACAGCACGACGGCCAGGGACATCACCGCCGCGAAGAAGGCCAGCAGCGCCAGCTGGGGCAGCTTGTCCCCGGCGGCCTCGAACAGGTTCGGCGGCTGGGTGCTGCGGTTGTAGCGCTTCGCGTGCTGGCGCACGACCTCGGGCCGCAGGGGGAACAGGGTCGACGCCAGGCCCCAGCAGGCCCCCAGGCAGAGCACGATCAGGGCTGCGAAGTGGTTCCGGTTGACCAGGGTGCCCGTGGCGCTGCCCAGGTAGTGCTCCTTGGCGAAGAGCCCGAGCGACGCCCCCGACCCCGACTGGTTCGCCAGCCCCCAGAAGCCCTCGATCACCCCGAGCAGGGTCAGGCCCATCGCCAGGGCCATCGCCCCTCTGCGCCGCCGGGCCACCGCCAGGGCGAGGCAGAAGACGACCGCCGCGGCCCCCCAGCGCCCCAGCTGCCAGAGCCCCACCGAAGGCACGGCGTGCAGCGGCCGCGCGCGGGTGGCCCCGGTCTCGCCCAGAGTGCCTTCGAGCACCAGCTCCTCCCCCGCCAGCCCGACGCTGGCCTCGAGATCGAGCGTGGTCAGCGCCTTCAGGAACGCCGCCTCGTCGCCTGGGGCCTCGGGCGCGACCCGGTCCACCAGGGCCATGCGCTCGGGGGTCGTGCTGCGCAGCAGCTCCGGCGCCACCGGCACCAGCTGCAGACCCGCGAGTCCGAAGCACGCCAGGGTCAGCAGCAGGGGTCGCGCGGCGCTCCGACGGCCCGCCATCGACGGCAGAGCCGGGGCGAACCACAGCCAGCCGGTGCCCAGGGCGGCGAGGGCGACCATCACCCAGCCGAAGTGCCGGGGATGCACCCCACCCTTGAACAAGGCGGCCAGCGCGACCACGACGGCCAGCGCCACCGCGAAGGCGAGGTGGACGGGACGTCCGCCAGCAGGAGGCAGCTTCAAGGCCCGATCCTACGCAGTCGGGTCAGCTCGCGACCCGGCCCTTGCCACCCTCGGCCTCGTCCCGGTCGGAGCCGTAGTAGGTGTAGTAGTAGTAGTAGCCGTAGCTCTTCCTCTGGATGTCGAAGTCGTTCAGGATGACCCCGATGAGGTTGGCGTCGACGTCGAGCAGCTGCTGCTTGGCCTGTGCCACCAGGTCCTTGGCGACCTTGAAGGACTTGACGACCATGATCACGCCGTCGACCTTCTGGGAGAGCACGACCGCATCGGTGACCGCCACGACCGGGGGCGTGTCCACGATGACGATGTCGAACAGGTCCTCGAGGCCCTCGAGGATGTCCTGGACCCGCTCGGAGCCCAGCAGCTCCGCCGGGTTCGGGGGCCGCGGACCGGAGGGGATGACGAACAGGCCCTCCTGCGGGGTGGCCAGGGCGCACTCCTCGGGGCGGGCGGTGCCCTGGATGAGGTCGCTGAAGCCCTTCTCGTTGGGCAGGCCGAAGGCGTGGTGCAGCGACGGACGCCGCAGGTCGGCGTCGATCAGGGCGACCTTCTTGCCGCCAGCGGCCATGGTGATGCCCAGGTTCACGCTGGTGGTGGTCTTGCCCTCGCGGGGGCCGGCGGAGGTGATCAGCAGGCGCTGGCCGCTCCGGCCCTCGGCCCGAGCCATGTAGGTGATGTTGGTTCGGATGGTCCGCAGGAACTCGGAGAACGCGGACTTGGGATGATGCAGGCTGTAGAGGTAGCGCTGTCGCGCCATCTCCCAGCTGTCGCCCTGGATGCCCGGGACCGACGGGATGATGCCCAGGAAGGGGATGCCGAGCTTCTCGACCTCTTCCCGGGTCTTGATGGTCGTGTCCATGTAGTCGAAGAAGATCGCCAGGCTGATGCCGCCGGCCAGCCCGATCAGGATCGCCAGGGTGATGTTCACCGTGACGTTGGGCTTGACCGGGTCGATCTGCGCCTCGGCGCGGTCGACGACCTGGACGTTGTTGACCTGGAGCTGCTCGGTGATCGAGGTCTCCTGGGAGCGCTGGAGCAGGTACTCGTAGATGGTGGAGGTGGTCTCGGCGTCGCGCACCAGGTCGGTGTACCGGGTCTCCAGGTCCCCGAGGCCCAGCACGTCGCTGGTCTGGCCGCTCAGGGCGGTCTCCAGCTCGATCTCCCGCGCCAGCGCCACCTCGTACATGGCCCGAGCGCGGGCGAGCTCGTTGCCGGCTTCGGCGCGGATCTGGTCCTGGAGCTCGTCGATGCGGGTGCTCACCTCGATCATCGACTCGTGCTTCTCACCCTTGGTGACGGCGAGCTCCTTGCGCTGGCGGCGCTCCATCAGGAGCTCCTCGCGCAGGGACTGGAGGATGTCGTTCTGCACGGTCAGCGCGAGCCGGGCGGGATCCCGCTCCCGCTGGACCAGCTCCCGCAGGCTGTCGTACTCGGCCTGGCGCTTCACCCGCTCGGCCTGGGCCTGGGCGTGGGCGGTGGTGAGCTCTTCGAGCTGCCGGGTCTGCAGGCTCTCCCGGTCGTCCGAGCTCAGGGTGAGCACGTTGTGTTCCTTGCGGAAGCTGTGCAGGGCGACCTCGGCCAGCTGGGCGGCGACCTTGGCTTCGCCCACCTGGGTCGCCAGCCGCTCCCGGGCCTCGACCACGCCGGCCTGCAGGCTCTCCAGGTTCCGGGTCACGAAGACCTCGCCCCAGGCCTGGCACAGCTGCTCGGTGAATTCCCGATCCGTGCTCTGGCAGCGCAGGTAGACGATGCGGGTCTTGCTCTTGGGCTCCACCGAGACCATGCGCAGGAGCTTGCCCAGCGGGTCCTCGGCGTCGGTGAACATGGGGTCGTCGGCGAGCTGGAGCTCGTCCATGACGGCCAGGGCCTGGCTGCGGCTTCGCAGCTTGGTGTGCTGGGTGTTGTAGTACTCGAGGTCGCTCAGGTACTGGCCCGTGCCCAGGGGGTTGACCTCCTGGAACTGGGTGTAGCGCGGGGGCATGGCGTCGATCTGGAGCGACGCGGTGGCCTCGTAGATGCGCGGCTGGAGCAGGGTCAGGACAGTGACCGAGCCCACCAGCAGGACGAAGAAGTTGATGAGGGTCCAGATCCGCTTGCGGATGGTCTTCCAGTAGTCCCTCAGGTGCAGCAGCTCGGTGAGCGAAGGCTCGCTCGTGTTGTTGCTGCTGCGTGACCGGTGACGGCGCCTGGGCGCTGGCGGACCCTCGGGTGTGCCGATGGGCCTCAGGGGCCTCAGTTCATCACTCATGGGGTTCCTGCGGGGCCGGCGCGACCGGGACCGAGCGAGAATAGCCCGGCACCTCTGCGAGAGCTAAGGTGTCGCGATGTCGAAGATCCATCGGGAGAACGCTCGGCGGGTGATGGTGCTGGGCCTGGACGGCGCCACGTGGGAGCTGCTCGATCGGCTGTTTGCTCGCGGACTGATGCCGAATCTGCAGGCCTTGACGGCGCAAGGGGCACGCGGACCCCTCTGGTCCTGTGTCCCACCCATGACAGCCACCGCATGGACCTCCTTCGCGACCGGCAAGGGACCGGGCAAGCATGGGATCTACGACTGGACCGAGCCGATGGATGGATCGTACGTGTACGAGCCCGTCGACAGCCGCCGCGTGAAGAGCCGCACGATCTTCGAGGTCCTGAGCGACGAAGGCCTGAGGTCCGCCACCGTCAACCTGCCCCTGACCTTCCCCTGCCGGGAGCTCGACGGCGTGGCTGTGAGCGGCATGCTGACCCCGAGCGCCGAGGTGCCGGGCTTCACCTGGCCGCCGGAATTCGCCGACACCATCAAGCGGGTCGCGCCCGACTACGTCATCGACACGCACCTCACGGACAGCTCTGAGGATGTGCTGCCGTTCTGCCAACGGCTGGAGACCATGCTCCACGAGCGCACCAAGGTGCTGCTCCACCTGCTCGAGCAGGAGCACTGGGACCTGTTCGTGACGGTGTTCGTCGAGATGGACCGGATGCAGCACTGCATCTGGCAGTTCATCGACGAGGACCACGCCTACTACGACCCGCAGGGCGCGGAGAGGTACGCGGACCGCATCTTCGGCGTCTACAGGCTCATGGACGACAAGATCGGCCAGCTCGTCGCTGCGAAGGGGCCCGACTGCGACGTGGTCTTCATCTCCGACCACGGCTTCGGCCCCTGCCGGGCCAAGGTGTTCCTGAACACCTGGCTCGCCAGAGAGGGCTTCCTGGTCTTCAAGGAGGGCGGCCAGGACGTGCGGGGCCACATCCACAAGGTGCGCACGCTCTTGGGGCGGGCGGGCGTGGACACCCGCATGATCCTCGACGCCGCGAAGAGGCTCGGCGCCGAGAAGCTGGTCCAGCGTCAGGGGGCGGCCCTGTCCCGCTTCGCGGCGAGCATCGACTGGGAGCAGACCGTCGCCTACTGCCACGGCACCAACGCCGTGCGGATCAACCTGGCGGGTCGCGAGCCCGAGGGCTGTGTCGCTCCCCAGGACTACGACGCCGTGCGCGAGCGGGTCCGGGCAGCCCTGCACGAGATGGTCGACGACGACGGCACCCAGGTCATCAGCCTCGCCGCCACCCGGGAGGAGCTCTACAGCGGGCCCGAGGTCGACCGGGCCGCGGACCTCCTCATCGCGGAGCACGACGAGTCGGTCTGGTTCTACTACTCCGAGGGCGAGATCCCGGACGTGGTCTTCGAGCCCCCGGGCTGGGCCAGCGGCAACCACAAGGCCAACGGCATCTTCCTGGGCCACGGGCCGTCCTTCGCCGAAGGCGTGACCGTCGACGACCCGAACATCATCGACATCTTCCCCACCCTGCTGGCCATCCTGGGCGTGCCGATCCCGGACGACCAGGACGGGCGGATCCTGCGCCACACCTTCCGCCCGGGCTTCCGGCCGGCCGTGCGCTGGCGGGAGGCCTCTCAGTACATCGGCTCCACCGAGTCGGTGTTCTCCGCCAAGGAGAAGGCGGAGATCGAAGAGCGACTCCGTGGGCTGGGATACCTCCAATAGGAGCTGTCAGCTGACAGCTCAAGACTTGAAGGCCAGCGCCGCTCAGGAAACGTAGACAGGCGGCGGGAGCAGATGGCGACGGCGAACACCAGCGCGGGGCGGTGGGGCGGCGAGGACGTCGAGCGGGACCTGTGGATCCCGCTCGCGGTGGTCATCCCGCTGGCTGGACTGCTGGTCTTCGGCGGGCCCCACTACATGGTCGGGTTCGCCATCCTGGCCATGTTCGGCATGCTGTTCCTGGCGAACACCCGGGCCTTCGTGCTGTTGTTCCTGGTGCTCATCGCCATGCGGGACTGGGTGGCCGGCGGCGAGCGCATCGACATCGGTCTGCTGACCTTCGATCTCGGCGGGCTGGTCAACATCATCACCACGTTGATCGGGGTGGTGTACTTCCTGGTCCTGTGGCGCAACCCCTTCAAGGGGCGCTCGCTGACCTGGCCCTACCTGGTCTTCTGGGGGCTGTTCGCCTTGTCGCTGCCCTGGGCGCCGGACTTCCGGCAGGGCATCCGCTTCGTGACACGGCTGCTGGCGCCCTTCGTCACCTACCTGATCGTCTCCGACCTGCTGGACCGGGTGATGGTCCGGGGGGTGATCCGGGCGCTCTACCTCTCCAGCGTCATCCCGGTCGGCTACGGCCTCTGGGAGCTCGTCACAGGCAGTGGCAACACCATCACCGCGGGGTTCGTGCGGGTCCAGAGCTGCTTCCACCACCCCGCGCACTTCTCGATGTACCTGCTGTTCATGTTCTGCCTGGCGTACGCGACCTTCCTGGATCGCCGCACGGTGAACAGACCCGCCTGGCTGGCCTACATCGGGGTGATCCTGCTGCTGCTGTTGAGCACCTACACGCGCATCAGCTGGATCGCAGCGGCGGTGTGCTTCGTGTACCTGAGCTGGGTCTACGGCAAGACCCGCTACCTGATCACGGTCGCCCTGATCGGCTCGCTCATCGTGCCGGTCTACGCGAGCTCCATCATCGAGCGCATGCTGGAGATCGACTACGTCTTCGGCTCCCACAACCTGCTGGACCGGTCCAACTCCATCGGCTGGCGACTGTTCTTCTGGACCCACCTCATCGAGGACTGGAAGCTCCAGCCCTGGTTCGGCTACGGCACGGGGTCGAGCATCGTGTTCGGCCGTGAGCTGATGGGGGTCTGGACGAGCCCCCACAACGGCTACCTGAGGGTGCTGTACGAGACGGGCATCGTGGGCCTGGGCGCGTTCCTGTGGGTCCTGGGCACGATGATGCGCCAGGCCATCCGCCTGCTCCGGTCCGAGCTCTCCGAGGACGTCAAGCTGGTGAGCCACGTCTACGTGACCATGACCATCAGCTACATCGTGCTCAACCTCACGGACAACATCCTCGAGTACTACGAGGTGGCCATCTACAACTGGGCCATCCTCAGCCTGGTGGAGTACAGCAACCGCGTGGCCGCGGCCAGGGGCCTCATCGAGGCCCAGGGGTTCGAGGCCGAGCTCGAGGTCGCCGAGGACGAGCAGATGCCCACCTTCGTCGAGATCTGGGACGAAGAGCACGACCCGGAGCGGGTGTGAGGTCGCCCACCGGCCACCTGCGCTGCCCCACCTGCCGCGCCCCCCTGGGCGAGGGTGCGGGCCAGCTGGGCTGCCTCGCCTGCGGCGCAAGCTACCCGGCCGTCCTCGGGGGCTACGACCTGCGGCCCGGCGCTGGTGACCCCAACAAGGCCACCCAGGCCCAGATCTACGACGAGCGCCTGGGCGAGCTGTCGAGCTTCGACCACCCCCACAACCTCACGCTCTTCACCGAGAAGCGCTGGCTGGATGCCCTGCCGGTGCAGGCCGGGGACCGGGTCCTGGAGCTCGGCGGGCACCGCTCGGGCGCCCTGCCCTACCTCGAGCAGGCCAAGGGCGTGCGCTGCAACGGCGTGGACATCTCGCCCCACTGGGTCGCCGAGCAGAACCGCCTGGCCCGGCTGCGGGGGGCCGAGACCCTGTGGGTGCGGGCCGACGCGGAGCACCTGCCCTTCGCCGACGGCACCTTCCACGCCATGCTCAGCTTCGACGTCTTCGAGCACCTGAGCGACCTCGGGGCCGCCGTGCGCGAGGCCTTCCGGGTGCTCCGGCCCGGCGGGACCCTGCTGGCGCACCTGCCGGTCAACGACGTCACGGTCAGCTTCGACGGCCTGCAGAAGATCTTCACCGAACAGGCCTGGCAGGCCCGCCAGCGCCAGGTCGGCCACGATCGGGACCGCATGCTGTGCTGGCCCGATGTCCGGGCCGAGGTCGAGGGCGCGGGCTTCGAGGTGCCCTGGGACATGCGCTTCAACGTGTGGGTCCAGCCCCTGCACGACCACCGCTTCCTCGCCTGGCTCGGCAGGGCCCGGCAGCTGGCGAACCGCCGCAGCACAGCCTCGCCCGCCGTGCCCTCCACGGACCCGGCGCCGACCAGTCCCGCCGCCTCCGGCTTCCAGAAGGCCTACAGCCGCCTCGCCGTGCCCGTGGTGCGGGCGCTGGCGTGGCCGGATCGGGTGGGAGGGGCGCTGGGGGTCGGGGGGAGCGTGGCGTTCAGGGCGGTGAGACCCGGCTGAGCCACGGGCTCAGCGACACTCGACGCGCACCCACGGACTCGTCCCCGACAGCGGCACCTCGGCCATCCCCCCCCGAGTCGACAGCCGCAGCGTCGACACCGGCTCCCCGCTCGCTCCCAGCACCGACGCCTGGGCCCGACAGGGCATCTCCACCCGGACCTTGCCCGTGACCGGCTCCAGGCGCACCGGTCCCCCACCCCACTGCAGCAGCCGGCGCCCGGACTCCGACCAGGCCTGGCCGCTGTGCGCCATGCGGGCCGTGGCCACGATCAGCACGCTGTGGGCCTGCCCCAAGGCCTCGCCGTCTTCGCTCGCCACCCAGATCGCGGCGGGCTGGTCGGCCTGGACCGAGACCCTCTCCCCAAGGTGCTCGCCGAAGTCGCCGGCCACCGCCTCGACCCCCGCGGTCTCCACGACCAGCACCCCGTCCTCCCAGGTGGGCCGGGTCGCCTCCGGGTCGGCCGGCCGCGGCGGGGGCGCATCGGTCAGGCGGTAGGCGGTGCGGATGCGCTGGGTGAGCGCGGTCTCCAGATCGGCGTGTCCCCAGTCCTGGGTCCGGGGGCGCATCACCATGGACTCGACCACCGCCCGGCGGTTCATCAGCCGCAGGGCCGCGCCCGCCGGCTCGTCGAGGGCCCCGGACAGGTACAGCTGACCGGCCACGCCCAGCTGGGCCCACACGTTGGTCGCGGCCCGCAGGTCGAAGATGCCGTCCAGCCCGCTCGGCGCCCGGTCGAAGGGCCCGTGGCCGTAGGCGAACCAGATCACCGCGTCCACGCCCTGGACCGCGGCCAGGGAGGCCCACAGCAGCGGCGCCTCGTAGGCGTAGGGGTTCGGGAAGGGGTGGTTGAGCTCGCTGATCACCAGCGGCAGCCCCTCGATCCCCCACCCCACCCGCTCGGGGATGCGCTGGGTCCAGGGGCTCGCCAGCGCCGAGTCCATGCGGCCGTGGCGCCGCTGGACCATCGGGTCCCAGTAGACGTGGAGGTCGCTCAGGTCGTTGATGCGCTGCAGCCGGTCGCTCTCGGGCCGGCCCCACAGGATCGACCCGGCCAGGGGCGCCTGGACGCCGAGCTCGTCCCGCAGCCAGCGCCTGGTGCGCAGGTACCAGGAGGACTCGAGCTCGTAGTAGAAGGCGTAGAGGTCCTTGGACCTCTGGGCCGGCCAGTCCACGGTCCAGGTCCGCTGGATGGGGTCACGGCGCACGGTGGCGAGCCGCAGGGACTCCCCGGTCTCCAGGCCCCCGTGCGGTCCGCCGCTCCAGGCCATGATCAGGTGCTCGTCCTGGCCGTACTTCTGCCCGAGCCAGGCGTTCCACCTGTCGTCCAGGACCCGCCGGTGGACGCGGTGGAGCTGCTCCAGGGAGCCCCCGAGCCAGCCGGCGATCAGGCTGTTCTCGTTGGTCAGCTCGAACCAGGCGACGGCGGGCTCGGCGGTGTACTTGCGGCCGGTGTAGGGA
>CAYFPX010000001.1:42436-42909 GCA_964344945.1 uncultured Enterobacterales bacterium
GTTGCCGGGGATGCCCCCGGGGTTCTCCACGCCCTCCCCGGGCAGGTACTGCCGCAGGGTCGGTCCCTCGAGCACCAGGTAGATGCCCCGGGCGATGAGCTCGGCACAGAGGCGGTCGAAGCGGTCCACCATGCCCGCGTCGAGCAGCGGTCCGCCCCGGGCGCGGTCCCCGTGGAGCAGGGACTGGCCGGTGCCGCCGTCGAGGTGGTGCAGGCGCACCAGGTTGAAGCCGGCCCCCGCCAGCTCCTCGGCGCGATGTTCCGACCGCAACCGCGTCATCATGGCGATGCTTCGCCTCAAATCAGCCGCGTCGTAGTGCTCGCTCTCGTCCTCCTTTCGCCACGCCTCCGCGCCGGTCAGCGCGTCGTGTTCCACCGCAGCCGCGTGCCATTCCTCGAACGAGCGCGCTGAATCCATCGCGCGGTACACCGACCGGAGCTGAGAACGTCTGGAAGCCATGCCCTCCGATTAGC
>CAYFPX010000001.1:42919-43871 GCA_964344945.1 uncultured Enterobacterales bacterium
CCCCCGCCAGCTCCTCGGCGAGGGCGGCGGCGTCCTCCACCGGCGGCAAGGCCGAGGCGCCGACCAGGTTGATGCCCCAGAAGCGCGCCCGGGAGCCGTCGCCGAAGCAGAGGTGGTCGTCGCAGCGGGTCACGCCGCCTCGCTCGCCGGCGGGACCCACGGGTGGCAGGGCTCCGGGGAGGCTGGAGAGCCAGGGCAGGTCGAACCCGGTCCAGCCCTCGTGGGCGGCGGGGGCCGGGGCCAGCGCCACGGGCTGGGGGTCCCTGGGCACGGAGAGGTCGATGACGGCCAGGGGGTGCCGGCCGCGTCGCCGCACCTCGACCTCGGCCAGGGGGGCCGGACCCCGGGTGGTGAGCAGCAGGTTCGTGACCGTCACCGGCTTGCCGTTGCTGCCCAGCCCCACCCACTCCGACCAGGCCTGGTCGCCGGTGCGAAGGACCCAGGGCTGCCAGATGTCGCTGCCGAGGCGGGCCACCAGGCGCTCCTCCTGGCCGTCCTCCCAGCGCAGGACCACGTCGGCGACGGGGTCCCGGGTGCTGCGGGGGGCGAAGCTCACCCAGGTGAGCACCAGCTGCTCGGGCGACCCTCCCGGCGACGGCAGGACCAGGGGCTCGGTCCCCACCACCGTACAGTCCGCGCCGATCCAGCCGGCACCTTCGCCCTCGGCGAGCTGGACGTGGGCGGGGCGCCGGGCCCGTCGCCGAAGCAGTCGTGAGAGGGGGCCGCGGCGAGCGCGGGCGACAGCAACACGGCGAGCATCATCGGCGGAACCGGGCGGGGAGCTTCTTCTTCACGGCATCGAGCACCACCTGGTCGTCCTCGTCGAGGCCGAGCAGGCGGACCGCGGCACCGTAGACCAGGGCGATGGCCACGCCGGTCAGGGCGACCACCGCCAGGGGCGGCAGGGCGCCGACGAGGTCGCCGACCCAGGCACCAGCGAGCCCGGCCGGGA
>CAYFPX010000001.1:44007-46504 GCA_964344945.1 uncultured Enterobacterales bacterium
GAGCAGGAGCGCGGCGCCGTTGGCGATGGCCGCACCGGTGGGCCCGTGGGCGGGGATCAGCCACACCGACAGCCCCAGGTTGGCGGCCACGGCGGGGATGCCGTTGTACAGCACGTAGCGCTGGTGGCCGCTCATCATCAGCATGTAGTTGACCCCGCCGGCGGTCACGACCGGCACGTAGGCCACGGCCAGCACCTGCAGCGCAGCCACGGCCTCGGTGCGGCCGTTGGGGAAGATGCCGATCACGGCCTCGGGCACCACGAAGGCGGCGTCCATCAGGCGCACCAGCGTAGGTGGCGCCCGGGCTCCCGCCCCGCGCTCGGCATCGCCCCCCGCTCCCACCGGTGATCAACAGGACCGCCAGCAGCAGCGACCAGCGGGCGACCGTGCGGTAGAGGCCGCCGAGCTCGTCCCAGTGCCCCTGGTGGTGCAGGCTGGCGATCATCGGCGCGAAGATCCCGTTGAGGGCCGTCACCCCCACGGCGAACAGCGGCGCCAGGATGGCGACGGGCCCGTAGATGCCCGCGGCCTCCATGCCATCGAGCCGCGCCAGCAGCAGCTGGTCGAGCCAGACGTAGAGCGCGTGCACCATGGTGTAGGCCAGCAGGGGCGCGGCGAAGCCCAGGAGCTCCCGGCTCGAGGCCTCGCCCCGGGTCCGCGGATCGAGCATGGCGGGCTGGATGCGGAAGAGGGTGGCCAGGGCCAGCGCCGCGCCCAGGGCCATGCTGGCGTCGTAGGCGAACAGCACGCCCTCGAGCCCCCGCCCGCCCCCGACGGTGAACAGCGCCACCCCGGCGATGAACGCCATCGGCCAGGCGATCTGGGGGATCAGGGCCTTCGGCCACATCACCAGCAGGCCCTGGGAGGCGCTGCTCGCGAGCATGCGCACAGACGCCAGAGGCAGGGCCACCGCGAGCAGGCGCAGGGCACCCGGCAGCACCGGGCTCGGATCCGGATCGAAGAAGCCGCCGATGGGCTCCGCGAAGGCCCAGAGCAGCCCGCCGAGCAGCACACCGGCCCCGAGGCTCCAGGCCTGGGCGGTGCGCCAGGCCCCAGCGCTGGCGGGCACGCTGTCGTCGCTGTGGCCCCGGGAGACGAAGCGGATCACCGCGTTCTCCAGCCCCAGGTACGCGATCAGGAAGCCGATCTGGAGCACGCGCTTGCACGTGGTGTAGACCCCGTACTCGGCGGTGGTGAGCACGCCGTTGATCAGCATCTCGTTGAGCAGGATCAGCACGGTCCCGGCCAGGGTGGCCGGGAGCAGCACCCCGGCCCCACGGGCCACGGCCTTGACGTTCTGCTGTCTCTCCACGACGGGGCGCATTATCGCTGCGCGGTGAGCGGACCTCCCCTGAAGGTCCTCCAGGTCAGCCGGGTGTACTGGCCCAACCTGGGGGGCATCGAGAAGATCGCCCAGGGCCTCGCCGAGCACCTCGTGGCCCGGGGCCACACCTGCGACGTGGTCACGCTGGACCGGGCCTTCGAGGACGGGCGCGACCTGCCCCCCTACGACCACCTCAACGGGGTGAACGTCTACCGGGTCCCCTTCCGGGGGAGCACCCGCTACCCCATCGCTCCGCGGGTCCTCGGCTTCGTGCACCGCTACGACCTGGTGCACGTGCACGCGGTGGACTTCCTGCTCGACTGGCTGGTGCTGCACAAGCGCCGGCACGGCAAGCCCGTGGTGCTCTCCACCCACGGGGGCTTCTTCCACACCGACGCCCACCTGGCCCTGAAGAAGCTCTGGTTCCGCACCATGACTCCCTTGACCCTAGGTGGCGTCGATCGGGTCCTGTGCTCGTCGGAGCACGACAAGGAGCTCTTCGCGCCGATCAGCGACCGCTGTGAGCTGGCCCGCAACGCGGTGGACCTCAGCCACTACGCCGGCCTGGATCACGCACCGGTGCCCGGGCAGTGGATCGTCGTGGGGCGGCTCGACGTGCACAAGGGCATCTCTCAGCTGCTCGAGGCCCTGGCGGTCTTGAGGGCGCAGGACCCCCGGCCCTTCACCCTGCGGATCATCGGACCCGAGGTGGTGGCCGGGCTGGTGGATCGGCTCAGCGCGCAGCGGGACCGGCTGGGGCTTCAGGACCACGTGCGCTTCGAAGGCCGCATCGCGCTCGAGGACCTCCACGAGGCGGTGCGCACGGCGGAGCTGGGGTTGTTCCCGTCGGAGTACGAGGCGTTCGGCATCTCGGTGGTCGAGGCGATGGGGGCCGGGGTGGTGCCGGTGCTCAACGACATCGGCGCGTTCCGACACTTCGTGTCCGAGGGGCGCAATGGCTTCATCGTGGACTTCCAGGACCCGGCCGCCGGCGCCGCCGCCATCCGCAGGGCCCGGGACCTGGGCGAGCGCTACGCCGCGGTCAGTGCGGCCGCGCGCGACAAGGCCCTGGAGTACGGTTGGGACCGCACGGTGGACCGCTTCGAGGCGCTCTACCGGGACGTCTTGGGAGCCCGACGTGGCTGAGCGCCGCTACAAAGCCCAGCTGGTCTT
>CAYFPX010000001.1:46514-100693 GCA_964344945.1 uncultured Enterobacterales bacterium
CTACAATATCTGCTTCCCCTGCTCCAGCTGGGGGCACCTGGCCCAGCTGCACTGCCTGGACGCCTGGTGGACACAGCACGACCGCTTCTGGGTGACCTTCGACAAGCCCGACGCCGAGTCCCTGTTGGCCGACGAGCAGACCTACTGGGGGCACTTCCCCACCAACCGCAGCCTCAAGAACCTGGTGAAGAACTCGGTCATGGCCCTGCGAGTGCTCGCGGTCGAGCGCCCGGACGTGATCGTGAGCAACGGTGCGGGGCTGGCGGTGCCGTACTTCTGGCTCGGCAAGGTGCTGTTCGGCTGCCGCACCGTCTATGTCGAGGTCTACGACCGGATCGACAGCTCGCCGCTCACCAGTCGCCTCGTGCAGCCGGTGCTCGACGAGATGGTCATCCAGTGGGAGGACCAGCGGACCTTCTACCCGAACGCGAAGAACCTGGGACAGGTCCTGTGATCCTCGCGACCGTCGGCACCCACGAGGACCCCTTCGACCGGCTGCTGGTCGAGCTCGATCGGCTCATCGAGACCGGGGTGATCACCGAGCCGGTGTTCTGCCAGTCCGGCTACTGCACGGTCGCGCCGCGCCACGTCGAGTGCGCCCGCCAGATGCCCTTCGACGACCTGCAGCAGAAGATGCGCGACGCCCGCATCATCATCACCCACGGGGGCCCCGCGACCATCATGCAGGCCCTGGCTCACGGCAAGGTGCCCCTGGTCGTGCCCCGCCAGGCGCAATTCGGCGAGCACGTCGACGACCACCAGGTGCGCTTCGCCCGCAAGATCAGCGACCGGGTCTTCCCGGTGATCGACATCACCGAGCTGGGCCCGCTGATCACCGACTACGAAGCCCGGGTCGCCGCCCTGCCCGCAGGCGGTGACGGCCGGGAGCGGGCTCGGCAGTTCGCCCACCGGATGGACGCGCTCTGCGGCGAGGTGCTGACTCGGAAGCGGTGGCGGTTGCCGAGGAATCCGCTCCTCAGGCGTTCCTGAAGTCGTTCACCTCGGTGATGTCCAGCTCCACCACCTTGCGCAGATAGGTCCGCAGCAGCGCCGAGACCATCGGGGCCGGCAGCAGGATGTGCTCTTGGCGCAGCCGCTCGCGGATGGTGTCCACCAGGGCCACCTCGGTGAGCCCGGGCTGGCGCGTGATCGCGGCGCGGGCGGCCTGGATCGCGGCCTTGGCCGTGCGCAGGCTCAGCTCGGTGCCCTGCTCGGCGAGCTCGGCGCAGACCTCGGCCACCAGTCGGTCCAGGGACACGAGCAAGGCGTCCCGCGTGCGGAAGGTGGTCTCAGCGGCGCCTGGCAGTCCGGGGATGGGCATGGTGTGACTACAGCCTGCCCGACAAATCCCTTCCGTGCCCGCTAAAGGGGCTGTGGCACGTCGACGGCGATCTCCAGATCCCCGGTCCCGCACGGCACCAGCAGGACATCCAGCAGGGACGTGCAGCCTTCGGGGCAGCGGCCGTCGGGGTAGCAGCCCACGGCGGCGCGCGGGCACCTCCCCACATCGACCCACAGCTCGTACTTGCCGGGCACCACCGCTGGAAAGCGCCACCCGGAGCCGTCGCGCACCGCCTCGGGGTCGTCGCCCTCCTCGGTGTACAGGCGCACGGTGGTGGCGGTGCCCGCCTCGAGCTGAGGGGTGGTGATCAGGACGGGCCGGGGCTCCGAAGAGGCGCTGATGTCTACCGGCACGACCAGGTTCTGCTCCCCGTGACCGGCCTCGATGGTGCGGGTGACCCGGGCGCCGGTGCAGCAGAACGGACACTTCTCCCCGGGGCAGTAGGGCGGACCGCACCCCGGCCCGGCGATGACGTGGATGTCGCCGGTGCCGACGGGCACGCCGGTGAAGTAGAAGTGGTTGCCCGCGACCTGGACCGGCTCGGCGTCGTTGATGGTCACCAGGGTGAGAGCTCCGGGGTCGTCGGAGTTGACGATCAGCCTCACGGTCCGGGTGGGCTGCCCCATCAGGCTCTCGGCGTCGAAGCCAGCGAACATCACACCCAGACCTCCGACCGCGGTCAGCAGCAGCACCGCCAGCACCCCCCGCAGCGCGGTCTGGAGCTTGGTGGAGATGCCCTCGCCAGCCGTGGCCAGGGCCTGCTCGGTGCGGCTGACGGCCTCGCTCAGCGCGGTGGCGCTCCGGAAGCGCCGACGGGGCCGACTGGCCGTGGCCTGGTGGACCAGGCGCCGGACCTCCTGGGGGAAGGCGGGGCCCGGGTCGAGGTGGTTGTGGCGGATCTTGTCGCGGACGAGCCAGGTCGGGACCTTGCCCACCTGGTCGGCCTGCATGTGGGCCCGCTCGCCGGTCAGGGCCTCGTAGAGGCACACGCCGAGCGCGTAGACATCCCACTGGGGCAGCTCGGCGCTGCCTTCCTTGTGGACCTCTGGCGGGATGTAGGGGAAGAGCTCCGCCGGGGGGGTCTCCGAGACCTGGGGCGGCTGCTGGCTGTCGGAGAAGCCGTCGAGCTTGATCCGGTCCTTCCAGAACACCACCCGGCTCGGGTTGAGCTGCAGGTGGTGCACCCCCGCGGCGTGGGCGGTGGCCAGGCAGTCCGCGACCTCACGGGTGAGCTTCAGGGCGTCGCTCAGGTCGACCACGCTGCCCTCGAGGCGGGTCTTCAGGCTGTCGCCGCTGGCCAGCTGGGTCACGAGCCAGCCGTCCTGGGGGTTGACCTCGAGCGTGCCGACCGCCACCTCGTGCTCGATGCGCGCGAGCAGCTGGGCCTTGCGCCGGACCGCCGCCACGGGGAGGCCCGAGCTCGGGTCGGCGGCGTAGAGCAGACCGCGGGAGCCGGTCTCCGCGTGCCGGACGATGAAGGCCGGACCGTCGCCGTAGCGGCCGATGACGGCCCAGGGCCCGAATCTGTCGCCCTGCCGGATCATGGGGCGAGGGTACTACCAGGCGACCTGGACGAAGCCGCGCAGGGTGTCGTTCGGGATGGCCAGGTCGGTCTCGTGGCGGTGCACGAGGGCGAGGCCCGCTTGCAGCTTGTCCTCGGCCAGGTGTGCCGCGAAGCCCGCGGTGATCAAGGCCTGCTCGTCGCCTGCGGTCTCGGTGTCGTTGTCGTACCACTCGACCCGCAGGGCGGGCTCCCACATGTCCTTCAGGGTGTAGGACAGGTGCAGCACGGCGCCGTCGCGGATGGTGGTGCGCAGGACATCGGGCTGGTCGACCGTGGTGTTGGCGGGCGAGCGGTGGCCCGCCTGGATGTCGAGCATCACGGCCAGGGCGCCCACGCGCAGGCCGAAGTCGACGCCGTACATCAGGTCGGTGGTGGCGGTGTCCCAGTTGTAGGCCACGTTGCCGCCGACGCTGAAGCTCAGGGCCTCGACGGTGCCGAACGTGGACATCATGTCGCCGGGGCCACGGTCGAAGGAGACCCGGGTCGAGGCCAGCACGCCGGGGTTCTCGTCGCCCGCCAGGCTGGCGTTGCCGTTGAAGACGCCGGCCTGGAGCCGCAGGCCCATGTGGCCGCCGTCGAGCACCAGGCCCACGTCGCGGTCGGGGGTGACGTGGTTGGCGATCATGGCGCGCTCGCCCAGGGCCAGGTCGCTGGAGCTGAAGGCGTTGTCCCGGCCGAAGGGAACCTTCATCACCCCCGCCCTGGCGGCCAGGTGACGGTGGAGCTGGTAGTCCACGCTGGCGTTGACGATCTCGATGCCCGAGCGGGTGTCGATGCCGTCGAAGCCGGAGCTGTAGCCGACGCCCACGTCGTAGCCGACCTGGCCCCAGTCGCCGGCCAGGCCGATGCGGGCCCGGCGGATCTTGAAGCCGATGTCGTCTTCCGGGTCGCCGAAGCCGGCGGCGTCGGCCTGGGCGGTCTGGTCCTGGTCGAAGGCGATGCCCCAGATCTGGACCTGGCCGTAGGTCGCGGAGTGCTCGGCGAGGTGGGAGATGAGCAGAGTCGGGGGCCGGGTCGGGCTCGGGCTCGGCCGCCGGAGCCGGGTCGGGCGCCGGGGCCGGGTCGGGCTCCTCGGCCGCAGGCTCCTCCTCCGCAGGCGCCTGCTCGCTCTCCGCCGGGGCCTGCTCTGCCGGAACCTCCTCGGTCTCGGCGGGTGCCTCCTCCTCGGTCGGTGCGGGAGTCGGTTCCGGCGCGGGGTCCTGGGCGTGCACGGTGCTCAGGGCGGACAGCAGCAGCAGCATGGCGACCTCGGGGGAGCACGGCTTATAACGCAGCCGTGAACACGCACACCGCCTGCCTCGCGAGCCTCCTGCCCCTCCTCTGGCTGGCGGGCTGCGACCCGGCCACCGAGACCGGTCGGGTCACCGCCTACGAGCTCCAGACCCTGGCCGACGGCGTCGGCGGCCCGAAGGCCCTGGCGCGCCCGGCCGAGGGCGACCGCCCGGCGGACTTCATCCTGGCCAACGACCGCATCCAGGTCTCGGTCCTGGGGGGGCACGTGTCCATGGGTCCCGGCATCTACGGCGGCTCCATCGCCGACGCCGACCGCGTCCGGCGCGGCCCGGACTGGGCCAACGGCGTCGGCAACGACCGCCTGGCGGAGATCATCCCGACCGTGAACCTCAACGTGCCCGGGGCGGTGCTCGAGGAGCACGTCGAGATCATCCGCGATGGCTCGGATGGCGAGGCCATCATCCGAGTCTCCGCCGCCGCCGAGCCTTTCCTGGGCATGCTCCAGGCCCTGTGGTCCCTGCTGCGCACCCCCGACTTCCACATCGTCACCGACTACGTCCTGAAGCCCGACAGCGACTACGTCCTGCTGCGCACCACCGCCACGGTCATGGACGACGGCATCACACCGGCGACCGAAGGCGAGCTCCTCGCAGGCAGCGACGACTTCCTCGCCGTGGTCGACCTGGCCCTCGGGGGCGGCATCGCCATCGGCGACTTCTACCTCCAGGGCGGCGACGTCGATGTCTTCGTGCCTGGCATCGGCTTCGACGAAGACACCGAGATCCAGGTGCTCGCCCAGCAGGGCCGCAACCTGATGACCGAGCCGCTGGCCCTGGACTTCGTCGCCGGCACCTCCGAGGGCGTGAGCTACGTGCTGGGCGCCATCGACGGCAGCGTGCACATCCCGCTCTTCACCAGCAGCCAGACCGTCGCCATTGGTGCCGGGGTGGAGCCCGCCTGCGAGGGCGACACGGGCTGCGAGGACGCCGCCTTCGAAGCCGGCACCGCGGTGACCTACGAGCGGGCCTTCGCCATCGGCCACGGCGACGTGGGCTCGGCGCTCGACGGCCTCTACGCCGCCCGCGGCACCCCGGTGGGGCGGGTCGACGGCTTCGTGGTCGAGGAGTCCACGGTCGAGCCCGCCAGCGGCGCCAAGGTCTTCGTCTACGAGCCCGGCGCCGAGCGTCCGTACTCCCAGTGGACCACCGATGTCATGCTCGACGACACGCTGGTCGACGGCAATTTCGGCGGCACCCTGCCCGTGGGCCCTTGGGAGCTGGTCGTGCACGAGCAGGGGCGCCAGACCAGCGGCCGCACGGCCATCACCGTGACCGAGGACGAGCCGGTGGCGGTCGTGCTCACCGCCCGCCGCTCGGGCGATGTCACCTTCACGGTGCGCGACGACGAGGGCCTGCTGACCCCGTCCAAGGTCACGGTCTACCCGGCCACCGGTCAGAGCGTGGTCCGCGACCCGGTCCTCGGCGACCCCTTCCTGCCCGACGACCCGGAGGCCATCGTCTTCCTGGCCATGGGCGAGGGCTCGGTCCAGCTGCCCCCCGGCGACTACGAGGCCTGGGCCACCCGTGGCCTGGAGTACGAGCTCGACGTCGAGCCCTTCACGGTCCGCGCCGGCCAGGCCAGCGACGTCCAGCTCGCGGTGGCGCGCTCCATCGACTCCTCGGGCTGGATCAGCGCGGACTTCCACGTGCACAGCCAGCCCAGCCACGACTCCGGCGTCAGCCCGACGGAGCGGGTGGTGACCATGGCGGCGGAGGGCGTCGAATTCCTGCTCTCGACGGACCACGACTTCATCCTCGACTTCGCACCGCACATCGAGGACCTGGGGCTCGAGCCCTGGATCACCTCCAGCATCGGCCTCGAGGTCACCCCCATCGAGGTCGGCCACTACCTCGGCTTCCCGCTGCGTCAGGACTACCTGGACGAGGCCGGCGGCGCCTTCGACTGGACCGGCATGACCCCCCGGGAGATCCGGGAGAGCCTCATCGACGCAGGGCAGGTCGACGCCGAGGTCACCACGATCATGGCCCACCCCCGCGACGGCATCCTGGGCTACTTCGACCAGTTCGGCTTCTCCCCCTACGAGGGCGAGCCCTACGCCCCCGTGGTGGACATCCCCGTCACCTCGACCGCGGCGGACTTCAGCATCTTCACGCCGGCCCAGTTCGATCTGGACTTCCACGCCATCGAGATCCTGAACGGCAAGCGCTTCGAGCTCATCCGCACGCCCACCCAGCAGGAGCTCGACGACTACGCCGCGGGGCGCGAGGTGACCGGGTACGACGTCATCGAGCGCACCCTCGACGAACAGGCCGACCTGGAGGCCGGGACCTACACCCTCGGCTACGGCATCGAGGGCCACCTGGACGACTGGTTCAGCCTGCTGAACCTGGGCTACCGCCTGACCGCCCTGGGCAACTCCGACGCCCACGGCAAGACCAAGGTCGAGGCTGGCTGCCCCCGGAACTACGTGCTCTCGGGCACCGACGAGCCCGCCTACGTCGACGACGCCGAGGTCGCGCTGGCCGTGCGGGAGCACCGGGTCGTCGCCAGCTACGGACCGTTCATCCGCTTCTGGGCCGACGACCCGGACAACGTGGTGGGCAGCGAGATCGTGGCCGACGGCGCGGTCGCGCTCACGGTCGAGGTCCAGTCCCCCACCTGGTTCGACGTCGACCGGGTCGAGGTCTACGAGAACGGCCGCCTGATCCACGTGTGGGACGGCCTGGCGCCCAACAGCGACGTGCTGAACCTGTTCGAGACCCTCGAGGTCACCCCCACCCAGGACAGCTGGTACGTCGTGACCGCGCTCTCCGACGACAGCCTGACCCCCTTGTTCTCCCCGGTGGTGTGGCCGGCCATCCAGCTCCAGGACGTGGTCATCGAGGCCCTGGGAAGCGTGGAGGCCATCGGCTCGCTGCTCGGCAGCTCCATCGACCAGCCCCGGACCTTCCCGACCCACCCCTACGCCCTGACCAACCCGATCTGGGTGGATGTCGACGGCGACGGGTGGGAGCCGCCGGGACTGCCGGACTGGCTGCAGGTGCCGGTGGATCCGAGCGCGGAGGAGTAGGACTCAGGTCCCTGGCGCGTTCGTCCTCTCCACGACCGGCACGCCGTCCCAGTACCGCAGCTCGACGTAGCTCAGCGGCGCACACCGCAGCCGCCCGACCCCGTGGGCGGTCGCCCCCAGCACCCAGGCCACCACGCTGCGGATGCAGCCCCCGTGGGTCACGACCGCGACCACGCCGTCCGGCGCCAGCAGCCGCGCCCGCTCGACCGCCGCCACCACCCGCTGCGAGACCTCGCTGTAGGTCTCGCCACCCGGGAAGCGGAGGTCGTCGGGCTCGGCCAGCCACTGGTCCCACAGGGTGGGCTGCTCCTCGTGGAGCTCGAGCAGGTCCCGGCCGTCGAGCTCGCCGTAGTCGGTCTCTCGCAGATCGGGGTCGCGCACGGCGGGCACCCCGGGGAACAGGGCCTCGGCGGTGCGCACCGCGCGGGTCAGGTCCGAGCAGACCACCGCGTCGACGGGGGACCCGGCCCAGCCCACGCCGTCCAGATCCTCGGGCTCGGCGTCGGAGTGGCCGTACAGGGTGCCTCGCCAGGCCGGGGTGACCGGCCCGTGCCGCACGAGCAGGACCCGGCCGTTGCCGATCCCCCGCTCGGGCACGACCTGGCGCAACAGCTACTCCGCGCCCTTCTCGGTCAGCCAGCGCTCGGCTTCGAGCGCCGCCATGCAGCCGCTGCCCGCGGCGGTCACCGCCTGCCGGTACACGTGGTCCTGCACGTCGCCGGCGGCGAAGACCCCGGGGACGCGGGTGGCCGTGCTGTCCGGTGCGGTGACCAGGTACCCGGTCTCGTCGGTCTCCAGCCAGTCGGTGAAGGGCTGGCTGTTCGGCACGTGTCCGATGGCCAGGAAGAAGCCGGTCAGCGCGATGTCCCGCTCCTCGCCGGTCTTGTTGTTCTTCAGGCGCACGCCTTCGACGGCGTCCTTGCCCAGCACGTCGACGGTCTCGTGGTTCCAGAGGATCTCGATCTTGTCGTTGTCGAAGACCCGCTTCTGCATGATCTTGCTGGCCCGCAGCGCGTCTCTGCGCACGACCAGGTAGACCTTGCTGGCGAACTTGGTCAGGAAGCTGGCCTCCTCGCAGGCGGAGTCGCCGCCGCCGACCACGGCCACCACCTGGTCCCGGTAGAAGAAGCCGTCGCAGGTCGCGCAGGCGCTGACGCCGTAGCCCTGGAGGCGGAGCTCGTTGGGCAGGCCGAGGTAGCGCGCCGACGCGCCGGTCGCGATGATCATCGTCTGGGCCCAGCCCTCGCCCTCGTCGGTCACGTAGCGGTAGGGCCAGCTGCTCAGGTCGATGTTCTCCACGGAGGCGTAGACCGCCCGGGTGCCGAACCGCAGGGCCTGCGCCTTGAACTGCTCCATCATCTCCGGGCCCATGACGCCGTCGGGGAAGCCCGGGTAGTTGTCCACGTCGGTCGTGATGGTCAGCTGACCGCCGGGCTGCAGGCCCTCGTAGACGATGGGTGCCAGATCCGCGCGGGAGGCGTAGATGGCGGCGGTCCAGCCGGACGGGCCGGAGCCGAAGATGACGACCTTCTCAGGGTTCTCGCGGGTGCTCAACGACGGTCTCCTGTGGTACGGACCAGGGGCCTCGGGCGTAACCCGAAGGGCGGTGGTGATGGACGCGCGAAGCCTGATCGACAGCAAGGCCGCGGACGCTGGCTTCGCGCAGGTGCGGGTGGCCGCGCTGTCCCCGACCCCGTGGCTGGACCGCTTCGACGCCTGGCTCGCCCGGGGCTCCCACGGATCCCTGCACTGGCTCCAGGAGCGCCGGGACGAGCGGGCGGACCCGCGGCTGCGCCTGCCCGGGGCTCGGAGCGTGATCGTGCTGGGCGTGGACCACCACCACGTGGTGCCGCCGGATCCCGGGGGCCTCACGGGCCGCGTGGCCCGCTACGCCTGGGGCCGCGACTACCACAACCTCGTCGGCAAGCGGCTGCGGCGGCTCGAGAGGGCCCTGCGCCGCGAAGGCATCGCCTGCTGGTGAGGGGTCGACACGGCGCCCATCCTGGAGCGGTCCTGGGCGGGCGCTGCTGGCCTGGGCTTCGGCGGCAAGAACAGCGTGCAGATCTGGCCGGCGCGAGGCTCCTGGCTGGTGCTGGCCGTGCTCTTCGTGGACCTGGGGCTCGCCCCCGACGCCCCCCTCGGCGACCACTGCGGCGCCTGCACCCGCTGCCTCGACGCCTGCCCCACCGACGCCTTCCGGGGCCCCCGGGACCTGCACGCGCCCCTGTGCATCGCCTACTGGACGATCGAGGAACGGGGCCCCATCCCCTCGACATTGCGGGCGAAGTTCGGCCGCTGGGTCTTCGGCTGCGACGTCTGCCAGGAGGTCTGCCCCCACAACGCCGCCCCCCCGGAACCCGACGAGGACGACCTCCTGCCGCGCAACGCCTGGCTGGACCTCCCGGAGATCCTGGCGGCTTCCGACCAGACCCTCATCCAGCGCTTCACCGGCACGCCCCTCCGTCGGCCGGGTCCCGACGGCCTGCGACGCAACGCGGCGGTGGTGCTGGGCAACCTGGGAGACCCGGCGGCCGTGCCGGTCCTGGAGCAGGCCGTGGACGAGTGCTCGCCCCTGGTGGCGGAGCACGCCCGCTGGGCCCTGGCTCAGCTGACCTCGGCCGCGTAGCGGGCGAACCGGGTGCGGTTGCGGTGCTGCGCGTCGGGGTCGACCGGCGCCAGGCCCTCCCGCAGCAGCGTGCTGTTGACCATGGTGCGGTTCTCGAGCCGCACGTAGGCACGGCCCGGTCGGGTCTCCTCGATCAGCACGCTGCGCCTCAGCACCAGGGCCGCCAGGCGAGCCCGGCAGGCGGCGCCGTCCGCCGGGGGGTTCAGCCCCTCGAGCAGCACCTGTCGCCCGTCATCCAGCAGGACCTCGATGGGCCCGGGCACCCCGATCACCTTGACGGCATCGGCGTACCGGGCCCGGCCCACCTGGTCCAGGGCGACCGCACTGCCGAAGAAGTCCGGGGCGTCCTCGGCGGCCCGGGTGGCCTGGGCGTCGCTGCGCACGACGAAGTCACAGGTCCCCTGCCCGACCCGCCCCTCGATGACCGGCCGGAAGTCGGCGTTCAGCTCGTACCCGACCGCCCGGCGGCCCAGCTCTCGGGCGGCGGCCAGGGTGGTGCCGGACCCGGCGAAGGGGTCCAGCACGGTGTCGCCCGGTGCGGTGTAGAGCCGCACGAAGCGTCGCGGCAGCTCCAAGGGGAACATCGCGTGGTGGCCCCCCATGCGCTCGCCAGGGAAGACCCAGTGGCCATCGAGCCAGCCCTGGAGCTCCGGATCGCCGGGCACGGGTGGGCGGGGCCCCGGCCTCCGCGTGACCAGGATGAATTCGTAGTCCAGCTTCAGGATGCCGTTGCGCGGGAAGGGGTAGGACCCCATCACGGCGCCGCCCCCGGTGCTGTTCATCGTGGACACCTTGCGCCAGATGAGGGTGCCCTCGTGCTCCAGGCCCCGCGCCAGGAGCGTGGCCAGCACCCGCTCCCGGATGGGCAGCACCCGGTACCGGCCATAGGTCTTGGCCCGGGTGTACTGGTCGCCCAGGTTGATGGCGAGGACACCCCCGGGCCGCAGGGTGCGCTGGCACTCGGCCCAGACCTCGGCCAGCCCGTCCAGGTAGGCCTCGTAGTCCTGGTCGTAGCCGAGCTGGCCGGCGGTGCCGTAGTCCTTGAGCTGCCAGTACGGCGGCGAGGTCACGACCAGGGCGACCGAGTCGTCGGCGACCTCGGACATGTCGCGGCTGTCCCCGAAGCACAGCCGCGGCCGGGGCCAGAGGGGCAGCACTACTCGCCGCTGCCCGGCAGCACCCAGATCGCGCCGTCCTCGACGCCCCGGGCCTGCCCCACCAACAGGTCCCCCACCCCGTCGCCAGTCAGGTCGCTGCCCAGGGCGAGGGCGCCGCCGAAGGCGCTGTCGTCGGTGAAGACGTGCCAAGGGGCGGCGTCGGCGTCGGTGTCCAGGGAGAGGGGCCCGTAGAAGATGCTCACGACGTCCAGGCCCTCCTGGTCCATGCTGTAGGCGGCCAGGTCGCTGGTGCCGTCGCCGTTGAGGTCGCCGCCGGCAGCCAGCACCAGGCCCAGGAAGAAGGCCTCGGTGCCCGGGGCGATGCGGCCGGCGTCGTCCTGGGCCAGATCGACGGTGCCGCCCTGGGACGGCAGGGGCACGAGGTAGATCACGCCCGAGGTCGTGCCGTCGTCCTCGGCGAGGGGCGCGGCGATCAGGAGGCTCGCGCCCGCCGGGTCCAGGTCCAGGGACAGGTGGACCTGGGTGCCGAGCAGGTCGCCGGCCGACTCGCCCACCACCGTGGCCGCCGCGTCGTCGGGCCCGAGGGTCTCGGTCAGCGTGGCCTGGCCCCGGAACATCAGGGCCCGGCCCCGCTCGTCGTCGCGCTCCGGCTCCCCGAGCAGCAGCTCGGAGTAGCCGTCGCCATCGAGATCGGTCCCGCCGGCCAGGGCCTCGCCCAGCCCGCTGCCCGCCCCGATGCCTGCGTCCTCGCCGCTCTCGAGCTCGATGGCGACGTCCGTGAGCGTGTAGCTGTTGCCCGCCAGCACCTCGTCGCGCACGAGGTAGACGACACCGGTTCGCTCGCCCAGCCGGCCTCCAGGAGCGGCCACGAGCAGGTCGTCGAAGCCGTCGCCGTCGAAGTCACCGGCGTGCTGGACGGCGAAGCCCGTCTGGTCCCCGCTGGCGCCGCCGGACAGCACCGTGACCCGCTCGTCGACGCCCAGGGTCCCGCTCAGTGCCGCGGTGCCGCCGAAGATCAGGTGGGCCTCGCCGGCCCCGGTGCCCGGGCCCAGGGTGGAGCTGTCCGGAGAGCCGACGAGCACCTCGGCGTGGCCGTCGCCGTCCTGGTCCCCGGCGGACGCGATGGCGCTGCCGGCCCGGGCCCCGGCTTCGTCCCCCAGGAGCTGGATGAGGGCGGAGGAGGCCCTGGCGGCCTCGACGGGGGGGCAGGAGAAGATGTAGACCGCGCCGATCTCCCGGTCGGTGAGGTCGCCGTCGACCCCCGTGGCACCGGCTGCGAAGTCCCCCAGGCCGTCGCCGTCCACGTCTCCCACGTGGGCCACGCTGAAGCCGAAGGCCCCTGGGCTGATGCCGGCGTCCTCCAGCGTGATCTGTCGGCCGTCGGCGACCGAGGTGACCCGCTGGTCGCCCTCGGTCCGGCACTCGGGGCTGGGGAGGCAGTCCTGGTCCACCCCGTCGCCACACTCCTCCGCCGCGCCCGGGTGCACTTCGCCCTCGTCGTCGTCGCAGTCTCCCCCCGCCTCGGACCAGCCTGGGCCAGGCTCGCAAGCCTGCCGCGTGCTGTCGTCGCGGCCCCAGTCGTCCAGGTCGGCGTCCTCGTACCAGGTGGTGAGCGGAGCCGAGTCGTCGGCGTCGTCGACGAGGCCGTCGCAGTCCTCGTCGCGCTCGGTGCCGTCGCAGATCTCGGCCGCGCCCGGGTTCACGGCGGCGTCGCCGTCGTCGCAGTCCCCGGCGGTCCCCAGGTGCCGGTCGGTGGGCGGCTCACAGGCGGTGCTGGCCAGGTCCGGATCGCCGTAGCCGTCGTCGTCGCCGTCGAGGTACCAGGCCGTCGGCTCGCCGATGGCCGCGTCGGTGTCGTCGCAGTCCTCGGTGGCCAGGATGCCGTCTCCGTCCACGTCCTGGCGATCTCCGAGATCCCCCTCGTCGACGAAGAGGCAGCCGGCCAGACTGAGCAGCAGGGGGAAGAGCACTCGGGGCCTCCAGGGGGAAGGTACTATCGGATCCGGTTGACCTCCACGCTCCGCCGCGTCCATGGCTGGGTCGTCCAGCTCACCGGTGCATCGGCGCTGCTCGCAGCCGCCGGCTTTCACGCCACGATCGCCTGGGTCGGCCCGGAGCTGGCGACGGGTCTGTTGTTCTACGCCGCGGAGACCGAGGCCGTGCCCACGGCGGTCCCCCACCCCTGGTCCGCGGTGGTGCCCGTCTGGGGCCTCGGCCTGGTGCTGGTGGGGTCGAGCATCGCGCGCCGCAGCCCCGGCCTGGGCTGGCTGGGGCTCGCCGCCGGACTCGCGTCGCTGGGCCAGGGTGTCTCCCAGATCCTGCAGCTCATGGAGGCCGCCCGTCCGTGACGATCGAGGTCCTGGGTCCCGACGGCAAGCGCCACCTGGCGTACGAGGACTTCGAGATCGAGGTCCGGGACGGCCTGATCTCGGCGGAGACCCCCATCCGCTTCGAGGTCGTGACCGGCAGCCGCTTCGTGCCCGCGGGCGAGCTGGAGCTCTTCCACGCCCTGGCCGACGCCGAGCTGCGCCGGTTCCGGCTGGGCCTGCGCAGCCTGGGCATGCCCCTGATGACCGCGGTGCTCGTGGGGCTCCAGCTGCGGGTCTACCTGGTGAGCAAGGGGCCAGGGGTCTCCGAGCTGCTCATCGACGCCTTCACCAATTGGGCGCCGGCGATCCTGGAGCACGGCGAGGTCCACCGGCTGTTCTCCTACGGCCTGCTGCACCTCTCGCTGCCGCACCTGGCCTTCAACCTGCTCTTCCTGGCCTACGTCGGGTGGAACCTGGAGCGGGGGCTCGGCCGGATCAACATGGCGGCCATCTTCTTCTTCTCGGGGGCGGGCTGCTGTCCCTGGTGATGTCCCCCGGACGGCCCTCGCTCGGCGCTTCCGGGGGAGACTTCGGGCTGCTCGCCGCGGCGGTCGTGTTCGGCTGGAAGCACGGCGAGCTGATCCCCGACGTGGCCCAGAAGTACTTCGGCTGGGCCGTGGTCTGGTACCTGGGCGTCAGCCTGGTGATGGGCTTCTTCAGCCCCAACGTGGACAACTGGGGCCACATCGGCGGTCTGCTGGCCGGAGGCACCCTGGGCACGATGCTCGAGCCCGAGGTCTACGCCCGGCACCAGGCACCCAACCGCCTCCGCCGTCGGCTGGCCCTCCTCGTCACCCTGGGGTCGATGTCCGCCCTGGTCGCCTGGGGGCCCGGGCTGGTGCGCCTGAGCCCCTACGAGGCGCCGGGGCTGCAGGCCTCCACCCCCAGCTACTGGAAGGAGACCTGGGCCTTCACCGGGGATCGGGGCTGGGTGTCGCCGGTGCGGGGTGCCACCCTGGTCGTGCACACCGGCGTGTTCTCCCACCCCCAGACCCCGGACCAGGCGGTCGCCCGTCTCCTGGACCAGGTCGACACCCACGGCGCCGACGCCCGCATCGCCCACGACGAGGCCGTGACCGTCGGCGGCTGGCCGGGACGCAGGCTGCGGCTGAGCTTCGAGCTCCGGGGCGAGCCCCAGGTGATGGAGGCGCTCGTCGTGACCCGCGGCGCCTATGTCTACCGGCTCCACCTGCACGCCCCGGCCTTCCGCGCCCGCCACTACGGCCAGCTCGCCGGGCGCGTGCTCGACGCGGTCCGCATCGAGGACCCGGCGGATCTGGTCCAGGCGCGGGACCGGAGCGAGGAGCACCCCCGGTCCTGGCCGGTCTGGATGGAGGTGGGCCGCGCCGCCGCTCGCGCTGGCCACCCGGAGGAGGCCGCCGACGCCTTCGCGCGGTCCTACCGGCTCTCCCGCAGCCGCAAGGACGCCGCCGCCGTCGGGCGCCTCGACGTGTTCGCAGACTATGGGGTCGGCCTGGCCCCCGCGGACATCGCGGCCATGGTCGCCGCGCACGGCGACTCCGCCCAGGTCCTCGTCGCCGCGGCGGGAGCCTGGGCCCGTGCCGGCGACGACGACCAGGTCGTCTCGGTGCTGGACAAGGCCGCCCTGGACCACCCGGACGACTTCGCTGTCCGCCGGGCACGCCAGCGACGGGGTCTGCCCGAGGTGTTGATCGAGGTGCCAGCGCCGTGAGTGGCGCTGCTACCGCCGCGGCTGCGGGAAGCTCTTGCGCCCCTTCAGCTGCCCCTGCTGGGCGGCCATCAGCTGCTTGCGGGGGATCTGCTCCGGCCAGAAGCTGTACCAGCTCTGGCCAAAGGCCTTGCCCCACTTGAACTTCTTCATGCGGTTGTTGGCGATGGCGCTCTTCAGGTCCTTGAGCGGGCCGTTGCCATCGCAGACCTTCAGCCCCTCGGACACCACCGACAGGGCCCGGTCCCGGTCCCCGGTCTCCAGCACCGTGTAGGCGTAGAGCGCCCACATGGTCGGGTCCTTGCGGCCGTACTTGGCGGCCTTCTCCATGTGCTCGACCGCCAGGTCCTTGTTGTTGCTGCGGAGCTCCAGGGCGGCCAGCATGCCGACCGCCTGCCAGTTGCGGGCCCAGGCCTTCTGCAGCAGGGGGCGCGCGGCCTTGTAGTTGCGGGAGAAGTATTCGATCGCCCCGAGCTGGGCGTTGACCTGCTGGTCGATGAGGAACTGCCAGCGCCCCAGGGCGCGAGCGGCCTCGAGCTTGGCCTTGGCGGGATCCGGCTTGCCGCCCTGCAGGTCGACCGCGACTTCCTCCATGACCGCCTGGAGCTTGCGACCGATGCGGCGCGCCAGCAGGAAGTAGACCAGGGGAAAGACCAGGACGGCCGGCACGATGCCGTAGGTCACGTTGCCGGCGAGGGCGCCCAGCCCGAAGGCGGCGGCCCCGGCGAGCAGCGCCAGGAGCAGGTTGATCACGGCGGACCTCCGCTCGCACTCCCCAGAGGCCTGCGGGTCGCGCGAGTGCCCTTCCTAACGCCGCTTGACCGGGTGTGCGGCCCCCGGTAGAACCCCGACACCATGGCGATCGATCTCCGCACCTGGACCTACATCGACATCCTCCAGCCCCAGACCGCTGGCTTCGTGGGCACCATCGCCAAGGGCTACCTGCCCCTGGTGGGCCAGGCGTCGCTGTACGTCGAGGTCTCGCCGGGCATGGACATCAACAAGGTGACCGACGTCGTGCTCAAGCGCACCTCGTGCACGCCGGGCATGCAGATCGTCGAGCGCCGCTACGGCGTGCTCGAGGTCCACCACTACCACCAGGGCCAGCTCCGCCCCCCGGGCCACCAGATCACCGAGGTCCGGGGGATCAGCGAGTCCGATCGGCTCAGGCCGCGCATCGTCTCCGCCCAGACCATCACCGGCATCACCGGCTACCACAGCCAGATCGTGAACCGCTTCCGGCACGGCAACTACATCCACGAGGGCACCACCCTCTACGTGCTCGAGACCCACCCCGCCGGCTACGCCCTGCTCGCCACCAACGAGGCGGAGAAGGCCGCGGAGATCGACGTGCTCGAATTCCTGTCCTTCGGAGCCTTCGGCCGGGTGTACCTGGGTGGCGACGAGGAGAACATCAAGGAGGCCGCCAAGGCCGCCATCGCCGCGCTCCAGGACATCGACGGCCGCCCGAACGAAGGCGGCCCGACGATGTTCTACTGATCGCCTCCTGAGGCCACCCCCGCCGGCTGGCCGCCCTTGCGGGGATCGCTGGCGCCCTCGAGGCCCCGCTCGCCCAGGTGCACCGCCTGCACCGCCGAGCGGAACGCGAACTGCTTCAGCGCGTGGCCCCGGGCCAGCAGGTTCGCCTGCAC
Organism: uncultured Enterobacterales bacterium; assembly: GCA_964344945.1. GTDB lineage: Bacteria > Myxococcota_A > UBA796 > UBA796 > CAJQPC01 > CAYFPX01. The sequence continues at coordinate 63,200 of CAYFPX010000001.1, forward strand.
GTCCAGGGGGATGCCCTCGTCGACGAACAGGGTGGCCGGCACCCACTGGTGGTGGATGCGCGGCACGCTCACGGCCTCGCTCACGTCCATGCCGAAGTCCAGGACGTTGCTGATCACCTGCAGGGTGCTGGAGATGATGAACGGCCCGCCGGACCCGCCGACCGCCAGCACCACCCGCCCCTCGGGATCCAGCACCAGGGTCGGTGTCATGCTGCTGAGGGGCTTCTTGCCCGGCTGCACCGCGTTGGCCTCGCGCCCCACCAGGCCGTAGGTGTTCGGCACCCCTGGCTTGGCGACGAAGTCGTCCATCTCGTTGTTGAGCACGATGCCGGTCTCCGGCGCCACGATCGAACTGCCATAGGAGGTGTTGATGGTGCTGGTCAGCGCCACCGCCATCCCGTCGCCGTCGATGACGGAGACGTGGGAGGTGCCGGCGTCTGGGGGCGGCGCGACGAGGGGCCCGTAGTACGCGAGGGGAAAGGTCCGGTCGGGATCGATGGCGTCCTGGATCTCTCGGATGCGCTCGGGGGTCAACAAGCGGCCGATGGGCACCTCCGTGAAGTCCGGATCGCCCATGTAGGCGGCCCGGTCCGCGTAGGCGTGCTGGAACGCCTCGGCGAGCAGGTGGAGGTGCTCGCTGCCGTTGTGCCCGAGGCCCCCGACGTTGGCCTCCTCCAGCACGGCCAGCACCTGCAGCAGCACCGCTCCTCCGGAGGACGGCGGCGGCATGGTGAGCACGGTGTGGCCCCGGTAGGTGCCCACGAGCACCTCCCGCGACCGGGGCTGGTAGGCGGCCAGGTCGGTCTCGGTGAGGATGCCGTCTGCCGCCTGGACGGCCGCCACCAGGTCGGCGGCGCCGGCGCCGGTGTGCAGATCCTCGCCAGCGGTCCTCGCCCAGGCCCTCAGCGCCTTGGCCAGCCGCGGGCGTGTCACGGTCCGGCCGGGCACCGCCGGCCCCTCGAAGCCCACCAGCAGCTGGGCCATCAGCTCCGGCTTCTTCGCCAGGCTGTCCGCCGCGTGGCCGTTGAGCGGGAAGCCGCGGGCCGCGAGGCGCAGGGCCGGCGCCGCGACCGCGCGGGGGGTCAGGCGGCCGTGCTCGGCCAGCAGGCGGGCCAGGCCACGGGACTCCCCAGGCACCGCCACGGCGAGGCCGCTTCCGGTGGACAGTCCCGGGACCACCTCGCCAGCGTCGTCGAGGAACATGTCGGCGTGGCCCGCCGCTGGGGCGACCTCGCGGAAGTCGAGCACGTGGGTCTCACCCCCCACGTGCACCACGGCGAAGCCCCCACCGCCCAGTCCAGCGGCCGAGGCCTGCACGACCCCCTCGGCCAGTGCCGCTGCCACGGCGGCATCCACGGCGTTTCCCCCGGCCTTGAGGATGCCAGCGCCCGCCCGGGAGCTCAGCGGGTGGTCCGCAGCCACGACGCCGGCTGGCCCTCGTACCGGCGGCGGCGCGGCGCCGAGGGCGGTGGCGAGGCCCACCAGGGCCAGCAAGGCGACGAGAGGAGCGCGCATGGGGAATCCTAGACGAGATCGAAGACGAACCAGAGAGCGGCCACCACCAGGCCCAGGGCCCAGCGGCCGAGCCCGTGGCGCCAGAGCCCGGTCCAGACCAGGGGTCCGACCCCCCCGAGGACGAGGCCGGTGACCAGGGCGGTGGGCAGCATCGGCTGATCGAGCAGGTGCGTGGTGTCCAGCGCACCGTGCAGCAGGAGCCCCACCCCCACCTCGCTGCCCACCGACGCGGCCAGGGCGGTGGCGACGCAGACACCGGCCAGCCCCGGGCCGCCCAGTCCCGCGAGCCACTCCAGGCCCCACCGCAGCTCGTGCAGGACGCCGGCGTGCCGGGTGAGCCAGACCAGGCCCCCGAGCAGCGCCAGGCCGAGGGTGTCGCGGAGCAGCCCCGGCGCCCGGGCCCCTCGGGCCGCGAGCACCAGCGCACCGCCCCCGAGCAGGAACGGCAGGTGATCCTGGAAGAGGGCCGCCGCCACCCCCACCGTCACCACCAGCGCGGTCACGGGCGGCGAGCCCTGCTGGTCCACCCGGCCCGGCGGAGCGGCGATGAGCAGCAGCACCCCGGCGAGGACCACGGGCGCCTCCCCGCCGAGACCCGCCGAGGAGGCGGCCGTGCCGGGCAGCGCGAGCCAGCCGCCGGCCAGGGCGCCGAGCACCCAGCGGGCCGCGATCCCGGGACTCGGCGCCAGGGGCGCGAGCAGCAGGGCGGCGCCCCAGTCCCCGATGAAGGCCCCCAGCGCCGGGGCCACCAGCCAGGCCGGGCCCCGCAGCCAGGGTCCCCCCGCGGCCGCGGCGAGACGGGTGAAGGCGACCCAGGCGAGCAGGGAGAGCAGGCCGACGTGGGGCGAGCCAGCGGCGAAGCTGCCCGCCAGGGCCTGGAGCCCCCAGGCCAGGGGCAGCCCGACCACCAGGGCGAGGCCCAGGGCCGGGACCCGCCACCGGCTGCGCCACGGCACCAGGGCGAGGCCCACCAGAGCCCCGAGCACCACGGCGTTGCGGACGAGCTCCTCCACGCACTCAGCCCCGCGCGACGACCGGGTTGCGCAGCACCCCGACGCCGTCGACCTCGACCTCGACCCGCTGGCCCGGGGCCAGCGGTCCGACCCCGGCGGGTGTGCCGGTCGCGATCACGTCCCCCGGCTCCAGGGTCATCACCTCGCTCACGAAGGCGATCAGCTGGGCCACGCCGAAGACCATGTCGTCGGTCACGCCGTCCTGGCGCAGCACGCCGTCGACCCGGCAGCGAACCGCCCTCCCCCGCCAGTGGTGACCCAGGGCGACCACGGGGCCGATGGGGCAGAACCCGTCCCGGGACTTGCCCCGGGTGAAGGTGCCGTCGAAGCGCTGGTGGTCGCGACAGGTGACGTCGTTGACGCAGGTGAGGCCCAGGACCACCTCGTGGGCCCGATCACGGCGCTGGGAGCCATCAGGAAGATCTTGGGGACCGTGGGCACCGCGTTGCCCAGCTCCGCGGCGTGGGCCCGGTAGTTCCGGCCGATGCCGACCACCTTGGAGGGGGTGACCGGGCACAGCAGGCGGACCTCCTCCGGCCCCAGCACCTCACCGGTCTCCCGCCCGGGACCCCAGAGGGGGCCCTCGAGCAGGACCACCCGGTCCTCACTCAGCCGCGCTGTCGACACCCGGCCCGAGGGCGTGCGCACCCGGGCGCGATGTTCAGCCATCGACCTGGCGCTCGAGCTCCTCCATCGCCTCGATGGGGTCGGCCAGGAAGAGCAGCAGGCCCCGCCAGACCCACTTCTGCCAGATCACGTCGCTGATCCGGCCCTGGGCCACGGCCAGGTGGCAGCGGGGCAGCTCGCCGCCGTAGCTCTCGGAGATGTCCTCCCAGACCGCCTCGAATTCCGCCTCGTCGGGTCGGTAGCCGACGAAGAACAGCACGTGGTCCTTGAGCAGGCCCCGCCAGCGCTTCTTGTGGTCCGGCGGGTGGCTCACCTCGCGGCGCTCGCCCTGGGTGAGGGTCAGGGTGTCCGGCCGCTCGAAGCCCCCCCAGTACTTGTAGACATACCGCTTCATCGGGTCGGGCTTGGGGATGGACTGGCCCCGGTAGAGCACCTCGGCGGGCGCCCCCAGCTGGACCGCCGCCCGCTCCAGCAGGTCGTCGGGGGCGCTGGTGAAGATCAGCGGGAAGCGCTTGATGGCGATGCGGTGGAAGTCCGTCGGGGCGACTTCGTCGACGCTCAGCCAGTCCTGGAGGGCCTCGGCCACGGCCTCGCGCCCGCCCCGGGCCCGCACGCCCGAGAGGGCTTCCTCGAGGGAAGCCCGGGAGCCGTGGATCTTGCGGGCGAGCTGCTTCTCTCCCGGGTACTTCAGGCCGGCCTCGGCGGCGGCCTCCAAGGAGGCGCGGCGGCCGACGAAGAGCACGCACTTGCCCGAGTTCACGGCCTCGACGACTTCGACGGGCAGGTTCATGAGGAGCTCTCCGGTGCGGCGGCGCCGACGCAGTCCCGCAAGACCGGCTTGTCGCGGCAGACCGCGCCCATCTGGCGGACGGTGTGGCTGGCGACCCGGGAGCCCAGGTCGCCGGCGTGGGTGAGGGGCCAGTCGTGCAGCCAGCCGTAGAGGAAGCCCGCTGCGTAGGCGTCGCCGGCGCCGGTGGTGTCGACGGCCTCGACCAGGTGGGGCTCGATGGCCGTGGTCTGGCCCCCGTGCTTGATCAGGGAGCCACGGGCGCCGAGCTTCACCACCGTGAGGTCGACCACCTCGGCCACGGCGTCGAGGGCCTGCTCCGGGGGCAGGCCGGTCAGGGCGGAGGCCTCGTCGCTGTTGAGGAAGGCCAGGCTGGCGTACTCCCGGAGCACCTGCCACAAGGCGTCCTTGACCACGCCCACCACGAAGGGGTCCGCCACGTCCAGGGCGATGGGCACGCCCGCCTCCCGGGCGATGTCCATCGCCTGCCAGGTGGCCTCGACCATCGGCCCGCCGAGCAGGAGGTAGCCCGTGACGTAGAGCAGCCGGCTCTGGCGGATGGTCTCGGCGAAGTCGCCCACGTGGGGCAGCTCCACGGCGGCGCCCAGGTCCGTGAGCATCGTGCGCTCGGCGTCTGGGGTGACGATGGAGAGGCACTTGCCGGTGTTGCGGGCGTCGGTGACGTGCAGCGAGTGGCCACCGCAGGCGCTGGCGAGTCCCGCGGCGTAGACCCGGCCGAGCTCGTCGTCGCCGATCTGGCCGCAGAAGACGCTCCGGGCGCCCATCAGGGCCAGGGCGGAGATCGTGTTGGCGCAGGAGCCCCCGGGGTGCAGCTCGATGCCCCGCTCCTCGAGCCGGGCGTAGATCTCGCTCCAGCGGTTGTGGTCCACCGGGTGCATCTGGCCCTTGGTGAGCTCCAGCGTGGCGAGCAGCGCGTCGTCATCGATCCGGACCAGGGCGTCGACCAGCGCGTTGCCGAGCCCCGCGACGTCGTTCGTCATGCGACCTCCGTGGCCGGCGCCTATCGCATCCCCCAGGGGCACGCGAGCGGTGCGGTGGTCGGTGGTGACCCCCCGCTTCGGTGGTCGGTGTGACCGACCGTCCTCCGCTACACTCCCGGCATGGAGCGACCCCGCCGCCGCCTGGGCCTCCGGACCTGGATCGGGCTCGGTCTCTCGGCGGTCCTCACCGGCTGGTTCGTGTGGCACATCCAGTGGGGTGACCTCGCGATCGCACTGGGCCAGGTGGCGCTGTTGCCGGTGGCCCTGGCAGCCGCCCTGCTGTTGCTGGAGTGGGTCTTGCGCTCGCTCCGGTGGAAGGTGCTCCTGCGGCCGGTGGCGCCGGATGCACCGGTCGGGGCACTGTTCTCGGCCTCGGTGATCGGTGCGGCGGCGAACACGCTGCTGCCCGCCCGCGCTGGCGAGGTGGCCAAGCCGCTGGTGGCCCACCGCAAGCTGGGCATCGGGCTCGGTCCCCTGATCGCCTCCAACGTCATGGAGCGGGTCTTCGACCTGGTCGGGCTGGTCGCGGTGCTGATCGTGACCATCGTGGCGATGCCCGAGCAGATCGGGGCCAGCGAGCAGGATCTGGTCCTGGTCCAGAAGCTGAAGCTCTACGGCGGGGTCCTGGGGGCGGTGGCGGCGACGAGCCTGGGGGTCTTCTTCGTGCTCGTGGACCGAGGTTCCGCCGCCCGGGGCACCTTCGCCCGCCTCCTCTCCCCGGCTCCGCCGCCGGTGCAGCGGGTCTTCCTGCGGCTCTTCGACGGCTTCCTGGAGGGGCTGGGCAGCACCCGGGACCGCAAGGGACTGCTCCAGGCGGCGCTGCTGTCGCTGGCGATCTGGTTCAACGGCGCGGCCGCCATCGCCTGCCTCTTCGTGGCCTTCGAGCTCCCGCTGCCCTTCGCGGCGGCCTGCTTCACGGCCGTGGCCATCGCCATCGCGGTGGTGGTGCCCCAGGCGCCGGGCTTCCTCGGCACCTTCCACGTGGTCATCGAGAAGACCCTGGTGCTCTGGGCCGTGGCCGCGACTCCCGCCGCGGCCTACGCGATCGTGTTCTGGGCGGTCTCCTTCGTGCCGGTGACCGGCACGGGGCTCCTGGCCCTGTGGCGGGAGGGGCTGACCCTCGGTGGGCTGTGGCAGAGCAATCCTCCCGCGCCGGAGTAGCCGCCGCCTGGCTCCTGGCCCTGGCGTGGGGTGTGCTGCCGGCCCTGGGGCCGCTGGTGCGAGGGGAGCTCATCGGGCAGCCCTTCACGGACCTCTACCCGGCGGTCTGGGGCCTGGACTGGTTCGTGTCCCAGCAGCCGGGGCTGCCGTCCTGGTGCGACCGCCTGGCTGCGCCCGCAGGCATGCCCTTCGCCTACTCGAGTCCCCTGCACGGCTGGGCAGCCTGGCCTCTGCACGCGCTCTTCGGGCTGACGGTGGCCTGGAACGGCACCGTGCTCGCGGCGCGGGTGGCGACGGTGCTGGTGGCCTGGTGGGCCGGGCGCTGCTGGGGGCTGAGCGAGCGCGGCGCCCTGGTCGCCGCCGCGGTCTTCGGTGCCGCCCCGTTCTTCCAGGGCTACGCCGTCGAGGGCATCGTGGAGGGCACCGACGGCTGGACCCTGGCCCTGTTCCTGGGCGCGGTGGCGGCCCGGAAGCCGACGCTGGCGGTGGCGGGCTTCGCGCTGTCCGTGGCGTCGAGCTGGTATGTCGCAGCGGTGGCCTGTGTGCTGGCCCTGTGCCTGGGCCCCTGGGCCTGGGCGGCGGCGGCCGGCGGGCTGGTGCTCGCGGCGCCCCTGCTCTGGACCTTCCTGGGCGCCTTTCCCGGCGGGGCACCCCTCGACCCCGCCGTGCGCGCAGCGATGGGGGCGAGCGTGGGGCTCTCCCCGCCCGGTCTACGAGAGGGCCTGAACCCCTTCGCGATGACCACCTGGACCGGCCTCGTGGCCCCGGTGCTGGGCCTGGTGGCGCTCTGGCACCGGGTTCGAGCCCGCCGGGTGGCCGGGGCCCTGGCGCTCTGTGCTCTGCTGTCCTTCGGCGTCGGACCGGTCTACGAGCTGCCGCTGTTCTCCTCGATCCGGTTCCCCTACCGCTTCCACGCCGGCACCCTCGCGGCCCTCGCGCTGCTCGCGGGCTGGGGCGCCGAGCGCTGGCGCTGGGGCGCCTGGCTCGCGCCACTGATCGTGCTCGAAGGCCTGCTCCTGGGGCCCATCGAGCCGCTCCTGCCCGGCGCCCCCGCCGAGGTGCCAGCGCTCTACGAGGGCCTCGACGGCGAGGTCCTGCTGGACCTGCCCGGACCGGTCGCCCTGCCCCCCGGCGAGCGCAACCCCTCCCGACCTCGGGCCCGGTGGTTCCTCTACGCCCAGGCCGCCCACGGCCTGGCAAGCCCCTGGGCGCCGGACTTCAACAGCGTCGGCGCGGTCGGGCGGGAGCAGGGGCTCGAAGCGGCTCGGGCCCTGGACCCTCTGCTGCGCCAGCCGGTGCCCGAGCGCCTGGACCTGCCGCCCTGGATCGACCACGTGGTCGTGCACCACCGCGAGCTCCGGACCCGGTCCGACGACGCCCACCGCCTGCTGCTGGCCGAGGGCTGGCTCCCGGTGGCGGAAGACGCGGACCGCCGACGCTACGCGAGGCCCTGAACGTCCTCCCAGAGCGGCGCCAGGGCTGCGATCAGCGCTTGGGGGTGGGACAGCCAGGGCCGGTGACCCCCGGGGACCCTGAGCAGGGGCCCCCCCACGGCTTCGTCGCCCCAGGGCGCCATCGGGTCGGCGTCGCCCAGGACGGTGGTGAAGCGCTGGTGGGGCGCTGCGGCGACCTCCCAGCGGAGCACACCCTCGAGACGGCCGAGCAGCACCTCTGCTGGCAGCCCCCGGCGGGTGATTCGAGCCACCAGGGGCGCCCCCAGACCATCGGCCAGCAGGCTGCGACGCAGGTGCGCCCGATAGGCGACCTCGATCACGGCCGGTGGGAGCGCCGAGAGGGTGCGGGCCTGCCAGCGGGTGCGACGTCGGATGAACTCCGGACGCGGCAGGCTCGCCACCACCGCAGCGGTGCGGATGCAGCTGCTCGGCAGCGTGCGCAACACCAGGCCGCCGTAGGACCCGGTGAGCCAGTCCGCGGGCCGGTCGAGCCAGGTCGGCACCCGGGTGGCGAGCAGGAAGCCCGCCTTGCGTGGAGACCCCGCGGGCAGATCGAAGAGCAGGGTGCGGCGGCCGGTGAGGCGGGCGAAGGGCGCGAAGACCCGAGCGTCGCCCTGCAGTCCCGGCAGACAGGCCAGCGGCGGCCCGGCGCCGGGGATCTCTCGGACGCCCGGAGCGAGCTCGCGCAGGTCGCTCAGCGGATCTCCTGGTCCAGCACCAGGGCCAGGTGGTCCGTGGAGTACGGCGCCTCGGCTTCGACCAGCGACCAGTTCATGCGCTGGGCGGTGCGCTGATCCAGTCCGAGCCGGAGCCGCTGATCCAGGACGCCGCTGGCCAGGGTCATGCCCATGACCACGTCCACCCGGCTCACGTCGTTGTGCACGAAGAGCAGGGGGCGAGCGGTGCCGAAGAGCACGGTCAGGGCGTCGACGATCGCGGCGTCGGTCAGGGGCACCGAGGGGCCGAAGAGGCTCAGCTCGACGCGCATCACGCCGTCCTGGACGCGGATGATCAGCTCCGCTTCCTTGCCGTCCCGCAGGCCGACCCGGTAGACCGCGTAGCGCCGGGCCTGCTGCGTCTCGGCCGCGAACACCGCCCACTCCGTCAGGGACACCGGGAGCAACGCGAGGCCCACGAAGCGAGAGGCGAGCAAGCCCGGCTGGCGCCAGGCCAGATCGCGCAGCACCTCGACGTGCACCAAGGCGAACAGCGCCAGCTGCGCTCGTGTCAGCGCGGGCAGGGCGGGGTCGAGGGGGTCGCCGCCAGCCGTGGCCCGGGCCTGCACCTCGGCCGCGCTCTCCGGGGCGGGGTCGGGCACCGGACCGTCGAGCGCGCGTCCGAAGGCCACGAAGGCCCGCGCGGCCCTCACGGCGCCCACGTGGCCCCGAAGCAGCGCCAGGGCGTCCTCCCGGGCCAGGTCGCCCTCGCCGGACCAGAGGGCCTCGGCCTGGAGCAGGGCGCGCAGGCGGTCCTCGTCGGCGAACAGCGCGGCGACCTGTTCGGTGGTCTCGCTGAGCGCACGCGCGACCAGGGCATCCAGCCAGTCCCCCGCCGGCTCGCCCAGGATCGGCGCGCTCGCCGCCTGGACGAGGACCTCCAGGGGCTCGGGGTCTCCCCCGACCAGGCGCTCCCAGACCACGGCCTCCAGGTCCGCGGTCACCGTGGGACCGGCCATCGCCAGGGCCTCGATGGCCACTGGCGCCCGCAGCTCGCCCTTGCGCAGCGCCCGCAGGACCTTCTTGCCCCGGCTCGCCCGCTCCTGCTGCGCTGGCAGGGCCAGTGGCGGGAAGGCCGCCTCGGCCTGGAGCAGGTCGATCATGCCTCCGACCGGGTCCCCGCCCTGGAAGCGGGTCTGGGCCCGGGTCATGTGGTGGTCCGCGAGCAGGCCCGGGTTCCCCCCACCCAGGCTGGCCGCCAGGTCCAGCTGCTCGATCGCGCCGTCGTAGTCGTCCTGCTCGGCGAGGCTGGTGGCCCAGCGCGCCCGTGCGGCGGCCTCCACCGGGTCGGCGTCGGACTCCGGGTTCCACTCTCGCGCCTCTTCGACATAGCGCAGGGCCTGGCGGGGCCGGCCACGGTCGATCTCGTCTCGCGCGTCGGCCAGCGCCCGTTCCGCCAGCATCAGCCGCGCACGCTCACCAGCGGCGGTGTCGCCGTAGCGGCGGTGGTAGCTCACCAGGGCGCCGTAGCGGGGGTCGGAGCCCAGGGCGCCCAGGGCGTCTTCGGCCTCGAGCTCCCGGCGGAGGTCGCGGACGGCGGACTCGTGGGCCCCGGTCGGGAACCACGCCAGGTAGGCGTCGCAGAGCTCCCGGTCCGGGGCTGCCGTGATCCGGGTCCACAGGGCCCCGGAGCCGGCCTTGAGCGCGTCGTCTGCCCAGGGGCCCAGGGTCGGGTCCTGGAGGTGCTGCTCGATCAGCGGGAAGTGCGTGGGGTCTCCCATCTTGCCGAGCACGAGCAAGGCCGGCCCGGCCTCGGGGCGCTTGCGGAGGATCACGTCTCTCAGCTCTGGCACCGCCGCCGGTCCCAGCCGGACCAGCTCTTCCTGGGCGGTGGCGCGGACGGCGTCGTGCTTGGAGCGCAGGGCAGCCACCAGCTTGCCCACCTTGCGCGGGTCCTGGGCGGCCTCGGCCGCGAGGGAGGACACCTGCTCGGGGTGGCGCAGGCCACACCCGACGAGGATTCCGACGAGCCCCAGCAACAGGGCGCTGCGAAGCAGGTGACGCACGGCGAGCGCTCCTCGGATCCCTCTAACCGGGAAGAACCCGGTGTAAGGAACTCCACCCGCCCATCGTTGTCGGCTCCTGTGCAACGCCCTCCAGGAGCTCCGATGCAGCGCTGGCACCTCACCCTCCTCCTCGCGATCCTGGCCGCCGTGGCGGCCCTGGTCCTTCCGGAGACGACCCGGACCGTCGGCCCTCTCGTCCCCCCTGCCCTGCCCCCGAGCTTCCTGCTCACCCAGGCGGCCACCGCCGGGGACCTGACCGTCAGCGCGGGCCTGGACCAGGGCCTGGTGCCCGCGGGGCAGCCCAGCGAGCGGTACCTGGTGCTGACCCTGGATGGCGAGGCGGCCAGCGAAGCCGACGCCCGGCCCTACAACCTCGCGGTGGTCCTGGACCGCTCCGGCTCGATGGCCTCCGCTGGCAAGCTCGACTACGCGCGTCAGGCCGCAGACGGCGTGATCGATCGCCTCGACGACCTGGATCGCTTCGCCCTGGTCGCCTTCTCGAACCACGCCCAGGTCGTGAGCGCCAGTGCGCCGGTGACCAGCAAGTCCCTGGTGCGCAGCCGCATCGCCGACCTCACGGCGAAGGGTGGCACCAACCTGGGCGCCGGCCTCATCGCGGGACTCGGAGAGGTGTCGCCTCACGTGAGCGCCGAGAGCCTGGACCGCGTGATCGTCCTCAGCGATGGTCGCGTCAACCAGGGCGAGACCGCCACTGAGGTGCTGGCCTCCTGGGCGAGCGCGGCGGGGGCCGACGGCGTCACCGTGTCCACCATCGGCCTGGGCCGGGACTACAACGAGGACCTGCTGGCCCAGATGGCGGACTGGGGGGGTGGCAGCTACCACTTCGTGGACCGGTCTGCGGCGCTGGCGGACATCCTGACCACCGAGCTGGAGCGCATGGCGGCCACCGTGGCCGAAGGTGTCGCGCTGGAGATCCGGCCCGGCGCTGGCGTCGAGATCCTGGACGTGGTCGGCTATGCCCACTCCCGGCTGGCCGCCGGCGCGGTGACCGTGCCCGTGGGCGAGATCATCGAGGGGGAGCCCCGCAAGGTGGTCGTCAAGGTCCGAGTGCCGGCCATGGCCCAGGGGGTCGAGCTGCCCGTGGCCACGGTCTCCGTGACACGGAGGGCCGGCCCCGCCCCCGCGGACCTGGCCGTCCAGGCCCTCGCGTCGGCCGACGCCGTGCTGGTCCAGGCCTCCATCGACGAGGACCTCGCCGTGCTCGGCACCCAGGCCGAGGCCTCCGCCCTGGCCGATCGCGCGGTGCGCGAGTGGGAGCAGGGCAACGTCGGCGCCATGCAGGATCTCTTCGACGCCTCCCGGCTCGTGGCGGGCGAGGCGGCCTCCCGGTACGGCAGCGAAGCGCTGGAGGACCAGGCCGCGTCCGTCGAGCGCCACCGCCGCAACCTCGAGGCGGCGGCACCCCAGTCCCCCGAGGGCCGCTACCAGGCCATCCTGCAGAAGGAGAGCAACCGTGCGCTCGCCCACTGATCCCCAGCGCATCCCCCTGCCCCTCTCCCCCTCCCTGCCGGCCTCCGCCCGAGCGGCCCTGCCTCGCGAGGGCGCCGCCTGGGCCGCCTGGGCCGCCCTGGTCTTCGCGGCCGGGGCCTGGTGGGGCGTGCCCCAGGACGCCCCGGCCCTCGCCCTGGGTCTGGCGGTCGGTGTGGGGCTCTGGGCGGCGCACCCCCGCAGCCCCCTGGGACTCCTGGCCGCGACCTTCGTGGTGGCGGCGACCGCCGGCCTCACCGCTCCCCTGGACCTGCACCCGGTCTGGATCGCCGGGGGCCTCGCGGGAGGGCTGGCCGGTCAGCTCCGTCGCGCTCCGCTGCACGAGCGGCTGCAGGCCATGCTCGCCGGCCTGGCCGGCGCCGGCCTGGCCGCTGTCGCAGCCGACACCCTCGGTCTGCGGCCCGACCACGTCGCCACCGCTGCCCTGGTGGGTGCCGGCGCCGCCTGCGCCCTGGTGCCGCTGCACCTGGCCTGGACCCCGGTGCCTCCGGGGGCGAGGCAGCTCCGCCGCACCCTGAACCCGGTCTGGCGAGAGCCGGCCCAGCGCGCCGCCCGCCTGCACGCCCAGCTGCTGGAGCAGCGCCCTGACCCCGAGACCCGAGAGGGGCTGAGCGAGGTGGCCTGCTGGGTCTACCGGCTCGCCCTGTCCCTGCAGCGCCTCGACGCCGAGCTCACCACCCTGCCCGAGCGGCAGATCCAGCAGCGCCTGGGCACCCTGCTCGACCAGGTCGACGGCTCCGACGATCTCTTCCTGCGGGACCGCCGGCTGGCGACCGTGGCCCACTACCAGCAGGTCCTGGCCCAGGTCGACGAGCTCCGCCTGGAGCGGGAGCGCCTGCGCTCCCTGCAGGAGTACGCGCTGGCCTACCTCGAGGAGGCCCGCCTGGGCCTGGTCCTCGCCCGCACGCTGCCCGGGCAGGGGGTGCCCGATCGGCTGGACGAGGTGCTCGGGCGCCTGCGCACCGACGCCAGCGAGGCCACGACCCTTCGGCGCACGGCCCAGGAGCTGGCCGTCTACGGCTGACTGGGTGTCTTCGAGTCCTCCCGTCGCTGGACTCGCTCTCGCGATCCCAGGCAGGTGACCCGGTCAAGGAGTCGCGGGCCCGAGGATCGCCCGGACCTGGTCCGCGAGCCAGGCTGGGTCGTCCCCCGGCGTCAGGACCACCCGACCTGTCAGTCGTCCCTGGAGCACCGCCCGCGGCACGCCCCAGCTGGCGGTCAGCACGACCCGCACCGGGTCTCCGCCGGCCGTGCCCACGAGGCCGATCCAGGGGCGCACGGTGCTCCCCGCCGGAGCCAGCCCCATGCGCTCCGCTGCCTGGGTGAGCGCGGCCCCGTGCTGCTCCCGCAGCCAGGCCCGCCACAAGGCCCCGCGCAGCACCAGCAGCCAGATCCCGGCCAGGCCGAGCAGCACGCCTGCGAGCACCCCGTGGAGCACCATCGGGTCGATGAACACCTCGTAGCCATCCAGATCGGGCACGGGGGCTCCAGGCGGTGGGGTGCGCGGCGAGGGAGCGGCGGGGTGGTACGCGGCACAGGATTCGAACCTGTGACCTCTGGTTCCGGAGACCAGCGCTCTATCCAGCTGAGCTAGCCGCGCTCGAGGGGTCCCTCGCCACCCCGGCCGCTCCCGGCACGGGGCTCCTGACGGAGCGGAGGGGTCGTATTGCTAGACCTCCTCACCAGCAACCCACGCCTGCATCGCCGCCAGGGTCACGCTCCCCCACTCCGCGCTGGAGCGCTCGGCCGCGAAGTGCTGGAACAGCACCTTCACCAGCCAGCGCAGCTCCTCGAGCAGGAACATCCGGTCGAACAGGGCCTCGTCCTCGGTTCCCTTGAACATGCCGGGCAGCTTGGCCCCCTGGAGGTCCAGGGTCCCGCCCCGCAGCACCAGCGAGTACTCCCGGTCCTCTCGGCGCAGGCCCAGGCGCAGGTCCCGCACCAGCTTGCCGCCGGCCAGGGCGGCCCTGGCCTCGAGGGAGCCAGAGGGGTTCTCACCGGTCAGCACCGCACGGGGCTTGTCGTCCTCGGCGGTTCGGAAGGAGAGCCGGTCGTCGACCCAGGCGTCGAAGCGCCCGCCCTCGGGCAGCGCGAAGCTGCCCATGTCCCGCTCGGTCGCGAACCAGAGCCAGGTCAGGAATTCCGGCGTGAGGTGGGGAAGGACAGGGGCGGCGTCGGTCACGGCGGCGTTCACGGCAGGCCTCCTTCGATGGCCAGGTCACTCGCCCCCCCGCCGGCCAGGGCGGCCGCAGCCTGCTCGTCGACCCACTCCAGCGGGTTGTCGGGCAGGAGCACCAGCCCGAAGGTCTGGTGGAACAGCTTGCGGAAGCGCTCGTTGGCCTTCTCCGAGGTGCTGTGGAACCAGACGGTGCGGTCCGCCAGGTTCCAGACGCACTCGGTCACCTGGACCCGGGGAAGGGTCTTCTGGAGCAGCTCGAGCTCCAGCGCGTCCTTCAGGTCCGCCCGCACGTCGCGGGGGCAGGCCTTGGCGCCGGTCTCCTCGCACCACTGCTGGATCCGCTTCTGGTGCATGGCCTTGACCAGCCTGGCGGGCAGGGACTTCTTGTCCACCCGGAGCGAGAAGTACGCGTACTGGTTGAACAGCCAGGCCTCGACCCGATCGAAGTGGGTGTCCAGCAGGTTCTCGGTGACCACCCACCCGACCACGTCCTCCCGCCAGGCCTTGGACATCGGCGCGTGGAAGGCGTGGGCGAGCAGCGCCTCCGGGTAGATCGCGCGGAAGCCCTCCGGCGGATCGGCCTCGACGCGGTAGCAGCGGACGGTGAGGGGGCCCGAGAGAAAGCCCATGGGCAGCACCTGGTGACAGGGGGGCGCGGCCTTATCCTGCGGGCTCCGTCTCCACCCAGAAGAGCGCCCCGACGGACTCGGGCTGCGTCGGGATCACCAGCTCCAGCCGGTGGCGGGTGTGGAAGCCCAGCTCGTCGTGCCACCGCTCCTCGACCCCCGGATCCTCCAGGTCCCACGCCTGGCCGTTGCCGCTGACCCGCCCCAGCCGCTCCCGCTCCCCCCGCCATCGTCGAGGCCGGCCGTAGAACAGGATCCGCGGCTCGCGGACCGGGCCGTTCGCGCGCCAGAGATCCATGCCGACGGCCACCTGAGCGGACCAGTCGGCACGGATCACCAGGAAGGTGAGGCTCACCGCTGCTCGGCGGCTCGGGCCAGGGCGTGGCGGAACACGATCACCTCGGTCTTGCCGCGCACGCTCACCCCGACCTCGTAGCGGCTGAACCAGGCGACCTTGCCCTGCACGATCTCGCCCTCCAGGGTGGTGAAGCCCACCTTGGTGTCGCCCTCGAGCCAGCCGAAGAGCTTGCGATTGCTGCAGCCGAAGCGGTCCTGAGGCCGCTCCACCGGCGGCTTCGGGGCCTCCTTGAGAGCGCTGTCCCAGCGGAAGCCCTTCCGGGCGAGCTTGTCTTCTTCGGGGCGCCAGGCGAGCTTGAACTGCAGCTTGTGCACGGGCTCTTCGGCGTCGCTCCCCGAGGCCGCGAGCCGCGCTTCGTACCGATCGACGCCGACCACCCGGGCGGTGACGACCCGGTGTCCGTGCAGGGCGAAGCGCCAGGCGCGGCCGTCTTGCAGGGCGTCCAGCAGCACCGAGCGCTCGGCGTGGAGGGCCAGGTGAGACGCCATGCGCCGACGGTGGAGCACGCGATCGAGATCCGCCTGGCCCTTGGCGACCTGGGTGGCCAGGGCACGGTCCAGACCGTGGCGGCGCATGAGGTTGTTGGCCTTGTCCCGCGTGGCCATCTCGTTCAGGACCTGGTTGAGGGTCACCTCCTTGCGGGCGACCCGGAGCGCGACCTCTCGCGGCAGGCCCATGTCCTTCTGGAGTCGAGCGATCTCGGCCTGGATCTCGGGACTCAGCTTGCTGCGCCGCTCGGGTCCGCGGCCTCCGGTCTGGCGCCCGGCCATCGCTCCTCCATTCGGCGAGAACCCTACGTGTCCCCTCTCCCCGGGTCAACCGACCCCGGGGACACCGCCGCTGGCAGCCACCGCGAGCGCGGCAGCGAGCCCGTTGTTGAGGACGTGCAGCAGGATCGGGGGCCACAAGGACCCCGTTCGCTCGCGGAGCCATCCCGTCGCCAGGCCCAGCACGACCAGGGGCGGGACCGAGAGGGGCTCGGCCAGGTGCATGGCGCCGAAGAGCAGGGCGGTCACCACCACGCCGACCCGCACCCCACGCCGATCGACCACCACCCGCTGCAGCAGGCCCCGAAAGAGCAGCTCCTCCAGGACCGGCGCGGCGATCACGGCGAGCCCGAGCGCGAGTCCCAGGGAGAGCCCGCCCCCTTCGGGACCAAAGGCCCGGGCGACCTGCTGGTCGAGACCGTCGTGTCCGACGAGCGCGAGCACACCGGCCCAGGCCGCTCCGACCCCGACCACGCCCAGCTCGAGCAGCAGCAACGGCCCGATCCACGGGCCCTCCGGCCGGCGAAGGCCCAGGCGGGCCCAGCCGTCGACCCCCCGGAAGGCCAGCCACAGCACGAAGGCCCCAGCGAGGGTCTCCCCCATCACCGTGGCGCCGAGGCCCAGCAGCACCCCCTCGGGCCCCTCGGCGCGCGTGAGCGCCTCGGCCGCCTGGGGCCAGGCACGGACGAGCAGGGGCAGGGCCAGCACCGGGCCCACCACGGCCACGGCCAGGGCGACGGACGCCTCGGCGACCCCCCAGCTCTGCCGCGTGCGGCGCACCGCGAGGCCCAGGCCGAGCACCAGCGGTGTCACCAGCAGCAGCACCAGGGACATCAGCGCCGCGCCACGGACCGCGCTCGGGGCCAGGCGCGTGGTGCGGGCCCAGCTGTCGAGCCAGGCGCTCGGCTCGCCGGCCAACAGGGCGGCATCCCGGATCCGCTCCTCCAGCGCCGGGTCGAGCCGCCTCCCATGGGCCAGGCGCGTCAGGACTCCCAGGGCCTCCGCTGGCCGGCCCAGGTCCGTGAGCGCCTGGGCCAGGGCCATCGCGATCCGGGGATCCGACGGCTCGGTGGCGGCCGCCGCCCGCATGTGGGCGATGCGGCCCTCGGCATCCCCTCGCCGGGCGTGGACCTCCGCCAGGCCCAGCATGGCTGGCACCCAGCCCGGATCGAGCCCCAGCGCGCCATGGAAGGCATCCCGTGCGGTGTCGGTGTCACTGGCCTGGAGCAGACACCAGCCCCGGGCCGCCAGGTGCGGGGCGTGCTCGGCCGCCGGGGGCGCCGCCACCTCGCCGCTCCGGCACAACAGCTCCGCCGCCACCACCCGGAGCCGCTCCGGCAGGGGGTGGGGGCCCAGGGCGGCTTCCCACGGCTCGCCCCGGTGCCAGTGGAGGCGGGCCAGGGCCTCTCGCGGCGCGGGGTCCCAGGGGGCCAGGCGGGCGGCCAGCAGGAGCGCCTCCCCGGCGGCCGCCTCCAGCCCTGCGGCCTGGAGGGCGGCGCCGAACAGCGCGTGGGCCTCCCCCAGCAGCGGTCCGAGCTGTCGTGCCCGGTCCGCCGCCACCAGGGCTTCCTCGACCTTGCCCTCCCTCAGCAGAGCCCGCGCCACGGACACCCGGGCCCAGGGATCCCGGGAGGCCTCCAGGGTGGCCCGGTCCCCAGCCAGGATGGCCGCGGCCAGGGAGCCGGAGGCAGCCCGGCCCCGCAGCCCCTCCCGCCGGGCGTAGTAGGCCAGCGCGGGGTCCGCGGGTTCGCTCGCCAGGGCACGGGACAGGGTCGCCGTGGCCTCCGCGGGGGAGCCCGACAGAGCGGCGAAGGCCTGCCAGCGTGCCCTTCCGACCAGTCCCTCGGGGACCGCGTCCAGGAAGGGGGTGGGGTCGCGCCCCGCGGTGATGGCCGAGACCAGGGCCGTGTAGGCGACCAGCTCGGCGCGGGCTCCTCGCGAGGCTGCTCTCGGGGCCGCCTCGGAGGCCCGGCCGGCCGCCGCCGCCAGGACCCCCATGCGCTCGGCCTCCTCGGCGTCCACGGGGCCCAGGGCGTCTCGGACCTCGGCCCAGGCCTGGGGGAGGTCGTCGGCGTGCAGGGGCAGCGGGCCGGCGCTGGCGACCGCCAGCCAGCACCACCCCAGGAGGAACGCCACCACGGCGTCAGCTTAGCCCGCATCGGTCACGAGAATCCTACTGCGGCCGCGGATCCAGGGCGCTGGCGGCCCGTTCTCGCTCACCTCGCTCGATGTGCACCCGGCACACCTTCACTCGGCTCGCCTGCGAGCGGACCACCAGCACCTCTGGCTCCACGGCCTCGCTACGGATTCTCGTGACCGATGCGGGCTGGCGGGGGCTCAGCTCGCCGCGCTGGCCGTGTGGGGACCGTCGGGGCCCACCACCTGGTTCCGGCCGCCGTGCTTGGCGTCGTACAGCCTGTTGTCGGCCTCGGCCACCAGGGTCATCAGGTCGTCGTCGAGGTCGGCCACGCGAGCGGCCGCCACACCGAAGGAGGCGGTGATCGCGAACGGGCCGTGGTCGCTCTCGAACGGGAGCTGGCGGAGCGCGGCGCACATCTGCTCGGCGATGGCCAGAGCGGGCTCGATGGGGCAGCCCGGGAGCAGGACCAGGAATTCCTCCCCACCCCAGCGTCCGACGGCATCGCCCCGGCGCCGATCCCGCTGCAGGGCCTTGCCCACCTTGGCGATGACCGCATCGCCGACCAGGTGGCCGTGGCGATCGTTGACCTGCTTGAAGTGGTCGATGTCGCACATGATCACCGCCACCGGGACGTCTTCGTCCAGGGAGAGCTGGGCGGCCTCCCGCAGGCGCCCCTCGATGGCCCGACGGTTCAGCGCCGAGCTCAGGGGGTCCGTGGCCGCTGCCGTGGCCAGGCGGCGGCTCTGGCGCTGGAGCTCGTCGTGGCGCTTGCGCACCGGCCCGTGGAGCTCGGTCTCGGCTCGGCGAAGGCGCTCGCCGAGCCGCCGGATGCGCTGGGCGAGCTCGCCCTTCTTGCGCCGCCCGTCGGCCTCGACGGCGATCAGGGCGCTCAGGGCCAGGGCCAGGGCGTCGAGGGCCTCGGGCGGGCCGTCCCCGATCAGGGTCGCGACACGACGGGGGCCTGCCCGCAGGGGGCGACCCTCCTCATCGGCCGTGCCGAGACGCACCGGCCCGTGGCTCTCTCGGTGGTGGTCGAGCAGGGACTGGGCCCACGGGGTCCGCAGGACCGGGGGGATGGCGCGCGCTGCCATGACGCTGACATCGGACAGGGGTGCCAGCGAATGAAGCCTGAGTGCCCCGGGAGGCGAGACGAGCGCCCGTCAGGCGCGGTTCAGCTGCCGGGTCACCCGGCGGAGCATGCCGCCCAGGGTCTTGCGGGTCGACAGCAGCACGCCGTCCACCAGGGTGGGCGCCCGGTCCCCGGGGAGCCAGCGGATGAAGACCTGGGGCGGCGCCTGGTCCTGCAGGCGCCCCTCGCCGAGGAAGCGGAGCTGGATGCGGCGGTCCAGGTGGGCCTCCAGGTGCCGCAGGAGGCTCGGGTGCCCGCCCTGCAGGGCCACGCGGGTCCAGCCATTGAGGAGCAGGGCGTCGGCGAAGTCCTGGAGGGCCCCGGTCAGGCCGTCGCCACCGCAGATCTCGCAGCGCTCCTCGGCGACCTGGACGACCGGCTCTCCCGCGGGCGGCGGGCAGTCATCGCGCCCACAGTGGAGCAGCAGGTGATCCCGGAGCAGTGTCTCGAAGCGGTCCTTCCGAGGCACCGCGAGCTCGGACACGACGGCCTGGAAGCGGCGCCCTCGGAGCAGGGCGGCCACCGCCCGACGGGCCTCGTCGGGCCCCTGGACCCCCCGCTCGGCCAGCAGCGAGAGCAGCGCGGCGTCGCCCCCCGCCGGGGCCTCGAGCGACGCCTCCAGCTCCGAGATGCGCGCCTGGAGCTCGGCCATCTCCCCAGCCTTGCGCCCGAGCGCGACCCGGAGCTCGGTGGCCTCGGCCTGGGCCCCCCGACGGGCCTTCACCTCGCGGTTCAGGTCCCGGGTGACGCGCTGCAGGGACGCCTGGACGCTGGCCAGGGCCTCGGCGAGATCCTCGCTGCGGTCCGGCGGGGACCCGGACGGGGGGACGATCGGCTGGGTGGCGACCCCGGAGCTCGGCGGGGCCACGGGCCTGTGCTGGGACCTCGGCGGCTTCTCTGGCTTCGGGGGGATGGGTGGCGGGGGCTTCTGCCGGCCCGACGGTGTGCGGTGGTCCTCCTGGAGCGGCCGCACCCCCAGGGACTGCATCATCGTGTCGAAGTCCGGCTCGGCCGGCGGCCTCGTCAGGGCCTCTCGGACCTGGGCCAGGCGCTCTCCGGGCAGCATGGCCTCGGGGTGGGCGTAGCGCTCCAGCCCGAGCCTGCGCAGCGTGTCGATGAGCTTCGGCAGGGGCTGGCCGAGCTGCCGGGCCAGCTTCTTCACCCGGATGTTGGTGACGCCTCCGCCCATGTCCCCGACCTAACCCGCAACCCACTCAGGGGGCCGTGGACGCCTCGAGCACCGCCCTCAGGCCCTCCTCGAGCTGACCGGCGCGCGGCATGGCCTCCTGGGCGAGCGCCGCGGCGAGGGGGAGGTCACCGGCGTTGTAGGCGTCGACCGCCACCGAGTAGAGCGCGTACACCCCGTCGATCGCCGTGGGATCCAGGGTGAAGGCCAGCCTGGCCTGGCGCACACGCTCGGCCAGAGCCAGGGGGTGTTCGGCCAGGGCCGCGTGGCAGCGAGCGGCCAGCTCTGGGAAGCCGGCCTGGGTGGCCAGGGCCGCGGCGTCAACCAGGCGCTCGGCGGCATCGGCCATGTCCAGCGCGTCGGCGGCCAGCGCCGTGGCGGACACCACGCGGGCGGAGAGCTCCGGGTCTCCCAGGGCCTCCGCCTCGGCCTGGATCGCGCTGTAGAGGGGCCAGGCCGCCAGTGGCGACATCGGCACGGCCTGGTTGTAGACGGACCAGAGCCGCGCGCGCTGGGCACGCCGGGCATAGTCGGTCTCGCCCAGGGCCTCGAAGGCGCCCACCGCCCGGGTGAAGGCACCCTGGGCCTCTGCGAAGCGGGCCTGATCGTAGTCCACCATGCCCTGGTCGTAGGCGGCCATCGCCTCCCGGAGCTGTTGGTGGTGGGCAACCGCCCCCTCGAGGCCCAGGGCCGCGGCCCGGGCGGCCGCCTCCTCGGAGGCACCGAGGACCACCAGTGCCGAGGCGGCGTTGGCCTCGGCCACCCGGGCCACCGCTTCGCTGCCCGCCACCTCGGCGCTGCGAGCGGCCTCGGCCGCCGCGGCAAAGGCCTCCAGGGCCGAGCCCAGCTCCTCGACACGGACCAGGGCCAGGCCACGCGCCAGGGCCACGTGTGCGTCTCCGAGGGGATCCCCCGCCCTGCGGAAGTCCCGAGCCGCCCGGCGAGCCCAGCGATCGGCGCCCGCAGGATCGCTGGCGGCGGTGGCCCCCACCAGGGCCGTGGCCAGGCGGGCGGCGTCGGCGTGGTGGCCTCGCCCCTCGTGCCAGCGCAGGGCCTCCTGGAGCCAGCGGCTCGCCTCGGCGGTGTCTCCTCTGGCGACGGCCACGGAGCCCCTCAGCTCCGCCAGACGGGCCTCGCCCTCCGGGTACTGCATCTCCGTGAGCAGGCCGGCGACCCGCTGGGCCTCGGCCTCCGCGGTGGCGGTCTCGGCGAGGCGCAGCGCCACCAGGCCCAGGTTGCACCGTGCGTCGACCTCGAGCACCCGGTAGCCCCCGGCGCCTGCGGTCGCCGCGGCCTCGTGCAGCTGCTCCAGCGCCAGGCTGTGGCGTCCGGCCAGGCTGTGGGCCACGGCCGTCGACGCCAGGGCCTGGGCGGTCTCCCGGGCCAGCCCACCCCGACGGGCGACGTCGACCGCCTGGGTGCTGGCGTCCAGGGCCTGGGCCAGCTGTCCGGCGGCCCGGCGGACCGCCGCGGTCGCCAGGAGCCGCTCCACCTCCTGGCGGGGCCAGAGGGTGGCCGGTGCGTCCGCCAGGACAGCGGCCGCGCGGGCCTGGTCCCCCTGACGCAAGGCGTCGCCGACCTCGGTGAGCAGGTTGGCCTGGCCCTCTCGCTCCCCCTCTCCCCGCAGGAGCGCGGCCACCGCCAGGCTCTCGTCCGCGGCCGCCAGCAGGGCCTCGCGCTCCCCGGCCGGCAGGCCCTGCGCGGTCGCCCGGGCCCGCCGGATCGCCCCCTCGGCCCGATCGACGCGACCCTGGTCCAGCCAGGCGAGCCCCAGGTTGAGGTCCACGTGGGCCTCGACCCGGGGCGGCAGAGCTGCCTTGCGCAGGGCCTGGAGTGCCAGCACGCCCTCGTCCTGGTCTCCCCGGTCCAACGCCACCAGCGCGGCGAGGTTCAGCGCTTCGGGGCTCTCCAGCCCGCTCAGCACCTGGTCGGCCTGGCGCAGCCGCCCGGCTTCGTAGAGGGCCAGGCCCTGCCAGAACCTCGCGGTGTCCCCGGCCCCCGCTCGGGCCAGGCTGTCGAAGAGGGCAGCGGCCTCGTCGAAGCGTCCTCCGCCCAGGGCCTCGAAGGCGTCTCCGACCAGGCTCTCCGCCGACGCTTCGACCGAGACCGCGCCCGGCGCGGGCGTGACCACGGAGCCGGCGTTGGCGAAGGCCAGCCACAGGGCGAGGATCACGGCGTCTCCGCGAGGTACCGGTCGAGGCCAGCGAGCAGGCGCTCGGCCTCCAGGCCCTCGGGCGGCACATGCACGAAGCCCACCGGGGGCGCCCGGCGGCCCGCCCGGAGCATCCGGTAGAGCCAGGCGTTGCACACGTAGTCCCCGGCGTCGTCCGAGAGCTCGGCGTCGAGGGCCCCGGCGAGGCGTTCGCAGTCCACGGTGGCCGACGACACCCGGGGTCCCCGGGGCAGTGCCAGCCGCTCGCCGTCGACATCCAGGCGATCCCCCAGGCGCCGCCGGGCCACCCGCTCGACCTGGACCGTGCTGCGCCGCTCCGCCACCCCGAAGCCGAGCACCAGCACCGGCCGGTGGGCCCGGACCAGGGCGAGCACCTCGGCGTGGGCCCGCCGGTGGGACACCGGCATCGGGTGAGCCAGGATCGTCAGGCCCCGCACCCGGGTGCCGTCGACCGCCTCGACAGTGCGCTGGGCCGGGTTGTCCAGGACCTCGCCGAAGGGCCCGAAGCCGGCCAGCAGGATCAGAGCGTGTCCGCGACCCGCGCGAGCAGCTCGCGGGCGTGCACGATCGGGTAGGTCCGCAGGGTCACGACCACGCCGGAGCGGTCCGCCCGGACCTCTTCGAGCAGGTTGCCGCCCACCACTTCGGTGACCTTGCCCAGCAGATGCCCCGGCGCGACCCGATCGCCCACCTGGACCTCGGGGACCCAGAACCCGCCCAGGCTGCCGTAGTGGTAGGACACGCCCGAGCGGGTGGTGTCCACCAGGCAGCTGCCGGGATCCGGCGGCAGGCTCAGGATGCCCAGGTGGTGCAGCAGGCGCAGCACGCCGTCGGCGATCTGGCCGGCGTGGTCGACGTCGAGGGTGCCGCCGCGACCACCCAGCAGGTGGAGCGCGGCCCGCCCGGCGTTGCGCCAGGCGCCCACCAGGCCCGTGGCTTCGAGGCGATCACCGGCCCGGCGCCACACCACCGGGAGCTCCATGGCCCGGGCGAGCTCGACCTCGCGCCCGCTCAGCGGGACCCGCACCTGGGGGAGCTCGCACATCTGGGGGGAGGCCGAGTGTACGTCGAGGCAGACATCGGCCGCCGTGTGCTCCAGGAGCGCGTGGGCGATGCGCTGGACGGCCGAGCCGGTCGGGTCCCCCGGGAAGGCGTGGTTGATGTCCCGGTCGTCGAAGGGCCACCGCTTGGTGCCCTGGTCCATGCCGAAGCTGTTCACGACCGGGAACAGGTTCACGGTGCCCTTGAGCCGGGACATGCTCAGGGGACCGACGAGCAGGTTGACCGCGTGCACGCCGTTGAGCTCGGTGCCGTGCAGCCCCGCCACGACCGTGACCGAGGGGGAGCCGGAGCCGTAGGTCAGCCGCTGCAGGCGGAAGTCCTCGCGGTAGGGGGCGCCGAGCCGGAAGACCTCAACCATCGCCGACCTCGACCACCCGGGCCACCATGGAGCCAGGCAGCACCACCGGCTGCTCTCGCAGCGCCAGGATCCGCCCGGCCTGGGGCGAGGCGATGGTCGCCAGCTCCTGGCCGCTGATGGGATCGATGACCTCCCCCAAGGCCTCGCGGCAGGAAGAGCCCCCCCATGTCGGCGCGGATCCGGTGGACCAGCTCGTCGCCCACCACCTCCGGGCGACTCATGCCCGCCCAGTGGAAGGTCAGGGATGCGTCGGGCAGGACCCCGACGACGTTGAGCAGGTTGAGCACGCCGTTGGACAAGGTGGTGGCGACCTCGGGGGTCAGGCGGTTGCCGGTGCCACCCTCCAGCACGATGGTGTTGGGGAATTGCCAGGCGAAGGTCGATGGGGCGGCCGGCCCGGGGGTCCGGGACCACACCACGTGCACGTTGGCGCTGCGCGCCAGGCGGGCCGCCTCGGCGTCGCCTGCGCGGACCTGGGCCTGGGGAGCCTCGGCGAAGGCCGCGTGGGCGCCCCGCACCTCGAGGACCTGGGAGGCCCCCTGCACGTCGTCCACCAGGGTGCGGGCCACCAGGTCCGGCGCGTGGGCGTTGGCCCGGCCCGGGAAGCGCCGGTTCAGGTCCTGATCGAAGAAGGGCCAGTTGCGCAGGCCTCGGTGGGCCGCGAGGGGGTTGACACACGGGTAGATGTCCACGGTGCCCTGCAGGCTCTCGTGGCAGTCGGCCAGGACCCGCGCGACGTTGTGGGCGACCCGGATGCCCTCGGGGGCGTCTCCGCGGATCCCGGCGACCAGCACCACCCGTGGCCCCTCTGAGCCCTGGAAGCGGCGCCGCACGATGTCGACCCGGTCGCCGGTTGGCATGCCGGCGGAACAGATCACGGAGGTCTGGGCGGTCACCCGAGGATCCTATCCCGTGCGAGGGGTCCGATCAGGCGCTGACCAGGTGGGCGAAGCCCCGGGCGCTGACCTCGTGGGCCATGCCGACGTACAGGCGCAGGAACCGCTCCACGCCGTCCGGGTCCGCCTCGGCCTGGCCGACGACCCGATCGGCGAGGCGATCCCAGCGTGAGGCCTCGCGCCTCCGGAGCTGGACGCCGATCAGCGCGTCCCCGGCATCGGTGCGGAACTCCCCGACCGACTCTCGGATCCAGCCCATCACCTCGTCCAGGCACGTTCGCGCAGCGGACGCGGCGCTGCGGCCACGGATCAGGTCGTCGTCGAAGCCCGTGAGCGCGGACTCGAGGCGCAGGTCGGCCTCCCGGCGCCAGCGCACCATGGCGCTCGGTTCCGGCAACAGGGTGGTGCGCGGGTCCAGCCGCGGGAGCTCGAGGGCAGAGGCGAGCGTGTGGAGCTCGGGGGCCGGGGCGGTGGACGGATCCGCCGAGGCCATCAGCGACAGCTTGTGCATCGTCCGGAGGGCTGCTGTTCTGGAGGGAGGGCCGCAGGCGGTGGGGGAAGAGCCGGCAGCAGGTGGCCGAGGACCGGCCGACGGGGGGACGTGGCGGGAGCCACCTCTGGAGCCTACGAGCTGGAGTCTTGTCGTGTCAAGAGTTCATGGCGGGGCGGGTTGGTCGTGGTCGGGGCTAAGATCCGGCGGTGCAGCGCCGCCTGCGAGCCCAGCCCGACGCCGAGACCTCCCCTCGGGCACCCCTGCTCACCGTGGTCGTGCCCTGCTACGACGAGGCCCACCGCCTGGAGGCCACCTTCCAGGGCCTGCGCACCCTGCTGGCCGCCCTGCCGTTTCCGGTGGAGCTGGTGGTGGTCGACGACGGCAGCCGCGACGAGACGGCGGCCCTGGCCGAGCGCCTGGGTGCGGAGCTGCCGGGCTTCCGGCTGCTGCGGGAGCCCCACCGCGGCAAGGGCGGCGCACTGAGGGCGGGTGTCCGCCAGGCCACCGGCGAGTACGTCTTCCTCGCCGACGCGGACTGGTCCATGCCCCCGGAGCAGGTGCTGGCCTTCCTGCCGCCGGCCCTGGTGGACTTCGACCTGGCGATCGCCAGCCGGGAGGTCGTCGGGGCGGTGCGACATGGCGAGCCCCTGCGCCGGCACCTGCTGGGGCGGGCGTTCAACCGCCTGGTCCAGCTGGCGGTGCTGCCAGGCATCGAGGACTCCCAGTGCGGCTTCAAGTGCCTGCGCAGGCCGGTCGCGCTCCAGCTGTTCGAGGCGGGCAGCTGCGAGGGCTGGGCCTTCGACGTGGAGCTGCTGGTCCTGGCCCGCCAGCGGGGCCTCCGGGTCCGGGAGGTCCCGATCGACTGGCACTACCGAGCCGACTCCCGCCTGCGCCCGGGACGCGACGGCCTGTCCATGGGGACCGAGGTCCTGCGGTTGGCGCTGCGGCATCGGATCCTCGGCCGGTTCCGGCCCGGGGGTGAAAGATCAGCGGACCCCCAGGCGTCCTCGCAGTGTCTGAGGGAGTGATGATGTCCCGACACCTGTTCCTCGTCGCCGCCGTGGCCGCCCTGGGTGGTGCCTGCGCCCTGTCTCCCACCTCCCCCGAGCGCACCGGCGTGCTCGGGCCCGATGTCCCCGCCTCCTCCGAGCCCGGGGTCGTGGTCTTCGACCTGATCGACGACAGCTCCCTCGCCGAGATCGAGGCCTTCGAGGCGCGCTACGGCATCGACCTGGCGTACAGCTCGGACGTCTCCGCCGACGAGGCCCTGCTGCGCGCCGCCAGCGACGATCCTGCAGCCCTGCTGGCCCGGGTCGCCGGCGATCCCCTCATCGAGCTCGCCGAGCCCGAGGTCACGGTCGAGGCCTATGGCTACCCGGACGATCCGCTGTGGGACCAGCAGTGGAACATGGCCCGGATCGACACCGAGACCGGCTGGCGAGTGGGCGCAGGCCACGGCGTCCGGGTGGCGGTCCTCGACACCGGTGTCACCGCGGTCGAGGACCTGGGAGGCGTCAAGCTGGACGGGGGCCGCTCCTTCGTGCCCGGCGTGCGGTCCTCGGCCGACGACCACGGCCACGGCACCCACGTGGCCGGGACCATCGCCCAGGCCACCAACAACGGGCTCGGCGTGGCCGGCGTGGCGCCGGCGGTGACCATCGTGCCCTACAAGGTCCTCAGCGCCCGGGGGTTCGGCAGCTCCGACCGGATCGCCGCGGCCGTGGACCACGCCGCGGACAGCGGGGTCGAGGTGATCAACCTGAGCCTCGGCGGCATGCACTCCAGGGTGCTCCACAAGGCCGTCGAGGACGCCGCGGCCCGGGGGGTCATCGTGGTCGCCGCGGCGGGCAACTCCGGTCGGCGCGGTGTGGGCTGTCCGGGGCACGCCGAGCACGTGCTCGGGGTCTCCGCCGTCGGCCCGACCGACGACCGCGCCAGCTACACCTCCTACGGCCCCGGGGTCGAGCTCGCCGCTCCGGGCGGGGACCTCAAGCTCGGCAAGGACGCCGGCATCATCCAGGACACCATCGACGGCCGTGGAGGCCACGCCTACCGGGCCTTCCAGGGCACGTCCATGGCCTCACCCCACGTCGCGGGCGCCGCTGCGGTGCTGCGCGGCATGGGTCTCGACGCCGGCAGCGCCACGGACGCCCTGCTGGCTTCGGCCGTCGATCTCGGCGAGCCGGGCTTCGACGAGGTCTACGGTCACGGCCGCCTGGACCTCGGCGCCGCGGTCCAGCGGGTGCTGATCCACCACCGGGGTGTGCCCTTCGGGCTGGGAGCGCTGGTCGGTGGCCTGCTCGCAGCCTTCGCCGGCGTGCCGGGCGCGGCCCGGCGCAAGGCCTGGATCGGCGCCGCCGCGGCGGCTGGCGGGCTGTTCTTCCTCCCGCTGCTGCCGCTGCGCCCCTTCGTCGCGGTGGACCTGCTCTCCCGCGGTCTGGTGAGCTGGCCCGCGCTGCTGATCGGCCCGGACTGGGCCCACTTCCCGCTGTGGGTCTCGGCCCTGCCGCGGGGATCTGCGCCGGCTTCGGCACGGCCCTCCTCCACGGGGCCGCGTCGGGGGCCATCGACCCCTGGTGGCTGGGCCTCGGCCTGGACCGGATGTGGCTGAGCCTCAACGGCACGGTCTGCCTGCTCGCCGCGCTGGCGGTGCTGGGCTTCTACAAGCTGAACCACAGCGAGGTGCCGTCGTGACCCGGACCGGCACCCTGCGCAAGCGGTTCTTCGGTGGCTGGGTCTGGGTGCTCGAGCCGGACGCCGGGGCGCCCATCCAGCTCGAGGGGCGCATCCCCGAGCGCTTGGAGGACCAGCGGGTCGAGGTCCACGGGCGCCCGCTGGAGGGCGCGATGGGCCTGGCGATGGTCGGGGAGATCTGGGAGGTGCGCCGCATCGCCGCGCGATAGCTCCCGGCCATGGCGCCAGGTGACCTGAAGCAGGCCCTCTACCGGGCCGCCCACGCCCCTGACGAGCGTGTTGAGCTCGAGCGGGCCGCTGGCGCCTGGTTCGACGGTCCGGCCGACGAGACGGGCTGGGCCGACTTCATCGACTTCTATGGGCTCGAGTGGGTGGACCGGACCGGTCACACCCTGCTCGAGCGGCTCGTGGGCTCGCCGCTCACTCCCCTCGCCCACCGCTGGCTCACGGGGGTCCGCTCCGGGGTCTTCGTGGTCGACGAGTGCGACGGGGAGCTGGTGTTCTGCCGGGACGCCGCGACCGAGGAGAGCCTCTGCCTGGTGGTCGGCGAGTCCCTGGCGCCCCGCAGTGTGCTGGTCGGCCGCCTGCTCCCGGACGACAGGGGGCGCTTCCATGTCTCCGGCGATCCGGACCTCTACGACCCCCTCCGGGTGGTCGCCCGCCTGGGACTGGTCCGGGCGTGGCTGGAGAGCCCTCGCCGGGCCCTGAGCGAGCGCCTCGCCGACCTGCGGGCCGGCTTCGTGCGGCAGAGGCTGCAGCAGCGGGCCTTCGAGCAGTTCTTCGGGTCCGACCAGGTGCTCTTCCCCGACGGCCAGGCCCTCGAGCAGCACCTCAATGGCTTCCTGGACCACCTGCTCTTCCGGTTCCTCCCGCCGTCGCTGGGCGGTCGCACCTTCGCCCAGGTCCACACCCTCGCCACGGGTGAGGCCGCGGTGCAGGTGAAGGTCGAGCTGGGAGAGTCCTTGAGCGGAGGCGGCGCCGTCGGCGTGATCTACGACCCGGTGGAGGGCGTGCACTTCCTGCCTGCCTTCGATGCCTTCGTCGCCCACCTGACCGGCCGCGGAGACCACCCGGAGATCGTGCGGAGCTACCTCGAGGATCCCGGCATCACCGCGCTGCCCTTCAACCGGGTCGGGCACACGGCCCGGCTGGCGGCGCTCCTGGGCCGGCCGGACGCCCCCCTCGGCGAGCTCCTGGCGCCCTTCAAGGGCGAGCGCCCCCAGGCGCCGAGCGTGCTCCCGCACTTCGACGGCTGACGAGTGGGTCGAGTCCGAGATTCGGTGATGAAGTCGGGGTCGATGGTGGGTCAGCAGTGGTTCGGCGAATGCCCGCCGCGTATCCGGCACACGCAAGGGCGAGACGGACCGCTGATGGCCCGCCAGCGGGCCCGAATTCGTCGCCGAATTTCGGAGTCGGCCCACGAGCAGGCCCAGCACCAGCCACGCGCTGCCCCAGGGCGCCCCCGGCTGGGGCCCACGCCCGCTGCAGGTACACCCATAGGGCCCGGTCGGGACCTCCTCGGGCGGGGCCAGGGCGAAGTACCAGGTCGGGGACCAGGGGCCTGCGAGGCCGTCCTCGTCGATGGCACGGGCCCGCCAGCGGAAGCTGCCCTCCCCCGGCTCCGGGATCGCCAGGGCCGTCTCCACCAGCCCCTGGGCCACGTCATCCACCGCCCAGACGGTCTCGTCGGTCTCGGCGTCCTCGACCCGGATCTCGAGGGCGGGCACCGCGCCGTCGGGGTCGGCCACCGGGGCGATGCGCAAGGTGACGGCGTCGATCAGCAGCTCGCCGTTCCAGGGGCTGAGCAGGACCGGTGCGTCCGGAGCGCTGTTGGTGGTCGGGTCGAGGACCTCCACGGCCAGGGTGGCGACGGTCTGGTCCTCGCCGTCGGTGGCGGTGCAGGACACCGACCAGCTCCCCGCCTCGCCCCAGGCGTGGCTGACCTCGGCTTCGTCGCCGGCGGTCACGCCGTCTCCGAAGTCCCAGCTGAGGGCCACGGGATCGCCGCCGGGATCGGTGGCGGTGCACCGGAACAGCGCCTCCTCGCCGACCTCGAGCGCCTGCTCGCCCTCCAGGATCACGGTCGGGGCCTGGTTGTGGATGGTCCAGGCGAAGGAGCGGCTGTCGCTGTCGCCGTCGTCGTCGGTGACCGTGACCGCCACGGTGTACTGGCCGTCCGCGGCGTAGGTGTGGGTCACGGTGTCCCCGGTGCCCTCCGTGCCGTCGCCCAGGTCCCAGAGCACCGTGTGGGTGTCGTCGGGCTCGGGGTCCTCCCAGGTCACGCTCAGGGTCAGCTCCGTGCCCTCCTCGGCGGGACTGGGCACGGCGATCTCCAGGATGGTCGGCGGCACGTTGCTCACGCTCAGCTCGGCGGTGTCCTCCGCGGCCTCGCCTTCGTCGTCTACGCAGGACAAGAGCAGGCTCACCTCGAGAGGCCCGTCGACCATGCTCGTGTCCCACGACGTGAGCAGGTCGGACGTGTCCGCGCCGCCGTCCTCGTCGAGATCCCAGGCACAGATCACCTCGCCGCCGTCCGGGTCCTCGGCGGTGCCCGAGACCAGCACCAGGTCCCCGGGCTCAGCGCTGTAGGGGCCTCCGGCATCGACGGCCGGCGGGCGCAGCGCCAGCCACTGGAGCACGTCGGGCAGCAGCCGCGTCACGCTGCTGTTCGTGTAGTCGAGGTTGGAGGACCACCCCGCGCCCACGTGGCCCAGCCAGCCGAGCTGCGCGACTCGCCCGTCCCCCAGGTCGTCGACGACCAGGGCCTCGTAGGGCCCCTCGGGGCTGCTGCCCGGCGCCCACTCGATCAGGGTCGTGCCCAGGCCGGCGCTCGACGGGACCATGCCCAGGCCGAGGATCTGGAAGGTGTCCCCGGTCTTGTAGGTGCCGGTGGCCGGATGGGTGCCGTCGAACACCTCGAAGTCGGCCG
Source organism: uncultured Enterobacterales bacterium (assembly GCA_964344945.1). Taxonomy (GTDB): domain Bacteria; phylum Myxococcota_A; class UBA796; order UBA796; family CAJQPC01; genus CAYFPX01. The sequence goes on from CAYFPX010000001.1 coordinate 93,979, forward strand.
TGCCGATGGTGAGCTCGCTGCCCTCGAGCAGCATCAGATCCACGGCGTCCGCGTTCTCACCGTCGTCCTCGTACCGGGCCGAGGTCGCCGCGGTGTGGAGCAGGCCTCCGCCGGATTCGACCCACGCCACCAGGGCCTGCTGGCCGGCGGCCGGCATGTCCTCGTCCCGGGAGAGGTCGCCGTCGAGCCAGATCACCACGGCGTGGTCGGCCAGGTCGTAGACCGCCCCGTCGAAGTCCGACTCCAGCTGGCCGTCGTCGCTGCTGAGGGTCACCGTGTGGCCCACCGAGCCGAGCAGGCTGACCAGGTCCGCGCTCTCGGCGCCGCCGTCGTCGAGGACGAGCACGTCGAGGGCGTCCGAGGCCGCGCCAGACGACGGGAGCCACAGCAACCAGAGCAGGCCGGGAGTCACGGCGCCATCATCCCAGACGCAGCGCGGCTCACGGCGGCCCCTCCCCCGAGCTCTCGAGGGAGCGGCGCAGGGAGTCCGGGGGCAGGTCCTTCACGGCGGCGGCCCCGGGGAGCGCGGCGGTCGCCGGCGACAGGGCCCGCAGCGCGGTCTCGAGGCGGGCCGTGACGTGGGCCACAGCGGCCCCGGCCGGCGCCTGCTGGATCTCGGCCAGCAGGCGCCGCTGGGCGATGGCGAACGCCTCCAGGTCCGGCGCCGGGTCGTCCCGCACGACCCGCAGGCCTGCCTGGGCCCCCTCGACCCTGGCGGCCAGGTCGTGCTCTCCGGCGGCCGTCAGGGCCGTGCCCAGCTGGATCCATGCCGGCGTGGCCCGAGCGCTGTACCGGCCCAGGGCCCGGGACGCCGCCCGGGCCTCCGCGCTGGGACTCGGACGTGGCGGCCCAGGCGGCACCGCCACGGGATCGAGGGCCCTGGGCGGGGGCTTCGGGATCAGCGTCCACCCCAGCGCCGTGCCCGCCGCGGCCGAGAGCAGCAGCAGCAGGACCAGGCGGCGCCAGCTCACCCCCGGGCTCGTCAGAGGTTCCGGAAGACGCCGACCACGGCGGTCTTGTCGTCGCCGCCCATGTTCGCGGTGAGGCCCACGCTCGGGGTGCCGGGCACCTGGTAGTCGCCGCAGCGGCCCTTCATCTGGCGCCAGATCTCCACCACCTGCTTCACGCCGGTGGCCCCGACCGGGTGGCCGAAGCCCACCAGGCCGCCGCCGGTGTTGATCGGGGTCGAGCCGTCGATGCCGGTGGCGCCGTCGATCACCAGGTCCACGGCCTGGCCGGCCTCGGCGAAGCCCAGGGCCTCCATCATCAGGAGCTCGGTGATGGTGAAGCAGTCGTGCACCTCGGCCACGCCGACCTCGGACGGGGACACGCCGGAGGCCGAGTAGGCGACCCGAGCGGCCCGGGCGGTGGTCTCGAGCCGCAGGGCGTCGCCGTCTTCGTAGAGGGACGCGGTCGACACACCGAGCCCGGCCACCTCGATCGCGTCGGACTCGGAGAGCCCCAGGGCCGCGAGGCCCTGCTCGCTGACCAGGTAGAGGGCGGAGGCGCCGTCGGAGACCTGGGAACAGTCGGTGACCTTCATGTAGGGCTTGAGGGCCTCGTTCTGCAGGAACCGCACGTTCTTGTCCGAAGCCGCGCCGGCGAAGTCCAGGGTCATCTTGCGGGCGCGCATGTGGGCCAGCGGGTTGCGGTTGGCGTTGTCGTACGCCTTGACCGCCACGTGGCCGAGCTGCTCATCGGTGAGGCCGTGGGCCTGCTGGTAGGCCTGGGTCCGGGCCGCGAAGAGCGCGGGGAAGGTGAAGTCGTCGATGCCGCGCTGCCGCGGGTAGTCCGCGGCCCGCGCCAGGTAGTCGCCGCCGGTCCGCGCCGAGGCGGTGGTCTGGACCTCCACACCGGCCACCAGCACCGTGTCGGCCCCTGCCCGGATCGCGTCCACCCCACAGCTCAGCGCCAGACCGCCACTGGCGCAGGCGCCCTCGACCCGCATCGAGGGCTTGCCGGCCAGGGCCGGGTGGACCCCGGCCAGGGCCGCGCCCAGGTGGCCCTGGTTCACGAAGAGCTCGCCGACGAAATTGCCCACGAAGCACCGGTCGACCCGCGAGGGGTCGACACCCGTGGTCTCACTGGCCTGGGACACGGCCGAGGTGAGGTGCTCGCGGAGGGTCGGGTTGTCCCGGGTCCCGAAGTCCGGGTGACGCTTCCAGATGAAGTCCGGGTGACCCTTTCCGATGAACGGTGTGTGGGCACCGCCCACGACGAAGACCCTGCGAGACATGAACCCTCCTTCCGCGGCGTGCGGGGAGGGCTCCTAACCCGCGGGCCTCGGACTCAGCCGACAGCGACCCGGCGCTCGCGCAGGATCGCTTCGACTTCCGGGTGCAGCTGGTAGAGCGTGATCACCGTGCCGAAGGTGTTCTTCCACTGGCGGACGCGCTCGCGGCTCACCCCGAACTCGTTGGCGATCGCCTGACCACTCTCGTTGGCGGCCAGCGCCTCGAGGAGGCGGCGGAAGCGACGACGCCCATAGGTCCGGATGAAATTGCGCGCGACGCGTTCCCTGCTCTTGGGGCTGGAAGAAGCCATCGTGGTCTCCTGGTTGACTTGCATGGGGCCCTCTTGGCCCCACCGATCCCACAGTCAGCATACACGGGCTTGTTGACGTGTCAATCGTGACGATCTTCGGGCACCGCGGACACCGGGGGAGGATCCCCCCGGGCGAGATCCCGGGTGATCGCCTCTGATCCCCGCGAATCGGCTGATCCGTGGCGGCTCCGACCTCGCTCCCACCCCGCGCCATGCCGCCGAGAGTTGACATTGCCCTCCCCAGGGGCGAAGGCCCCGGAAAGATCGCCCTCGACGGAGTCTACAGGCCCATCGGCTGCCGCGCCGCGACGACGATCCCGAAGATCCCAGGAGGATCCCGGCGGATCCGGCGCGCGTCGGATCGATGTCGTCAGGGGTCAGGCGAAGGGCAGCGCCTCGATGGTGCCGGACCAGCTTCGGTCGTCCTGGGTGACCTCGACGGCGGTGCCAGGCTCCCAGCCGGCCCTCTGCACCACGGCCAGCGCCAGGTGGCGGCCGCCCACCGCCGCCGCGCTGCCCACGCGTCCGGAGGCCTTGCCGCCGATGGCCACGGTGGCACCCGGCGCAGGCAGGCCGTCCCCGGCGAGGGCGAGACCCCGGAGCTTGCGGGTGGCCTTGCCCATGGTGTCCATCCGGTTGATGACCTCCTGTCCGACGTAGCAGCCCTTGTCGAAGCTGAGCAGGGAGTCCCTCAGCCCCAGCTCGTGCACGAAGGTGCGCTCGCCGCTGGCGTCGTCGGGCCAGGTGGGCAGGCCCTTGACCACTCGGGCCGCACGGAGGTCCTCGGTCGAGGCGACGGTCGCGCCGGCCTCGGCCAGCCGCTCCTGGAGCGCAGCGACCTCGATGGGCGGGACCAACAGGTCCCAGCCGGAGGTCCCGGTCCTGTCGCACCGAAGGACCTGGACCGTCCCGTGGATCCGGTGGTCCCCGTCGGGCAAGGCCACGCCCAGGGCGGCGGCCACGACCGCGTCGGCCCCGTCACCCTGGACGGACAGCACCTGGAGCTGGCCCGTCAGGTCCGCGAGGGTGACGTCGTCGAACACGATGTACATCCCGTAGCGCTCCTGGAACCACTCGCCGTCCACCCCCTCGAGGACCAGCAGGAAGGTCTCGTCGGCGGTGCAGTACAGGTCCATCAGGCCGAGGACCCGGCCCCGATCGTCGGTCATCGCGGATCGAGCGCCGGCTCCGACCGCCAGGTCCCTCACGTTCTGCGTGAACATGCCGTTGCTGAAGCGCCGGGCGTCCGGCCCGGTGAGCGTGACCACGGGCAGGAGCCCGAGGTCGAAGTGCTGGGGTGCGGGGGTCGGCATGGACCCGACTCTAATCGCCACCCCGGCCCAGGTCCGCCCGCCAGATCCGGCCCCCGCTGTCGTCCGCCACGTAGAGCAGCGCCTCGGCCAGGACCATGGACGCGGGTCGGCCGGCGTCCAGCGCCACCGCGAGCTCGTCGGTGAGCACGTCCACCACCCCCTCCGAGGTGGTGCCAAGCAGGGTGCCGTCCAGGCTCACCAGGCCCCGCACACCGAGCTCCGCCAGGGGCTCGAGTCCCCCACCCTGCTCCTGGAGCACCTGGTCCGCCGCGGCCACGACGAGTCCTCCGCCGTGGTGGACCAGGGCCAGGGCTTCCAGGCCGCCGTGGGCCAGGGTGGCGCCGCTGCCGTCCAGGGGGACCCGCCAGATGGCCTCGGCGCCACTGTCCGCCACGAGCAGCGCGTCGCCGTCGAGCAGCAGGTCCACGGGCCGGCGGAACAGCTGCCCGTCGGCTTCGGTCGCCAGCACCCGCACGGTGCGCAGGTCCTCCAGCACCCCCACGGTGCCCTCGACGCCGTGATCCGTGAGGGCGACGTAGCGTGTGCCGTCGTCGCCGATCGCCACGGCGGTCGGCGAGGCGCCCAGGCGATCGCCGAGCTCCTCTTCGTGATCTGTCTCCGGGTCCCACCGCAGGACCACGTCGGCCAGCTCCGCCGCGGCGATCAGCCCGCTGCCGTCCCAGGCGAGATCCGACGCCCCGCCGCTGACGGCCCAGACCTCGTCGGCCACCACAGCTGGCGCGGTCTCGCCGCTGGGACCGAGGCTGTCCTCCGTCTCGCAGCCGGTCAGGGATAGGAGCCACAGGACCACCCCGGGACGCTACCCCATGGAAGACGCCGCCTCGTCGCTCTCCAGCTGGCTCGGCACGAGCGGGCTCACGGCCCGGGGCGTGCTGTTGCTGCTGGGCGGGCTGCTGCTGGTCCTGGGGGCCCGCAACTACCGCGCGGCCCTGATCCTGCCCGCCGCGGCCCTGGGCGCCGCCCTGGTGGACGCCGTGCTCGCCACGGCGGTGCCCGGGGGCCTGCGCGTGCTCGCGGCGCTGGTGGGGGCCGTGGCCACCGGCGTGCTCGCTGGCCTGCTGGAGAGCGTGGCCGTGCGGCTCGCGGGCGTGCTGCTCGGGGGCGGCCTCGCCCTGGCGCTCTGGCCCGCGGTGATCGGGGGCGGGCCGGCGACCCCGTGGTGGGTACCCCTGGTCGGGGGCTTCGCGGGCCTGGCGTTCTTCCCGGGCCTCTACCGTGCGGCGTTGCGGGTCGTGGTGCCGCTCCTGGGCGCCCTCATCGTCACCCACGCCCTCGGGCGGCCCGGGGACCTGCTGTGGGTCCTCGGACTCGCCGCGGTGGGCTTCGTCGTCGACTCCGCCATGCGCAGCGACGAGGAGGACTGACCCTACTCCGACGTCACCACCGTGAGGAACGGGGGCGCCGGGTTGTAGCAGGTGCTGCAGCGCATCGCGAGCACCCACAGGCCGGTGCTGTCGAACCCACCGAAGCCGGAGATGGTGCTCAGGTCGTAGTCGAGCAGGGCGTCGCTGGAGACCTCGAATTCCTGGGTGGCCAGGGTCTCCAGGTTCACGAAGTCCGCCTCGAGCTCGTCGGCCGTGAGGTCGTAGTTGGCGACGTAGAGGATGTCCATCTTGTTGAGCGGGAACTCCTGGCCGGCGCCGTCGGAGGTCAGGGCGGACCAGTCGACCAGGGGCGTGCCGCTGGCGGTGACCGCGGTGCCGGCGTCGACGTTGACGTCGAAGCTGACGGTGCCGCTCGCGTCGTTGAACACGATGGGGTCCGCCGGGCCGGTGGCGGTGGGCTCGAAGAAGGTGAGCATCTTGGCGCGGTCGTCGGCGAAGACGGTCAGGATGTAGGTCTCGGTCGCCGACTCGTAGATCTCGTCTTCGACGATGATCGGCGTGCCCAGGAACTCGAATTCACTGAAGGGCGCCTCGCACTCGCCATCCGTGGGCGTGTAGTCCGCGCTGCCGGACAGGTCCTTCTGGGGGAGGTTCGTGGCCACCAGGGTCGCCTCGAGCTCCTCCTTGCTCAGCTCCCAGCGGGAGAGCACGACGTAGTCGACGTCGGTGCCCTCCATGGGGATGCCCAGGAAGTCCGTGGTGAGCCCACACCAGTTGACCGTCAGGTCGGTCTTCTCGAGGATCTCGACGCTGCCGATCTCCAGGGTCGACGTGAAGGTGTAGTTGTTGGCGTCTTCGAGGAGGATGTCATCCCCTCCCCCCGAGCAGCCCGTCAGGGCCAGCAGCAGCGTGATCATGCGTCTCCATCCTGTGCGGCCGGGTCGTACAGATCCCGGATGAACGTGAGGTGTCCGGGGAAGTAGCCGGTCGGCGTCTCCAGCCGCCAGCCGACTTCGCCATCCGGGGTGATCTCGACCACGACACCCTCGCTGCCGAAATTCACCACCGTGTTGCCGTTCGGCAGGCGCAGGGCCTCGCCGAGGACCTTGGCGAAGAAGCCCTCGCCCTCGCCCCAGCTCCAGATCACCTCGGCGGTGCCCGCCTCGTCGTCGAAGCCCAGCTCGATGGCGCGGGTCTCCTCGGGGCTCGTGCTCGGCGTGGTGGTGAAGAGCAGGGTTCCGCTGTCGGTCCAGTAGGCGCTGTGGGGCTTGCCCACGAGCTGGTCGCCCCCGGTGAGCGCGTGGGTGCCGTGCCCCCCGACAGCGCGGACCAGGTCGCCGTCCCGGTCCAGCTCGACCACGGTGTCCACGTTGCGGAAGGACACGGTGTAGCTCTGGCGCCCCTGGCTCCAGGACAGGAAGTTCCCGTGGGTCCAGTCGATGCCCTGGGGGTAGAACTCCCGCCCTTCGTCGGTCAGATCTCCCGGCGTCCAGTCGTCCCAGGTGGACCAGA
>CAYFPX010000001.1:100703-109874 GCA_964344945.1 uncultured Enterobacterales bacterium
CGATCCACCCCGTCGGGGTCGACCTCGCGCACCGCGTCCCCGACCACGTCCTCGTCGCCGTGCTCCCGCACGTCGATGGCCAGCCAGGCGATGGTGCCGTCGGCGAGCTGCTCGAAGCTGTGGTGGGCCAGCGGCGTGCGGACCTCTTCGGACTGCTCGCCGTCGGGGGCGACCCGCCGCACGGTGCCGACGTCCTGGCTGAAGTCCTTGCTGAACCGGTTGTAGATGAACCCGCCGGTGGTGGGATCGGGCTGGGCCTGGGGGCTCACGAAGCCCTCTTCGGCGGGCTGGTACCAGACCACCTCGCCGTCCCGATCGAGGATCAGCACCAGGCCGGGGGTCGTGCCGCTGGCGGCCAGGAAGAAGCCGTCCTCGACCAGGGCCCGCTCGTGGATCGGGACCTCCAGGTTCGGGACCGCCGCGGGCAGGTTCCCGGTCTGGACCGTCTCGTAGCCCTGGGGCCAGTGGAAGCCGTCGTCGGTGGCCACGACGCGGTAGCAGGCCTCGCTGACCGGCGGCAGGCCCAGCAGCAGGGCTTCGTGGTCGGTGCCCGGTCCGACCAGGGGGGTCTGGTAGCGGTCGCAGTCGCCGAGGGGGCCGAAGTCCACGTACCCGTCGACCTCGGTGGAGGTGTGCCAGGTGACCCGAACCACGGTGCTGAGGCCCTCCACCGGCACGGCCTCGACCTGGCGCACCAACCCACAGCCGCTGAGCGGCAGCAGGGCTCCGAGGAGGAGCCAGGGGCTGTGGGGTGGGCTCACCCCTCGCTGGCGCGGGCCGACGGCTGCTCCATCAGGTGCTCGTACACGAACGCACATTCCTGACGGATCACCTCGGCGTCAAGGCCGAAGCGCTCCAGGCTGTACTTGTGCTTGCTGACGCGGGTGCGCTGCTTGTCCGCGGTGGCCTTGATCATGGCCCGGCGGTCGTCGGTCATCTCCTCGCCGATGAAGGGCAGCAGCTCCTCCATCATGCCGTCGAAGTCCTGCATCATGCGGTTGTAGTCGACGGTGAAGACCCGCTCGTGGGGGAACTTGCCGGCCTGGGAGTCCTCGAAGTACCCCTTGTAGAGCAGCATGTTGCCCTTGTACATGCGGCTGAGGAAGCGGTTCCGGATCTCCTCGGGGAGCGACCAGAACTTGAACTTGTTCTCCAGCGGCGTGGTCACCAGGCTCATGGTCGAAGGCATGACCGAGAGCGGGTCCCGGACCGTGTAGAGCACGCAGGCATCGGGGAAGGTCTCGAAGAGCTGGCTCAGGCGCAGGGACGCCGTGAACATCTTCGCCACCACCCGCTCGCCGCCGGTGGCCGCCAGGTTGCCCCGCCAGACCCGCCGGCTCCAGGCGAAGTCCCGGGCGCTGGTGTCCCGGTGGCGCGGGTTGACGAAGTCGACGTGGTCTTCTTCGTCGAAGCTGAGCAGGAAGCAGTAGAAGAAGATGCCGTCGAGGAAGCGCAGGAAGATCGACGAGTCGTCGGTCTCCACCTTGGTCAGCCCGGTGTCGTGGGCGTCCTTGGAGTGGTACCGGGTCGGGCTGAACTTCTCGAGCAACGGGATCAGCGGCTTGATGAAGATCTGCAGGGTCAGCGACGGATAGAGGCCGCGGAAGAGCTGCAGCCCGGTGCCGACCTTCAGGTCGTCGGTCAGGTACCGGTGGATGAAGGTCGTGCCACTGCGAGGTGTGCCGACGATGATGATCGGGCGCTCGACCTTCGCCTTGCGGAGCTTGTGTCCGAAGAAGACGTGGTCGATCAGCATCCCGAAGGCCACCGCCAGGCGGAGGTTCAGGAAGAGTGCCAGCGTGATGGCGGGGGCGACCCACTGGCCGAAGGTCCGGCCGACGACCCCCCAGGCCATGAAGATGCGGCTGAGCATCACCGCTCCTGGTGCACGGTTGCGCCGGCGGGAGCCGGCCTGGGGCGGAGAGCCCCAGCAGGTGGATGGGGTGGCTTGGACCGCCGGCCCATCAACCCACTAGTCGTTGCGGACGTAGGGCAGCAGGGCGAGGTGACGGGCCCGCTTGATCGCGGTGGTCAGCCGACGCTGCTGCTTGGCGTTCAGCCCGGTGCGCCGACGGGGCAGGATCTTGCCGCCCTCGGTCAAGAAGCGCTTGAGGCTGTCCGGGTCCTTGTAGTTGATGGGGGCGTCCTTGCCGCGGGAAGGGTGAGCCATGGGAATTCTCCTGGAGATCACGGAACCTGAGGGCCGCGGGAAATAGCCCGGGGCCAGGGCCGGGTCAACCGGCGGGGAAGCTACTCGGACTCGAGGTGGTCCCGCAGGGCGCGGAAGGCCTGGCGCCACTCCTTGACCAGGGCTTCACGGGCCTGTTCGTCCTCGAGCACGCCGCCGCCCGAGTGGACCAGGGCCAGGCGGGTCTCGGCGCCGTCGCGGGCGACCTGGAAGGAGAGGGTCGTGCCCTTGGTGGGGGCGGGACTGGTGCTGTCCCAGGCGATCTCCAGCTTCCGGGTCGGCCGGAAGGTCAGGTAGATGCCCACCTCGTCCACGGGCTCGCCGTCGTCGCCGATCATCGACAGGGTGATGCGGCCGCCCTTGCGGGCGTCGACCCGGGCGTCGTCGGCGTACCAGGAGGTCCAGCCGTCGACGGAGGTGAGGGCGCGCCAGACCTCGCGCGGGCTGGCGTCGATGTTGATCTGCTGACGGATGGAAGCCATGGCGCCGCCGGTCTAACCCGGCGGGCCTCCCGCGCACCGGGATACCTTCGGGCCGTGCTCCTCTGGCTCCTGACCGGCTGCAACGGCGTGGTGCTCGGCACCGGCACGGACACCGAGACCGGCTGGACGGTCGACGACACCTCCGGACCCAGCGGGCTGGCAGAGGCGTGGACCGGCGAGGCTCTCCGGGGCGGCCTGGGGGCCAGCCTGGTCAGCGACGGCGAGCAGGTCTGGGCCGGCGCGCCCTGGGGGGAGGCCGGCGCGGTCTTCGCCCTGGCGGCGGGGCTCGAGTCCGTGTCGCTCGGCGAGGGCGTGCCGTCCCTGGGTTTCTCTCTGGCCCTGTCCCCCGAAGGCGTGCTCGTGGCGGGCGCTCCCCTGGCCGACGGCGGCGCCGGTCGCCTGGTGTCCGCCGATCAGAGCTGGAGCGGGGGCGCCCAGCTGGGGGGCCGTGTCGCCTGGACCGGCGTCGCGCTCTTCGCCCTGGCGGGGGACCAGCTCTGGCGAGACGGTGAGCGGGAGGACCTGCCGGCGCGGGGTGGCGGCTTCGCCACCGTCGGCGGCGAGCCGGTCATCGGCTTCCCACGGGGGCCCCAGCCCCTGCTCTGGGACAACGCCGAGGCGGTCCGCTTCGTCGAGGGCGACGAGATGGGCTTCAGCCTGTGCGCCACCCACCACGACGACGACGGCTGGCCCGACCTCTTCATCGGCGCCCCCGGCAGCGGCCGCGTGTACCACGCCTCCGGCGAGGACCCGTTCCAGGGCCCCGGCGAGGACAGCTACATCCAGGGCCCGGCGGGCCGCTTCGGCCACGCCCTCTCCTGTGACGAGGGACTGCTGGTGGTCGGCGCCCCCCTGGCCGAGCAGGGGCACGGTGCCGTCTGGATCCTGGAGGGGCCCTTCGGCGAGGACCCGGGAGCTCCCGACCTGGTCGGCGACGTCGCGGGCGACTGGTTCGGCGCAGCCGTGGCCCACACCTCCTCAGACGTCTACGCCGGGGCCCCCCGCGCCCACGACGGCGCGGGCGAGGTCAGTCGCTGGTCCCGCTAGTCTCGGGCGCTGGAGCCCGGTTCTGGCCCACCACCATCAGCCCGATGAAGCCGATGAACAGCGAGCGGGTGTAGAGGCCCCAGCCGGCCACCGCCACGCCCAACACCAGGCCCACCCGACGGGTCCAGGCCTCGGCTCGGGGCGCGGGCAGGCGGAGGTGCAGCAGGTGGCGCAGGGCCTGGCCGCCGTCCAGCGGGAACATCGGCAGCAGGTTGAACAGGGACCAGAACAGGTTGATGCGGACGGCCAGGGCCAGGGCGATGGCCATCGGTCCGTCCAGGCCCGGACCCGCAGCCTGGGCCACGCCCCAGGCCGCGCCCCCCAGCAGCAGCCCCGCGGCGGGCCCGGCCAGCGAGATCACCAGACCCTGCCGGTGATCGGGCCGCTCGCCGAAGCTGCACAGTCCCCCGAAGCCGTGCACCAGCACCCGGCAGGGGCCGAGCCCGTAGCGCTCCGCGGTCCAGGCGTGGCCCAGCTCGTGCACCAGGATGCTCACGATCAGGATCACGCCGAGCAGGGTCGAGCGGACCCAGATCCCCTGCTCCAGTCCCGGCAGGATCAGCAGCCCCAGGATGACCAGGGCGGACACGTTCAGCTGGAGCTCGGTGCGCCCGAGCCGCCCGAGGGTCCAGGTCATCGACGCCCCTCGGGCGGTCGCTCCACGGGCTCGGGGACCGGCTCGCCCACCGGGGTGTGGTCCGCCTCCGGGACCTCGATCCAGCCCCCCTCGACCACCAGGAGCAGGACCACCACCCCGAGCAGCACCACCACCGTGGCGGCCGCGAGGTGCGTGACCTGGCGGGCCCGCGACAGGAGGCGCTCGGCGTGGGCGAGCCGCTCGCGCTGGACCTGGATCACGTGCTGCTGACGGGTGGCCCAGGCTTGCAGGGCGGCGAGGGGCTCGGGATCCCCCACTGGCAGCCCGGCGGCCTGGAGCAGCGGGGCCAGCGGGTCGGGCTGGGGCTCCTCGAAGCCGTGGCCCAGGGCTGCGAGCACCGCCACGCCCAGGGGATCGGGCGTGGCGTGCATCAGCCGGGCCAGCGCGGCGAGTCGCTCCGCTGCGCCCTCGTCGGCCTCCAGGGCCTCCACGAGGAAGTGGAGGGCGTCGAACAGCGCCAGGGTGTCGGGCTCCGCGCGACGGTCGGCCAGCTCCTCCAGGGCGTCGTGCAGCACGGCCGGCACCCGGCTCACCCGCGACTCCCCACGACCAGGAAGGCCCCGCCCAGCAGCGCCTCGAAGCCCGCCCGTCCCGCCGTGGTCAGCGCCAGGCCCTGGACGTCCCGGAGCTCGACGGCGAAGCGCCCGGGCGCGGCCGCGGGCCGGTAGGCCAGCCCCTCGAGCGCGTGGGTGCCGCCACAGGCCGGGCAGGCCAGCGCGCGCCCCCCGCCGGCCCGCCAACGCGCCAGGGCCGCGGCGGCTTCTCGCGCCAGGGGCCAGGTGCAGGCCGGGCACCGCACCAGGTAGCCCCCCTGCTTGTTGCCGTAGAGGTGCGGCCGCGGCGGCCGATCGAGGCGCGCCTGCCGCCACCCACCCTCGAGCCAGGCCCGCGCGGGGGCGTCGGCCAGGTCTTCGGCCAGCCCCTCCCCGGGCTCGCGGTCGGGATCGGCGTGCACGAGCCAGGCGTTCAGGCGATGGGAGGGATGCGGCGGCACGCCTCACGGGTATCCTGTCTCCATGGGCCACTACGACCCCTACCGCCTGGGATTCCGGCCCGGCCCCGAGCCGGTCGAGGGTCCCCTGCCCCCACCCCTGCGGCTCGTCGAGGACGACGACCTGCTGCACGTGGAGCGCTACGCCCCCTGGGTCCGTTGGGCGGCGCTGGGACTGGCGGCGGGCTTCGCGCTCGCGACGGTGCTGACGACGGCGGCCACGGCCGGGCAGGTGTCGCTGCTGACCGGCGGCGGCTGGAGCCCCGCCAAGAGCCCGACCGGCGAGCCGGAAGCCACGCCCTGAGCGGCCCGGTCAGGCGCCTCGCATGAAGAACCCTGGCACCCGCACCTCCACCGGTCCCAGCACCCGGGCCTGACAGGCGAGCCGGTCACCGGCCTGGACCGCCTCGTGGCCGAGGACGATGGACTCCGACGGCTTCATCCGGGACAGGTGCTCGGCGCCGGAGACCACCTCCACCCGACAGGTCCCACAGGAGCAGCTGCCGCCACAGAAGTGGTCCAGGTCCACGTCGCGGGCCAGGGCCGCCTGGAGCAGGGTCGCGCCGGCCTCGATCGTGCCCTCCCCGGCATCAGCGAAGCGGACCTCCTGTGGCCCCTCCGGCGCAGGCTGAATTCGCTTCAGGGCTGCTCGCCCGCCGCGCTCGAGCAGCCCCTTCAGGCGCCTTCGCTTCTCACCGGCCACGGCGCCAGCATCCCACGGGCGCCCCTCGGCCGCCACCACCGGGCGCCAGTGGCATCATGCCCAGGTGCAGACGATGACGGACCTGGACGACCTGGAGCTGGTGGACCTGGCCCGGGATGGCCACGACGGGGCCTTTGACGTGCTCGTGCGGCGCTACTCGGGCCGGGTGCACGCCATCGGGTTGTCGATGATGCGCGAGGACGCCGCCGCCCGGGACATCACCCAGGAGACCTTCCTCTCCGCCTGGCGCAAGCTCCACACCTTCCGGCAGCAGGCCTCGTTCAGGGCCTGGCTGTTCCGGATCGCGACCAACGCCTGCCTCATGAAGATGCGCTACCACCGTCGGCGCCCCGAGGTCCCGCTGACCCTGCGGGCCCCTGGCTTCTCCGACGACGGCGAGCACGAGCGTCCGGTGGAGGACTGGAGCCCCCTCGCCGACCAGCTGCTGGAGGACCACGAGCTCGGCCAGCGCATCCGGGCGAGCATCGCCGAGCTGCCGGACAAGTACCGGATGGTGATCGTGCTGGCCGACTACCAGCACCTGTCCATGAAGGAGATCGCCGACTCCCTCGCGCTCACCGTGAGCAACGTGAAGACCCGCCTGCACCGCGCGCGCCTCGCCGTGCGGGAAGACCTCAGCGAGTACCTCGCGGGCCGTGCGTAACCATTGACAAGATCCGGCATCAGTCCCGCCATGAGCGCCGATACTATGAGTCGTGGTGCAGCAGGAGGTCGCCAATGACGTGCCGGGAGCTGACGGCTCTGCTGGTGGAGTACTCCGAGGGCGATCTGGACCCGGACGTGCAGGAGGTGATGGATCGCCACCGGGAGATCTGTCCCCAGTGCGAGGGCTTCCTGCGGACCTACCAGGCGACCATCCGACTGACCGAGGCGGCCTTCCGCCAGGATCTGCCCAGCGAGGCCCGGGTGAGCCTGGAGGACAGCGTCCTGGCCGCCCTCGCGGAGAGCCGCGCCGGCTGAACCGCTGGCCCGAGTCCATCGGGCTGGCCATCTCCATCCATGCCCTCCTGTTGCTGCTGCCCCTCCAGCTCGAGGGCCGCTGGACGGGGGCCCAGGCCGTGGGACCCGAACCAGACCGGGTCGAGATCACCCTCATCGAGGCGGTCGACCCGCCTGAGCCCGTGCCGCCCGTGCGCGACCCGCGCTCCGACCGCAGGCCGCCGGGCCTCGAGACACCCACCGTCGAGGTCGCGGCCACCGACCGCCCCCTGCACGACACCCCGGCTCTCGACCGCCGGGACGAGCACACCTCGGCCCCGGAGCCCGAGCCGGTCCCCCAGCGCACAGAGGCCAAGGTGGTCTTCGTGCGCGCGGACCCCCAGACTCCGCTGGTCAGCGCCCCCGACACGGAGCGGGTCGCCGACCGCAACCTGCGCGCCGAGGTCGAGACCCGGCGCGAGCTCGCGACCCCACGCATCGGGCCCCCCAGCCCCGGAGACCCGAGCGCGACCGATCTGGCCGGGGCGAACCTGGCCCCGGACACCGTCTCGATGCCTCGGGTGGAGCTCGCCGACAACGACGTCCCCCTCCAGCGCAACCTGGAGGACCATGCTCGTCCGGGGGCTCGCAGCGGCGGGGCCGCCATGCGCTCCCGCGCCGAGGCCCCCGAGGCCCCGGAGATCGGGGCGCCTGGCGGCCACGATCAGCAGCGCGTCGCCTCCAAGGGCGCCCAGGCGCTCGAAGCCGACGGCCACCGGGAGCCTGGCGAGGCCGGCGACGACGCCCCGACCCGCGACGGCCTCGCCCTGGCCAGCGAAGGGGACTTCCCCGTGCCGTCGACCGGGGGCGCGGACCCGGGAGACCCGAAGGAGGAGGGTCCCGACCTGCCCTCCCGCGCCGACAAGGGCGTGCGTCCCCTGCTCACCCCGGGCTTCCTGGACTGGATCGCCGAGAACGACGCCGCGGACGGTGGCCAGCCCCGCACCGAGCTCGGCGACGGCGACGAGCCCTCCCCTCGGGCCGGCGAGCTCAGTGACGGCGATGGCCAGACCCACGCCGGAGAGGGCACCGGCATCGCCGAAGCCAACCCGGGGGAGCGCCAGCGGCAGCGCGGCAGTCGCGCCGCGGCCGGGGGCACGGGCAGCGCCCTCACGGACACCGCCACGGTCGCGGGCGAAGAGATCCCCCTCGACGTCGAAGTGGCCCTCAACGCCGTCGAGACCCCTCTGGGTCGGTACGCGGCGTCCATCGACCAGCTGCTCCGCGAGGGCTGGCGCCCGCCCCTCGAGGCCCAGGTGATGAGCGGCTACGGCGTGACCACCGTGGAATTCCGCGTTGACAGGAAGGGGCGCGTGACCGCCCCAGCCCTCACCCGCATGAGCGGCGTGCCCGGCCTGGACGACGCCGCCCTGGCCGCCGTGCCGACCCGGGTGCCCCGCCCAGCGCGCGAGGTCCTGGCCGGCGACGACGTGCTCACCGTGAGCTACACCTTCCGACACAGCTCCCCGATCGTCTCTCGATCGGCCCACCGCTAGGCGCCACCGTGCTTGCTGCCCCGGGCGGCCCGGAAGTACCCTGGGCGTGGAGGGGTCGTCGCACCAGCCCCCTCTGGGAACGGAAGTGACGGAGCCCCGCGCCGAGAGCCTGCAGAGCCGCCACGCCCGTGCGCGTCGCGGGGAGCGGCAGCGCGCAGCGGGCCTGGTCACCGCCCTCTGCGTCGCGCTCTTCCTGCACGTGGCCGTGCTCGGCGGAGCCGCGCCGTTCTGGCCGTCGATGACGGACCTGCCGCCGGGCCCGGACGTGCAGCCCGTGACCCTGGTGGTGGTCCAGCCGGAGGCCGAGCCGGAGCCCGAGCCCGAGGAGGATCCGACCCCGCAGGGCCAGGTGGTCGACGTGGCGCCCCCGGTGGTCGAGGAGGAGCCCGAGGAGACCGACTACCTGGCCGAGCACGACATGGTCGTGGAGGAGGAGACCCGCTCCGAGCGCTACCGGCCCGCCGAGGTCGTGGCGCCCACCTTCAGCCGCGAAGACAAGCTCGAGCTCGAGGACCTCATCGACCTGGGCTTCGAGGACCCCTCCACGGGCGCCACCCCAGGCCAGGAGACCTTCGACGTCGCGACCGACGGCTCCATGGCGGCGCTG
>CAYFPX010000001.1:109884-114477 GCA_964344945.1 uncultured Enterobacterales bacterium
TACCGGTTCACCAACAAGGAGGGCCTGCAGGCGCCGGTGCCCTCGTCCTTCAGCGAGCAGCAGATCGCCGGCTCCCCGAGCAACGATCTGCTCGACGAAGAGCGCTCCGAGGCCACGCTCCTGAGCACCAAGGAGTTCGCCTACGCCGCCTACCTCAACACCATCAAGCGGCTGGTGAGCTTCTACTGGAAGCAGAACCTGGACAACGTGCCGGGCACGATCCGTCTCGCCAAGTCCAAGTACGACACCGTCGTCAACGTGCAGATCGCGGCCGACGGCAGCCTGTACCAGATCGACGTGGTCGAGGAGTGTGGCAGCCCGCCCCTGGACAACGCGGTGGTCGAGGCCTTCCGCATCGCGGGTCCCTTCCCGGCGCCTCCGGACGGCCTGGTCGCCCCGGACGGCATCGCTCGGCTGGGCAACATGCTGTTCGAGGTCAGCGTGGGACAGGCCCGGGCCAGCTACCAGGGCATCGATCCCCGGGCCGGGGTGCAGTTTCCCGGCATCCTCAAGGCCCCCAGGTAGCGCGCCTCAGCTGGCCATCTTCGACAGCGCGAAGTTCGGCGGCGGGTCCAGGAACCCGAGCTGGAAGGCGGCGTCCAGCCACACCAGCTGCCCCTGGTCCATGCACTCCCAGATGTCCTCGTCGCCGATGCGCTCGCTGCTGACGATGAGGTGATTGACCTTCGGGCCCGGGCGAGCGGCCTCGAGGCAGACCTTGTTCGGCTCCGGGCAGGTCTCGGCGTCGCTGCAGCGGACCTTCTGGGTGGACAGGTAGAGCTCCTTGCCGGCCCGCATCGCGAAGAAGGTCTCCCCGTTGGTCAGGATGAAATTCACGATGGGGTGGTCCTCGGCGATGCGCGAGGCCTCGACGTAGAGGGCGTCGACCGCGCCGCGCAGGGCAGCGGCGGCCACGGGGGCGTCGATGGGGTCGTGGCCGGTCGGGTCGACCCCGGCCTCGGCCAGGGCGGTGAGCAGGTAGTGGAAGAGGTGCTCGCTGTCGGTGGTGCCGAAGATCAGCGGGCGCTGCTCCGGGCGGATCCGCTCAACCACCCAGTCCCGGAGCTTGTCGAAGCTGAAGATCGTGCCGTTGTGGGCCAGGATCCAGCGCCCGAAGCGGAACGGGTGGGAGTTCATGTAGTCCTTCACCCCCACCGTCGCGCGGCGGACGTGCACCACGAAGGCGTGGGACTGCAGCCGGCTCGACGCCAGCCGGAAGCGCTCGGACTCGTGGGCGGGCTCCTCGCTCTTGAGGATGTAGGCGTCGCGCTGGATGAAGTAGCCGATGCCCCAGCCGTCCGGGTGCTTGTTCGACTGCTCGACGAGGGCGTTCTCCGCCTCCATCAGGGAGCGGTGGGCCCGGCTCGTCACGTTGCTGCGGAATCCGAAGAGGCGGCACATCGGGGGCGATCATAGTCGCCGCCCCCCCGGTTGACCCCCGATCGGCCTCGCCATACCTGACCAGGCGCCTTCTCGGAGTCCCGGTGGTCCCCTTCGGCCTGATCAGCTTCGGCTTCGTGGAGCTGGTGGTCATCGCGGTCCTGGTCATCGTGTTCGTGGGACCGGACCGCCTGCCGGAGATGATGCGCTTCGTCGGTCGCCAGTACGGTCGCCTGCGCCGGGCGAGCGACGAGCTGCGGCGGGCCTTCCAGCTCGAGGTCGATCGGGTCGACGCCGAGCAGCGGGCCAAGGAGATCCGCAAGCGCCGGGAGGAGCTCATGGCCCGCCGAAAGGCGGAGCGCGAGGCCAACCCCGAGGGCCCGGTGGCCCGGGACGACGACCCGGCCGACACCCCGGAGTGGCCCGAGGACGAAGACCCCGGTGGCCTGGCGGCCCGGGCCCTGGCCGACGCTGGCGTCTCCCCCGAGGGTCGTGATGGGGCCGACCCGGTCTTCCCGGTCGACGACGACCCGGAGACGGAGGAGGCGCCTGTCCGTGAGCCCCCCCCCGGCGAGGAGCAGGAGGCGTGAACGTGCTGCCGCCGAGCACCCCGGTCGACGACTACCGGATGCCCCTGCTGGACCACCTGCGGGAGCTGCGCACCCGCCTGGTCCGCGCACTGGCGGCGTTCGTCGTCTCCGTGTTCCTGTGCTTCTTCTTCGCCGAGCCGATCTTCGAGTTCCTGAAGGCCCCGCTCGTGCCGGTGCTGGGCACCGAGGCCGAGGACACCCTGGTCATCATCGACCCGCTGGAGACCATCCTCACCTACATCCGGGTCGCGGTCCTCGCCGGCTTCGGCCTCAGCTCGCCGGTCATCTTCCACCAGATGTGGCTCTTCGTCGCGCCGGGGCTGTACGACACCGAGCGCAAGGCCGTGCTGCCGCTCGTCCTGGTGAGCACCGGGCTGTTCGTGGCGGGGGCCTCCTTTGCCTACTTCGTGATCTTCCCCTTCGGCTTCGACTTCCTGCTGGCCCTGGCCCCCGACGACGTCCAGGCCAACATCTCCATCGCTTCGTACCTCTCGACCGCGACGCGCCTGATGCTCGCGTTCGGGTTCTGCTTCCAGCTCCCGGTGGTCGTCTACTTCCTGGCCCGCATGGGCGTGGTCGACGCCAAGGACATGACCGAGAAGTTCCGGTACGCCATCGTCGGCATCTTCGTGATCGCGGCGCTGATCACCCCCCCGGATCCGATGACCCAGTCCCTGATGGCCGTGCCGCTCACCGGGCTGTACGGGGTGAGCATCGTCGTGGCGCGGCTGTTCAGCACCAAGGTCCGACTGGAGGACACAGAGGAAGAGGAACACGACCCGGGCGACGACGCCGGGTCCTGACCGGGTCACCTGGGTTGACCCTTGGCCTCGACCCTCGGATCAACCCAGGTGACCCGGTCAAGGGCTCACACCACCACGTTCTCCCGGTAGACCCCGAAGACCCCGCGCAGGCTGTCGGCGATCTCGCCCAGCGTGCACCGCGCCTTCACCGCCGTGAAGATGGGGCCCATCACGTTGTCGGAGCCCCCGGCGGCCTGCTGGATGGCGTCCAGGGCGTCCTCGGCGGCCCCGCTGTCCCGCGACGCCCGCACCGCCTGGAGCCTGGCGACCTGTTCCCGCTCCAGGGCCGGGTCGACCCGCAACAGCTCCGGCGGATCCTCCGGGCCCTCCTGGAAGGCGTTCACCCCGATCACCAGCTCCTCCTCCCGGTCCTGGGCTACCTGGGTCGCGTAGGCGGAGCGCTGGATCTCCCGCTGGGGGAAGCCCCGCTCGATGGCCGCGACCATCCCGCCCATGGTGTCGATCTCGGCGATCAGCTCCGCCGCGTCGGCCTCCAGCTCGTCGGTGAGCGCCTCGATGACGTGGCTGCCGGCGAAGGGATCGACGTAGTCGGCCACGCCGGACTCATGAGCGATGACCTGCTGGGTGCGCAGGGCCAGGGTGGCGCTGGCCTCGGTGGGCAGTGCCAGAGCCTCGTCGCGGCTGTTGGTGTGCAGGGACTGGGTGCCGCCGAGCACCGCCGCCAGGGCCTGCAGGGTCACCCGCACCACGTTGTTGTCCGGCTGCTGGGCCGTGAGCGTGGAGCCGGCGGTCTGGGTGTGGAAGCGCAGCTGCAGGGACTTGGGGCTGCGGGCGCCGAAGCGTTGCTTCATGGTGCGAGCCCAGAGCCGCCGGGCGGCCCGGAACTTGGCGATCTCCTCCAGGAAGCCATTGTGGGCGTTGAAGAAGAAGCTCAGCCGCGGGGCGAAGGTGTCGACCTGGAGGCCGGCGCTCAGGGCGGCGTCGACGTAGGCGATGCCGTCGGCCAGGGTGAAGGCGATCTCCTGGGCGGCGGTGCTGCCGGCCTCGCGGATGTGGTAGCCGCTGATGGAGATGGTGTTCCAGCGAGGGGCGTGCTCGGCGCACCAGCCGAAGATGTCGGTGATGATCCGCATGCTGGGCCGGGGCGGGTAGATGTAGGTGCCCCGGGCGATGTACTCCTTGAGCACGTCGTTCTGGATGGTGCCCCGGATGCGGTCCAGGGCGACCCCCTGGCCCTCGGCGACCGCGGCATAGAGCGCCAGCAGCGTGCTCGCGGTGCTGTTGATGGTCATCGAGGTGGAGACCTGGTCGAGCGGGATGCCCGACAACAGGGTCTGCATGTCGTCGAGGGAGTCGATGGCCACGCCGACCTTGCCTACCTCGCCGGTCGACATGACGTGGTCGCTGTCGTACCCCATCTGGGTGGGCAGATCGAAGGCCACGCTCAGCCCGCTCTGGCCCTTCTCCAGCAGGAGCTTGTAGCGGGCGTTGGACTCGGCGGCGGTGCCGAAGCCCGCGTACTGCCGCATGGTCCAGAGCCGGCTCCGGTACATCGTCGGGTGCACGCCGCGGGTGTAGGGGTACTGCCCCGGGAAGTCCGTGTCCCCTGCCCCGCTGTGCAGATCAGGGATGGGCTCACCGCCGGATCGGGTGAAGCGCTCCTTGCGCAGCCCCCGTGCACGCGCCTTGGCGAGCACCTCTTGCTCCCAGCGGCTCCTGCTGTCGCTCATGACGTCCTCACTCGATGCGGAGCAGCACGGCCCCGGCGTCCACGGCCTGGCCAGCCTGGACCATCACCTCGGCCACGACGCCGTCGATGGGGGCCTTCAGCTCGTTCTCCATCTTCATGCCCTCGACCA
>CAYFPX010000001.1:114487-120588 GCA_964344945.1 uncultured Enterobacterales bacterium
TTGGTGACCGTGTCGCCCTCGGCGATCAGCAGGCGCACGACCTTGCCGGGCATCGAGGTGGACAGGGTGCCCTCGGCCGCGCCGGCGCTCAGACGCAGGGCCTTGCGGCGAGGGTCCACCACCTGGCAGGTGTGGTGCACGCCGAGCAGATCGACGTCCCACCCGTCGTCCAGCGCGGCCAGGCCCACGCTGTAGCTCCGGTGCTGGTGGACCAGGCTCATCAGCTGGGGCTTGGGCCGGAACATCTCGACCTCGTGCTCCTCGCCACCGTCCACGGCGACGAACCAGCGCGCCTCGTCCTTGCGAACCTCCACCGTGTGGGTGCGGCCTCCGACGCTCACCTCGTAGATCATCGGGGCACCCGGTTCGCGGTCTTCCAGCGGGACACGCGCTTCCAGGCGGAGCCACCGTCGGCGGTCGACGCCACCTTCGGCGCCCCGTGGTCGCGCTCGTACTGGGCGATGGCCGCCGCGATGGCGGCGATCTCGTCGTGCCGGTCGTCCTCGAGGGCGGCCAGGCGCTCGGGGGTGATGAAGGCGGTGGAGTAGTGGCCGGCCTTGAAGTCCTCGTCGGCCAGCACCGCGCGGAAGAAGCCGATGCTCGTGCGGATGCCCGTCACCCGGTACTCCCGGAGCGCCCGGTCGGTCCTGGCGATGCACTCCTCACGGGTGCGGCCCCAGACCACGAGCTTGGCGATCATCGGGTCGTAGAAGACCGTGACCTCGGACCCACTCGTGACGCTGCTGTCCACCCGCACCCAAGGCCCGCCGGGCTCCTGGTAGCGAGCGCTGACCCCGGGCGAAGGCAGGAAGCCGTTCTGGGGGTCCTCGGCGTAGATCCGGCACTCGAGGGCGTGGCCGAAGGTCGACAGCTCGTCCTGGGTCCACGGCAGCGGCTTGCCCAGGGCGACCTCGAATTGGGTCTTGGCCAGGTCGATGCCGGTGACGAGCTCGGTGATGGGGTGCTCGACCTGGAGGCGGGTGTTCATCTCCAGGAAGTAGAACGACCCATCCGCACCGTAGAGGAACTCGACCGTGCCGGCGCCGACGTAGTCCACGGCCCGGGCGGCCTGGACCGCCACCGCGCCCATGGCCTGGCGCGTCTCCTCGGAGAGCACCGGGCAGGGGGTCTCCTCCAGGACCTTCTGGTGGCGGCGCTGGATGGAGCAGTCGCGCTCGAACAGGTGGACGTGGTTGCCGTGGGTGTCGGAGAAGACCTGGATCTCCACGTGGCGGGGCTCGACCACGCACTTCTCCAGGTAGACGGCGTCGTCGCCGAAGCTCTTCCGGGCCTCGCTGCTCGCGGCCTCGTAGGCCCGGACCAGGTCCGCGGGGTCGTCGACCCGCCGCATGCCCTTGCCGCCGCCGCCAGCGCTCGCCTTGAGCATGACGGGGTAGCCGATCTCCTGGGCGGTCTTCAGCAGGGTCTCGGTGTCCGAGATGGCCTCGATCGTGCCGGGCACCAGGGGCACGCCCGCAGCAGCCATCAGGGTCCGCGCCCCGGTCTTCGAGCCCATGGACTCGATGGCGCTGGGCGGCGGCCCGACCCAGACCATGCCCGCGTCCGTCACGGCCCGCGCGAAGCCGGCGTTCTCACTCAAGAAGCCGTACCCGGGATGCACGGCATCCGCGCCCGAACGGCGAGCCACCTCCAGGATCTTGTCGACCACCAGGTAGCTCTCCGACGCAGGGGCCGGCCCGATGCCGTAGGCCTGGGTGGCCAGGTGGACGTGAGGCGCGTCCCGGTCGACGTCGGAGTAGACGGCGACGGTCTCCAGGCCCAATTCGGCTGCGGCCCGGATGACACGCACGGCGATCTCGCCTCGGTTGGCGACGAGGACTCTGTGGAAGGAAGGCATCGAGGGCGGATCTAACCCGGGGGCTGTGAGGGCCGAGTGGAATGCTGCTCGGCGCTCCGGGTCGGGCTGATCGGCTCCGCGCGGGGCTCACCGGGGCCGCTCGTCGGCCCGTCCGGGGCCTCCTCGCTAAGGTCGGAATCGCCACCGGCCTTCCAGGCCTCTCGGCTCTCCTCCATTGCCCCGGTGAGCCCCGCGCTCCGCCTGCGCCCTCCCCTGCGCTCGGGTTGAAGTCAGTCGACTGCCACCCGAAGACGCTGGCAACGCCTCCATCGCAGCGAAGGCGCGGGCGCCGGAGGAGCGGGCCGGATCCTGGGGCAATCGAGGAGAGCCGAGAGGCCTGGAAGGCCGGAGGCGAGTCCGACCTTAGCGGAGTGGGCCCCGGACGGGCCCACGGAGCGGCCCCAGGAGCCGGCACGCTCCTCCGATCAGCCCGCGCCGAAGCGGGCCTGGACTCTC
This sequence comes from uncultured Enterobacterales bacterium, assembly GCA_964344945.1. GTDB lineage: Bacteria > Myxococcota_A > UBA796 > UBA796 > CAJQPC01 > CAYFPX01. The sequence goes on from CAYFPX010000001.1 coordinate 116,802, forward strand.
CCGTTCCGAAGTGCCACCGCCCCCCCAGGCACGAGCCTGAGAGGGCGGCTGACTTCTGACGCGAGCGTCTGTCAGGCCTGCGCCGGACTCTGCTCCGACCCACCGTTCTTCTTGGCCTCCTCAGCCGCACGCTCCGCCGCCTGGCGCGTCGCGAGCTCGGCGGCCTTGGCCTGGAGGTTGTCCTTGCCGAGCACCCGGTCCAGCACCTGCTCCATGCGGGAGCAGAAGACGAACTCGAGCTCGTCCTGGATCTCCTCGGGCACCTCGACCAGGTCCTTGCGGTTCTTCTCCGGCAGCAGCACGGTCTTGATGCCGGCCCGGTGGGCCGCCAGGACCTTCTCCTTGATGCCGCCGACAGGGAGCACGGCGCCGCGCAAGGTGGCCTCGCCGGACATGGCGATGCTTGGGTCCACCTTGATGCCGGTGAGCAGCGAGACGATGCTGGTGAGCATGGTGACGCCGGCCGAGGGGCCGTCCTTGGGGATGGAGCCGCTGGGCACGTGGATGTGGAAGTCGTTGGACTCGAAGTCCTTGGCGGAGATGCCGAGCTCCGGCGCGGAGGCGCGGATGTAGCTGCGGGCCACGCTCACCGACTCCTTCATCACGTCCCCGAGGGAGCCGGTCAGGGACAGCTGGCCCTTGCCGGGCATCTTGGTGGCCTCGATGAACAGGATGTCGCCGCCGGCCGCGGTCCAGGCCAGACCGGTGGCGACTCCGGGCACGCTGGTGCGCTCGGCCACCTCGTTGAAGAAGTGGATGGGACCGCGGATCTCCTCGACCATCGGCGGGTCGATCTCGACCATCGCCGCCTTGCCGCTGGCGATCTCCCGGGCGACCCAGCGGGCGCAGGCGGCCAGCTCGCGCTTGAGGGACCGCACGCCGGCCTCGCGGGTGTAGGCCTGGATGATGTGGCGGATGGCGTCGTCGCTCAGGGTGAGCTGGGCCGGCTGCAGACCGTGGTCCTCGAGGACCTGGGGCAGCAGGAAGTTCTTGGCGATCTTGACCTTGTCCTCGGGGGTGTACCCGGGGATGCGGATGATCTCCATGCGGTCGAGCAGCGGACCGGGGATGGTCTGCTCCATGTTCGCCGTGGCGATGAACAGCACCTTCGACAGGTCGAAGGCCACGTCCAGGTAGTGGTCCTGGAAGGTGTCGTTCTGCTCGGGATCGAGCACCTCGAGCAGGGCGCTGGACGGGTCACCCCGGTAGTCGCTGCCGAGCTTGTCGATCTCGTCGAGGATGAACACCGGGTTCGAGGAGCCGGCCTTCTTGATGCCCTTGACGACCTTGCCCGGCATGGAGCCGATGTACGTCTTGCGGTGGCCGCGGATCTCCGCCTCGTCGCGCACGCCGCCCAGGCTCATGCGGACCATCTTGCGGCCCAGGGCCCGGCTGACGGACTTGGCGAGGGAGGTCTTGCCGACACCCGGGGGGCCGACCAGGCACAGGATCGGGCCCTTCATGTCCTGCTTGAGCTTCAGGACCGCCAGGTACTCCACGATGCGCTGCTTGACCTTCTCCAGGTCGTAGTGGTCCTCGTCGAGGATGACCTGGGCCTTCTCGACGTCGAGCTGGTCCTCGGTGGTGACGGACCAGGGCAGCTCGGTGAGCCAGTCCAGGTAGGTCCGCGCGACGGTGTACTCGGCGGCGCCCGGGCTCATGCGCGCCATGCGCTTGAGCTCCTTGATGGCGACCTCCTCGACCTCCTTGGGCATGCGGGCCTTCTTGATGGCCTTCTTGAGCTCCTCGAACTCCTCCTGGCGCTCGTCGACCTCGCCCAGCTCCTTCTGGATGGCCTTGAGCTGCTCGCGCAGGAAGTACTCCCGCTGAGCCTTGTCCATCTCGCCCTTGACCTCGGTCTGGATCTTGTTGGACAGCTCCAGGACCTGGATCTCCTTCTTGAGCAGGGCGATGACCTTCTCGATCCGCTGGCGCGTGTCGAGGGTCTCGAGCAGCTCCTGCTTCTCCTCGATGCCGATGCTCAGGTTGGTCGCGACGATGTCGGCGAGCATGCCGGGGTTGTCGATGGACCGGACCAGGAAGCTGGCCTCGCTGGGAATGTGCGGGGACAGGTCGATGATCTTGCGGGCGAGCTCGCGCAGCTGGCTCAGCAGGCTCTCGAACTCGGAGCCCTCGGCCTGGTTCTGCTCGAAGACGTCGACCGACGCCTGCAGGAAGGGGCTGGTGCTCTTCCAGTCCGCGACCTTGATCCGGGCGATGCCCTGGATGATCACGTTGAGCTTGTTGCCCGGCATGATGACCGACTTGAGGATCTTCACGACCGTGCCGGTCTGGTAGAGCTCGTCGGTCTCGGGGTCCTCGTTGCGGGCGTCCTTCTGGGTCACGATGCCCAGGAGCTTGTCGCCGGCCATGGCCTCTTCGATGGCCTTGAGGGACTTGTCCCGACCGACGTTGATCGGGAAGGCCAGCACCGGGAAGATGACGGTGTTGCGAATCGCGAGCACGGGGAGATCGAGGTTCGAAGGCAGGTTGACGCCTTCCATCTCTCCGCTTCCGGTTCCAGACATGCAGTCTCCAGCCCCTCCTGCGGGGCGCTTGGGTGGGTCACCCCCCGGGTATACCGCGAGGGGCGGGGAACAACCCTTCTACGGCAAGCGGGGGCTCGGGCTTCAGTCGATCCAGTCCGCCAGGATGGCGTCGGTGTGCTCGCCGATCCGCGGGGGGGCGCCCGCGGCGCCCCGGGGCGCGTCGTCCAGCTGGAAGCCAGGCACGCACGACCTCACGGTGCCCTCTCCGCCCGGGTGGGCGTGCTCCAGGAGCGTGGCCCGGGTCAGGGCCTCGGGCACGGTGGACATCGGGCCACAGGGCACGCCAGCGTCCTGGAGCAGGCTCAGCCAGCCCTCCAGGTCCCGGGTGCGCGTGACGGGCGCCAGCTCGGCGTCGAGGGCCTCGCGGTTCGCGACGCGGTCCTCGTTGCGGGCGAAGCGGGGGTCGGTGTGCCAGGGGGAGCCGGCGACGGCGCAGAGCTTCTCGAACAGGCTGTCGTTGCCGATGGCCAGGATCAGCCAGCCCGTGGCGGTGGGGTAGGCGCCGTAGGGGTGGATGCTGGCGTGCTGGTTGCCCCAGGCGCGTGGCTGCACACCCGCGTTGAGCCAGGCGCTCGCGTGGTAGGTCAGCAGCGCCAGCTGGCCGTCGAGCATGGAGACGTCGACCAGCCCGCCCTGACCCGTGCGCTCCCGGCGCACCAGCGCTGCCAGGATGCCCTGGACCGCGTTCATGCCGCTCACCAGGTCGGCGATGCTGGCCCCGCACTTCCAGGGCACGCTGCCGTCGCCGGTGAGGGTCGGGATGCCGGAGAGACCCTGGACCATCACGTCGTAGCCGGCGGCGGGCTGCTCCCGGCCGAGGGCGGAGATGCAGCAGTAGACGAGGCGGGGGTTGTGCTCCCGCAACACGTCCCAGCCCAGACCCAGGCGGTCCATGACCCCGGGGCGGAAGTTCTCAATGACCACGTCGGCGCGGCGCGCCAGGGCGAGCACCGTCTGCTTGCCCTCGTCGCTCTTGAGATCGAGGGCGATGGAGCGCTTGCCCCGGTTGATGGACAGGAAGTAGGTGCTGACCCCCTGGCTGAACGGTGGGCCGAAGCGACGCGTGTCGTCGCCGCTGCCCGGGCGCTCGACCTTGACCACGTCGGCGCCGAGGTCCGCCAGGGTCATGGTAGCGAAGGGACCCGCCAGCACGCGGGTCAGATCCAGGACCTTGATGCCGTCGAGCGGTGCGCTCATGGTCTCTCCTCCTTGGGGCGGCTGCCCACGCCCGGGGCCGG
>CAYFPX010000001.1:120598-136137 GCA_964344945.1 uncultured Enterobacterales bacterium
GACCTGCTCGTACTCCGCCATCTGGTCGGTGTCCCAGGTGCGCTCGTGCAAGGTCGCCGGGTCGTAGGCCACCTCGGCCGGGGCGGTGGACCGGCCGGACAGATCCCAGACCACCAGCGCGTCCTCCACCGCCTGGGGCGGCCCCAGCATCTCCACCAGGGCCCGGGTCACCTGGTGCTGGCTGTCGATGCGCAGGCGCTCGTCCTTCCGCATGCGCGGGTTCCAGCGAGGCAGCTCCAGCTCGGTGAGATCCCGGTGCAGCACCACCCACCGGTAGCCCTCCTCCTCCAGCAGCTGCCGCTGGATGGCGTGGTAGCTGGGGTCGGCCTGCGGACTCCGGGTGACCGAAACGAGGGCCCGGATGAAGCTGTTCCGGAGCCGGCCCTTGTAGCCCTCGGGCCACAGCAGCGGCGCGTTCTCGCCCATGCCCCCGAACATCGGCTGCTCGTGCACGGTCTGCCACACGATGGCGCTGTGGGTCACGCCCAGGGGCAGGTGGATGACCGCGCCGGTCTCCTCGGCGATCCACCCCATGGCCACCGGGGGGGACAGGTCCCTGCTCACGAAGGGGTAGATGCGGTAGCGGTGCTGCTCGACGGCGGTGAGCAGCGCCCACCCGGCCAGGAGCCAGCCCGCCCGGGCCCGCACCGCCGGTCGGGCTGCGAACAGGCGATCCAGCAGCAGCCCGCCCATCACCGTGGCGACCAGCGTCGCGACGCTGAGCATGCGGTACGGGAACCAGAGCCGGTCGAAGAACGGCAGGTAGTGGTAGGCCGCCATGTAGTGGGGCAGCACGATGGGATCCTGGCCGGGCCCGGCGGGCAGGACGGGGCCGACGGCCCAGGCGAGCAGGACGGCCAGGGCGGGCAGCCAGCGGGCCCGGTCCGTGCCCCAGATCAGGAACAGCACCAGGGGCCCGCCCCAGCTCAGGTGGCTGAACACCGGGGCGCCGACGGTCTCGAGCAGCAGGTAGCCGTGCAGGGTGCTCGCCACGTTGTTGGAGAGCTCCTGGGGGGCACGGAACAGGTCCTTGCTGCCATCGGCCAGCCCCGGGACGGCACCGGCGTCGGCGAGGCCGGCCATCTGCACCGCCGCGGGGGCGATGAGCAGCACGGTGACCGTGCCGGCGGCGACGTAGCGGGCCAGGAGCAGCCGCCTGGCGGGGCTGCGCCAGAGGGCGTGCGCCGCCAGCCAGGCGTAGAGGAAGGCCATGAACCAGCCCATGAACCAGTAGGTCCAGGCCTGCAGGGCCGTGGCCACGCCGCACCAGGCGGCAGCCTTCCAGGCCTCCCGCCCCTCGGCCCGCTCCAGCTGCAGGAAGTAGTGCACCCCCAGGGGCAGGAACGGCAGGAAGGCCTGGGTCGGGCGGCCGGCCGTGAGCTCGAAGAGCGTGTAGGGGTTCAAGGACCAGGCCAGGGTGGCGCCGAAGACCGCCCAGCCGCTCCGGAACAGGCCCCGGGCGAGCACGCGGAAGGTCGCGGCGTTCAGCAGCAGGATGCAGACCACCACCCACTTCTGGTAGCCGGGACTGCCGAACACCCACTGGAAGGGCACCGAGAAGAAGGCGTCGAGCAGGTTGTTGCCCGTGTGGGCGAAGATGTCCTTGCCCAAGGGAAAGAAGAACATCGGGGTCCAGCCCGGATCGGTGAGCGTGGTCAGACAGCGCTCGACCCACCAGTAGAACCAGATCGTGCCGTACAGATCGACGCCGTCCCCCACCACGTGACCGCTGGGCAGGGCCGGCGCGATGCCTGTCAGCGCGACGGCGAGCACCGCCGCCAGCTCGATCCGCCAGCCGGGTCCCTGGGCCGCCGCCTCGGTGTCGGGGGTGCTCATCGGGCGGGAAGGTAGCGTGCCGCCCGCCGGCGAGCCGGCGGACCCGCGGTAGGCTCCTCCCCTCCCCTCGTCCCGGAGCGCGGGTGTCCCTGAGCTGGCTGTTCGAGGCCCTGCACTGGCTGGGCGTGACCGTCTACTGCGGCAGCGTGCTGTCCTTTGCGCTGGTGCTCGGTCTGGCCATGCGGGTGGACCGGCTGGACGAGGTGGCGGTGATGAACGTCTACCGGGCCTGGGGCGCCATCCTCGGCCTGAGCATGGGCGCTCTCATCTTCGGGGGGCTTGGGGCCTGGACCCTCGCCCACGACGGCTTCTCCTGGCCCCAGGAGACCCTCGGGGACCAGCTGTCAGCCATCAAGCAGGGGGTGTTCCTGGTGCTGTGGGTCTCCAGCTTCCACCTGGAGATCTGGACCCTGGACCCGATCCGCAAGCTCCAGGACGGCGGCGCCATCTCGGACCGGGCCGCCTGGGACCGCACCTTCCGGCGGGTGGTCGGTCAGCTCACCCTGAACAGCGTGCTGATCCTGGTAATCGGCGGACTGGCGATCGCGGCCGCTCATTGACCGGGTCACCCGGGTTGATCCGAAGATCGCGCAGGCACTGGGGCGGAGGCCAAGGGTCGACCCAGGTGACCCGGTCGATCAAGCCTGATCGGCTGCGCGCTTCTCCCGGCGCTGGCGTAGCCACCGGGGGCCCAGGAGGGCCAGGATGATGGCCGTGGCGGTGCCGGTGAAGAGCAGCTCCACGCCCCCGAAGGTGAACGGGGCGTGCTCGACGGCGAAGGGGATCAAGGCGGCTCCGGCGTGGCGGCCGCGCCGCAGGCCACCAGCTCGTCGACCGGCAGGCCCAGCGCGCCCAGGATCTGCTCCGTATCGCGTCCCAGCGACGGCACCACGGGGGGACCGCCCCACCGGAAGGGCGAGCGTGGCATCGGCACGCCGAGCACGTCCTCGAAGCTGTTCCGAGCGGCGAACAGCGGGTGCTCCGGCAGCTCCAGGGTCTCCAGAGCCGGACCGGCGCAGCAGGCGCTGAGCAGGTCCATCCAGGCGTCGCGGGTGCGGGTTCGAAACAGGGCCGCCAGCGCCACCGGGTCCGCGGCCAGGTCCGGCTGCCCGACCTGGGCCACGAACGCGAGCCAGAACTTGGGCTCCAGGGGGCCGAAGGTCAGCAGGCGGTCGTCGGCGCAGCGGTAGGTCCGGTAGGCGCCGTAGGCCCCGGTGAGCATCTCCCTGCCCGGGGCGAGGTCCCGCCCCTCGGCGAGCGCGGTCGCCACGTGGGGCATGTGCAGGGCCAGCGACCCCTCGGTCATCGAGATGTCCAGCCAGCGCCCGAGGCCGGTGCGGGCCTTGCCCACCAGGGCGGCGTTGATGCCGACGGCGGCCATCAGCGCGCCGCCGGCCACGTCGGCGACCTGGACGGCGTAGGGCAGCTCCGGGGCGCCCAGGGCGGCGACCACCCCCGCGTAGCCCAGGTAGTTGATGTCGTGGCCGGGCTCCGTGGCCAACGGTCCGGTCTGGCCGTACCCGGTGATCGAGGCGATCACGAGGCCGGGGTGGCGCGCGAGCAGGTCGCCGGGGGCCAGCCCGGCCTTGGCCAGAGTGCCGGGCTTGAAGCCCTCGACGAGCACGTCGGCGGTGCCCAGGAGCGTGCGCAGGGCCTCCTGGCCCCGGGGGTGGCGGGTGTCCAGGGCCACGGAGCGCTTGCCCCGGTGGAGCGCTGCGAAGAACACGCCGGTGCCCTCGACCACGGGCGGCAGGGTGCGGGTGTAGTCGTTGCCCGAGGGGTCCTCGATGCGGATCACCTCGGCGCCGAGGCTGGCGAGGAGCCAGGTGCAGTAGGGGCCCGGGAGCAGCCGGGAGAGGTCGATGACCCGGATGCCCGCCAGGGGTCCGGGGTCGGCTGCGGTGGTGGGGTTAGGAGGGGCCATCGACTGGGGAGCGTGCCATGGCTGAGGCCGATGTCCGGCGGATCGTGATCATGAGTGACGGCACCGGCGACACCGCGAAGCGGGTGGTCGAGGCCTGTCTCAAGCAGTTCGAGGAGATCCCGGTCGAGGTGCACACCTACCCGAACATCCGCGACGCCGAGCAGCTCGCGGAGAAATTCGGGATCGCCGCCCGGCGCGGCGCGCTGGTGGTCACCACCCTGGTCCGGACCCAGCAGCGGGCCGAGGCCGATCGCCTCGCCAAGCACCACCGGCTCCAGTGTGTGGACCTGGTCGGACCGCCCCTGGCCCACATGTCGGCCTTCCTCCGCCAGCACCCCCAGGGCACCCCTGGCCTCCTGCACACCACCAACGAGGACTACTTCCGGCGGGTCGAGGCCGTGGAGTTCACGGTCAAGGCCGACGACGGCAAGGAGCCCCGCATGATGCGCGACGCCGACATCGTGCTCATCGGGGTCAGCAGGACCTCGAAGACCCCGCTGTCCGTCTTCCTGGCCCACAAGGGCTACAAGGCCAGCAACTACCCCCTGGTGCTCGACCGCGACCCGCCCGAAGAGCTCTGGGACGTCGACCCCCAGCGCATCTTCGCGCTCACCATCGACCCCCACCGTCTCCAGGAGATCCGGCACCTGCGGCTGCAGTCGATGCGCATGAGCGACCGCACCAACTACGGTCAGCTCGACTACATCCTGGCCGAGCTGGACTATGCCCACGACCTGTTCGCGCGGAACAAGGAGTGGCCCGTGATCGACGTCACCGGCAAGGCGGTCGAGGAGACCGCCGCGATCATCCTGAAGATCATGGCGGACCGGGGGCTCACGTGGCGGCGGGACACGGCGACGATCTGATCCGCGTGGTCGGCGCGGTCGCCTGTCGCGGAGACCGCGTGTTCATGGCGCGCCGCCCGCCCGGAGGCCCCCACGGGGGACTCTGGGAGTTTCCCGGGGGCAAGGTCGAGCCCGGCGAGAGCGACGCCGAAGCCCTGGTGCGCGAGCTGCGCGAAGAGCTCCAGGTCGAAGCCAGGGTGGCGGAGCTGGTCGCGGTCGGCCGCGACTCCCGGATCGCCCTCCACTGCTACCGGGTCCACTGGGCGGGAGAGGCCGTGCCGACGGAGGCGCAGGAGGTGCGCTGGGTGCCACGGAACGCCTTGGCCGCTCTGCCGGTACCACCCGCCGACGTCGCCGCGGTCGAGGCCCTGACCGGCGGCCCCTCGGAGGGGGTATGGTGAGCCCGGCACGGGGTCACTTCGGAGAGCCGACGCCTTGATCGGCACCTACCTGGACAAGTACGAGGTCCTCCAGAAGATCGGCGAGGGGGGCATGGCCACGGTCTACCGTGCCCGGCACGGTACGCTCGGTCGCGAGGTCGCGATCAAGGTGCTGCACCCGCACCTGAGCGCAGTGGCCCGCAACCGGCGGCGCTTCGCCCGCGAGGCCCGCGCCATCGAGCACCTCGACCACGAGAACATCCTCAAGATCTTCGACTACTCGGGCTCCGACGCCGAGGACTGCTACATCGTCACGGAGTTCGTCGAGGGGCAGACCCTGCGTCAGCTCATCGAGGACCGCGGCCTGGTCCCCTCCGAGGTCGCCGCCCTCATCGGCGCCCGGCTGGCAGACGCCCTCCACTACGCCCACGACGCCGGCATCATCCACCGGGACCTGAAGCCCGAGAACGTGATGCTGCGGGCGGACGGCACCGTGAAGCTGATGGACTTCGGCATCGCGCGCTTCCTCGACGAGTCGTCCGTCACCATGACCGGCGCCCTGGTCGGCAGCCCGGCCTACATGAGCCCCGAGCAGGCCCTGGAGCGGGACCTCGACCCCCGCTCGGACCTCTTCAGCCTGGGCACCCTGCTCTTCCACCTGGTCACCGGCCAGCTGCCCTTCACGGGCTCGAACCCCAGCGTCATCCTCCGCAACATCATCGAGGGCAATCGCCGCGACGTGCTGGAGCTCCAGCCCGGGGTCGCTCCCAGGCTGGCGGACGTCGTCGATCGGCTCCTGGAGCCCTCCCCGGACGCTCGCTTCGAGGGAGCCCGGTCGGCCCGCCACGCCCTGGAGATGGTCCTGACGGACGCGGGTCTGGACCAGGGGCCGACCTGGTCGCTGATCACCTACCTCCGTGAGCCCGACGACTACGAAGAGCGGCTGCGGGTGCACCTGGACGCGGTGTTGCTCGAGGGCGGACGGACCGCCCTGCGCAGCGGCGACCACCTGATCGCCCAGCGCATGTTCAACCGCCTGCTGGCCCAGGACCCGCACCACGAGGAGGTCCTGACCCTGCTGTCGGACCTGCACACCCACAGCGACCACCCCCTCGAGGATCGCCGTCGCCTCGCGGGCCTCGGCGGCGCCGTGCTGATCCTGCTCCTGGGCATCGGCGCCTGGTGGTGGATGGTGCCCCGGGCGGCCGAGGCACCACCCAGCTCCCTGCCCGTCCCCGAGATCTCCAGCGGCAGCGCCAGGCCTCCACCCCCTCTCGGGGTGTCCGAGCTGGTGCAGGCGCCCCGACCCCGCGTCACCCGAGTGGAGGGGGTGGCCCCGCTGCCCCCTCGGACAGAGGCGGACCTGAAGACCCTGGTGGCCCGCCCGGTGCCAGACGACACCGAGCCGACCGAGCCGGTCGCTGGGCGCGACACCGGTCCGCCGGCGGCCGTGGACCCGCCGCCCGCCGCGCCGGAGCCCGCCTGGATCGTCGTGACCCTCGCCAAGCCCGGCTACGCCGACGTCTACGTCGACGGGGAGCGGGTGGGCCGCACGCCGACCGGCGGCACCCGCTTCGAGACCACCGCCGGCCGCCACGAGCTGCTGCTGAGCAACCCGGCGGGCAAGGACTACCGGCGAGACTTCGAGGTCGAGCCCGGCGCCACGGCGGAGTTCAAGGCCGTGCCCCTGCAGCGCAAGGCGGTGCAGGTCGCCTTCCGCTCGACCCTCGAAGACACCTGCACGGTGTGGCAGGACGGCCTGGAACTGGGTACCCTCAGCACCGTCGGACGGACCCGGGTCATCGAGGACTCGGACCGAGACCACGCGCTGGAGATCCGGTGCCCGAGCGGCTTCACCACGGACCTCACGGTCGGCCCCAAGCAGGCCGGCACGGTGGTCTACGTGGGCCCGCCACCGTGACACCGCGGTCGCGGTCCGGGCTGATAGCCCCGGAGCCCGGCCCCCCAACCCCCCGAAATCACACGGCACACAAGCACTGGCACAGGCTGTGCACACCCTGGCTGGCGATGACCATCAGCGCCCAGACCCTGACGGCCTGCTACTTCGACCGACGATGCGGTCCTGGTGATCGATCTCGAGCGGTGCCCGGTCTACGTGGCCTGCGACGACGACACCGACGACGTGCTCGAGTACTTCTGGATCAAGGGCCTGGAGCCGGTGCCCGACGCCGTGCAGATCACCAAGGGCTCGATGATCTGGCTGGACCGGGAGGAACCCGGGCTGGACGGCAAGGAGCTGCGGGTCACCATCTACGACAGCGAGGCCGCGTCCACCTCCCAGAGCTGGATCGTGGAGGTCCCATGAGCCGACTCCCCGCATGGCGCCTGATCCTCGCTGCCGCGTCCGCCGCGGTCGCCACGGGCTGCGCCGAATACACCCTCAACGACGCCGACGAGATGTCCGGCGGCACGGCGGATCAGAGCGACGTCCGCTCCTTGCGGGTCGACGTCTACCCCTCCAGCGAGCTCGCGAGCGAGCTCCTCGACGACGGCGTGAGCCTCATGCAGCAGAGCTTCCGGCTCGAGAACTCCGAGCTCGACGCCCTGGGCATCCTGCAGCTCCAGGCCCCCGAGGTCTTCGACGGGTTCGTGTTCGGCTTCGAGGCCTACCCCACCACTGCCGAGGTCAGCGTGCCCGGCGACCAGCTGGTCCCGGTGGAGGCCGAGATCCAGGCCTACGTGCCCGGCACGCCCATGGGCCATACCGCCGTCAGCGATCCCGAGGACGGCTCCTTCGAGCTCCAGCTCACCCCGACCGAAACCGCCTACCAGCTCGCCGTCGTGCCCCGGGCGCCCGACACCCTGCCCTTCATGGTCGACCCGGCGTTCATCGTCGAGAGCGGCGACAGCGGGGTCCTGGACTTCGAGCTCGACTACGGCGTGCCGCTGTACGGCCGCATCAGCCAGGGCGAGACCGAGACCCCTCTGCCCGGTCTTCGGGTCCAGGCCTTCGACCTGGCGACTGGCATCGGCGGCCCCATCGTCGAGACGGACAGCGACGGCACCTACGAGCTGCGGGTCCTGCCCGGCTCGTACGAGCTCCTCATCGACGGCGACACCAGCAGCCACCTGCCCGACAAGTCGATGGTCGCGACCCTCGAGGACCACGACGAGGGTCTGCGGCTCGACGCCAGCTACAACGCCGCCGCCCCGATCACCGTGCTGGGCGAGGTCCAGGACGAGGGCGGCCTGCCCCTGGAGGACGTGCTCGTCCGCTTCACCTCCACCGAGGTCTACGACGACCCCGGCGCCACCTACACCGTGGCGGTGACCACCGGCGGCGGCAACGGCGCCTTCTCCCTGCGGCTGCTGCCCGGCACCTACGAGGTGGAGTTCATCCCGCCGTACGAGGGCACGATCGGCCCGCTGCTGTGGCCGGAAGAGGTCGAGCTCATCGAGTCCTACACCGAGCTCAACGGCACCGATCCGATCGTGCTGCCGCTGCGTCCCCGCGTCCGCAACACCGTGCTGGACGCGGACGGCCAGAGCCTGGCCAATGTCATCGTCCGGGCCGAGGAGCTGGGCTTCGACGGCTACGCCTACAACACCGTCACCGACGACAACGGGGACTTCAGCCTCAGCGTTGCTGGCGGCGAGCTCCAGTGGTCCTTCACGCCCCCCTCCGGCTCGAGCGGTGCCTCGACCTTCCTGGTCGAGCCGGCGGAGGAGCTGTCTGCTCGCGCCGAGGTGGCGCTCGCCGAGGGCCTGACCGTGGCGGGCTGCATCCAGTACGAAGACGTCGCCGCGTCCTACATGCCCCTGGAGCTGCGAGACAGCGACGAGCAGCTCTACGCCACCTCGATGACCGATCTCGAGGGCTGCTTCTCCGTGCGGGTCGACTGGGACCAGTCCTCTCCGGACGAGGCCCAGGACACCGGCGAGTGAGCTACCCTGCCGCCGATGCCCGTCTTCCTCGCCTGCGCCCTGCTCCTCGCCGGATCGGTGCGGGCCGCGGAGGCGCCCTCCGAGGCCGTCGATGCGCCAGCCGGAGGCGAGCAGGAGACCGGGAGTCCCGAGGCCCGGCTGGCCGCCGCGATCCAGGCCTACCTGTCCGGTGAGCTCGAGACCGCCCGGGAGGGCTTCCTCTCCCTGGTGGCGGATCCCGGTCTGCAGCAGTCCCACCCCGAGGTGCGCAGGGAGGCCCAGGTCTACCTGGGCAGCCTGGACTACAACCTCGGCGACCGCGACGCGGCCCAGGCGACCTTCCTCTCGATCCTGCTCGAAGACCCGGACTATCAGCTCGATCCCTTCGCCCACCCGCCGGAGCTGCTCGCCTACTTCGACGCCGTGCGCGCCCAGGCCGACGTCCTCCGTCCCCCCCCGCCCCCCGAGCCCCGGCCGCGCCCGAACCCGCTGCTGCTCGTGGTCCCTGGGGGTCTGCAGTTCTACAACGACCAGCGCGGCTACGGCGCCGTGGTGCTGACGGGCGTGGCGGGCCTGGCGCTCACCACGGGAGCGCTCAACCTGGGCCTGCGTGGCATGGACGAAGACCGCAACGAGCCCGGCATCCAGGTCTACAGCGAGAGCGACAAGCAGTTCGCCCAGCGGCTCAAGGACGTCAACAACGTCACGGGGTGGAGCACCGTCGCGCTCTGGTCCCTGACCTTCCTCCACGGCGCCCTGGTGAGCACTCTGAGGGACAGCCCCCGGAACGTGAGCGTGGTAGGACCCAACGTCGTGGTGCGCTTCTAGCCGCCCACCCCCGTCTGAACGAGAGGCAGCATGTTCCTCCGCTACGTGGACCCCGTGACCCGGTCGCCCCGGGAGTACGTCGTGCGCAAGCCCATCGTGTCCATCGGGCGCGCCTCGGGCAACGACATCGTGCTGAAGGACCAGCTCATCGCGCCGACCCACGCCAACATCCTCCGCAAGCCCAACCACCTGACCATCGCCGTCGTCGACCGCAAGAACGAGGTCTACGTGAACGGCAAGCGCGTGCGCCGGGCCGACCTGCGCCCGGGCGACAGGGTCCTGGTGGGCATCTTCGAGCTGGCCGTCGTCGACGGCGAGCCGGAGGCCACCGCGAGCGCGGGGGACCTGGGACCGGAGCAGCAGGCCGAGATCCTCAGCGCGCTGGTCGCCTTCAGCGAGCGCCTGATGGACGAGGCGAACAGCGGCGCCCTGTTCCAGGAGCTGCTCGGCGCTGTCGTCGAGCAGACCCGGGCCGAGAAGGGCTTCGTCATCGTCTTCAAGGACGGCGACCGCCACCTGGCCGCCAGCCACAACGTGGGCGACGACAAGCTGGATCTGACCCGCGTCTCGGACTCCATCGTCGACACCGTGGTCAAGACCCGCAAGCCGCTGATCGTCTCCAACGCGCTGCGAGATGGCCGCTTTCGCACGGCCCAGAGCGTGGTCGATCTGCGCCTGTCCAGCGTGATGTGCGTGCCGCTGATCTACCGGCAGAGCCTGCTGGGCGTGATCTACCTGGGCAACGACTCGGTCACCGACCTGTTCGACGCCGGCACCCTGGCGGTGCTGCAGGTCTTCGCCAGCCAGGCCTCGCTCCTGGTCAACACGGCCCTGACCCTGAACGAGCTGAAGAGCAGCAACAAGAACCTGCGCGACCAGCTGCGCAACGCCTCCCAGGGCGATCTGATCGGGTCCTCCGGCGTGATGAAGGCGGTCTTCAAGGTCATGCGGCGCCTGGCGCCCACGGACCTGACCGTGCTGATCCAGGGGGAGACCGGCACCGGCAAGGAGCTGGTGGCCCGCGAGATCCATCGGCTCTCGGACCGCAGCAGGAAGGCGTACATCTCCCTGAACTGCGGGGCCATCCCCGAGAACCTGCTGGAGAGCGAGCTCTTCGGCCACAAGAAGGGCGCCTTCACCGGGGCCGTCAGCGACAAGATCGGCAAGTTCCTGGCGGCCGACGGCGGCACGATCTTCCTCGACGAAGTCGGGGAGATGCCCCACGAGCTCCAGGTCAAGCTGCTCCGCGTGCTCCAGGAGCGCGTGGTGGAGCGGGTCGGCGAGTACGAGGGCACCAAGGTCGACATCCGCATCATCGCGGCCACCAACCGGGAGCTCCAGGAAGAGGTCGGCGCCGGCCGCTTCCGCCAGGACCTCTACTACCGCCTCAACGAAGTCACCCTGGACCTGCCGCCGCTGCGAGACCGCGGCGACGACATCGTCCAGCTCGCCCAGTACTTCCTGAACCGGTACGCGACCCAGTACGACTCCAAGGTCCGGGGCTTCAACAACCCGGCGGTGCTGGCGCTGAAGGGCTTCTACTGGCCGGGCAACGTCCGCCAGCTGGAGAACCGGGTCAAGAAGGCGGTGATCATGAGCGACCGCTCCCTGCTCCAGCCCGACGACCTGGGGCTCAAGCCCGGCGACAAGAAGCACATCAAGCCCCTCGCCGAGGCCGAGGAGGACTTCAAGATGGACTACATCAAGGAGGTCCTGGACCTGAACAACTGGAACAAGGCGCAGACGGCGCGGGACCTGGGCGTCGATCCACGGACGATCTTCCGGTACATCGAGAAGATGGGCGACTGAGCCTGTGCTCACCATCGGGCTGACAGGCGGCATCGCCACGGGCAAGTCCACGGTCGCCGGCATGCTGCGCGAGGCGGGCGTGCCGGTGCTCGACGCAGACGTGATCAGCCGAGAGGTGGTGGCCCCCGGCAGCGAGGGGCTCGCCGAGCTCGCGGCGGCCTTCGGCCCGGGCGTGCTGCAGGCCGACGGCTCCCTGGACCGCAAGGCGCTGGGGGCCCTCGTGATGGCCGACGAGCAGGCTCGGAAGCGGCTCGAGGGCATCACCCACCCACGCATCATCGGGACCCTCCTGGAACGACTCGGCGCCCTGATGCAGGCCGGAGAGCCCATCGGTGTGGTCGAGGCGGCACTGATGGTGGAGAGCGGCAGCCACCGCAACTACGGCGAGCTCTGGGTCGTCACCTGCGCCCCGGACACCCAGCTGGCGCGGCTCATGGCACGCACTGGCTTCGACGAGGCGACGGCCCGGCGATGGATCGCCAGCCAGCTGCCCCTGTCCGAGAAGGAGGCGGTGGCCGATCGGCTGCTCCGCAACGACGGCGATCTCGGGGCCCTGAAGGCCCAGGTGGACGCGGCGCTGATCGAGGTGCGCTCAGGGACCTGACAGAGCCTCCCGGGCCCGGTCCCGGTTGGCGGTGAATTCCGGTCGATCCGGCGCGAGCTCGGCCGCCCGCGTGAACCAGGGCAGCGCCCCGGCCGGGCCCTCGCTGGGGATGGCCGCGATGCCGCGGGCATTGCAGACGTCCGGGTCGTCGGGTGTGGTGCGCACAGCCAGCTCGCAGACCTGGCGGGCGGCCCGACTGCCACGGGCGGCCAGGAGCACACAGGCCTTGGCGTTCGCCCAGGCGGACTCGGGCTCGTCGTGCACCGCCTGGCTCAGCCAAGCCAGCGCGGCGTCTTGCTCTCCGAGGGCGAGGTGGGCCCGGGCAACCACCGCGGCGGCCTCCCGACGCTGGCGGCTCCCCCTGGGCCAGACCGCCGGGTCCAGGACCGCGAGGGCCTGCCTCGGGTGATCGGCGCTGAGGACCCGCGCCAGGCCGAGGGCGACGACCCGGTCGTCGGGGTCGCGCTGGTGGGCGGCCTCCCAGAGGGTCCGGGACGAGGACCACTCGGGCAGGCGCTGGACGGAGGGCACCGCCAGGACCAGGGCCAGCAGCACCGGCGCGAGCTGCCGACCGCGCCCCCCGGCGACCAGCTCCGGCCCGAGCAGCCACACCGCACCCGCCCAGGGCAGCACGGTGAGGCTGTCGCCATAGCGTGGCTCGGCCTGGAGCAGCCCGGAGACCATCAGCAGCGGCAGGAGGGTCAGCGCGGCAGCCGCACGCTGCTGGCCCGAGGCCCGCCAGCCGAGCGCCGCGAAGGCTGCCAGGGTCACCCAGCCCGCTGCAGCCAGCGTCCCCTCGGCCGGCGCGAGCTCGGCCGCGGGCCCCATCGGCAGCGGCCAGACCAGGCGCCCGAGCCAGAACAGCACCCGGCCGCCCGCGCCGAGCCAGGAGGCGGCGGTGCCGCCGCCGGCGTCCTCGGCCGCGAGGTCCAGCTGGGCGAGCACCGCCACCCGGGCGACGACGAACAGGGCCACAGCACCGGCCTGCCAGCGCCAGGTCCGATCTCGTGGGTCCCGCAGCCAGGCGACCAGCGGGATCAGGACGGCGATCTCCTTGGCCAGGCAAGCGAGCAGGGTGAGCCCGGCGCTGCGCCCCGGTCGCGTGCCGGCCAGGGCCCCGAGACCCAGGGCCGTGGCCAGCAGATCCGTGCGGCCAGCAGCATTCGCAGCGCCCTCCACCTGGAGGGGGTGGGCCACGAACAGCAGCGCCAGCGCCCAGGCCCCCAGCACCCCGACTCCGCTGCGCCGGAGCACCGCCACCAGCGCCAGGCCACAGGCCCACAGCAGCGCCAGGTTGGTGGCGTGGAAGGCCGCTGCGCGACCGCCTCCCAGGGCGTGGTCGATGTAGTAGGACAGCGAGACCAGGGGCCGCCAGTAGGGGCTGGAGCGCGTGCCCTCCGCGAAGTGGAAGAGGTCGTGAGTGAGCGCTTCGCCGAGGGTCCCCCAGTCCGCCAGCGCGGCGTTGGTCTCGATCAGGGAGACGTCGTCGTAGACGAAGCCGTAGCCCAGCGCCGGCCCGTAGAGAGCCAGCACCGCGACGGCGAGCACCGCCGCTCCGAGTGCGGCCGGGCGCGCGAGCAAGGGCTAGTGTCCTGTCTCAGAAGTTCGTGAGGCAATCACGCAGCCATCGCCGCGGCTGGTGGTCTGCTCGAGCGGCCGGTGTGGCCGAGTCACATCAACGCGAGAGCGGGCCGCCAGGCGTGGCGAGGGCAAGTGAGTGTCCACGAACTTCTGAGACAGGACACTAGTAGATCACCAGGCTGTCGATCGGCGCGTCTCCGAGCTTGCTGCGGCCGTCGAGGAAGCCCAGCTCGATCACGAAGGCGTAGCCCACGACCACGCCCCCCAGCTGTGCCACGAGCCTGCCGGTGGCCTCTGCGGTCCCGCCGGTGGCCAGCAGGTCGTCGACGATGAGGACCCTCTGGCCGGGCGCGACGGCGTCGGTGTGGACCTCGAGCCGGTTGGTGCCGTACTCCAGGGCGTACTCGTAGCCGATGGACTTCCAGGGCAGCTTGCCGGGCTTGCGGGCCGGCACGAAGGCCGCGTCGAGCGCCATGGCCAGGGGCGTGCCGAAGATGAAGCCCCGGGACTCCATGCCGACCACGGCGTCGACCTCTGCCGGGGCGAAGCGGGAGGCGAAGCGCTCGGTGATGCCCTTCATCAACTCGGCGCGGGCCAGGACGGGGGTGATGTCCTTGAACAGGATGCCCGGCTTGGGGAAGTCCGGGACGTCTCGGATGGTGCCCTTGATGGACTCGATCAGGTCGCTCACGAAAACCTCCGGGATGGCGGGGAGGGTAACCCACGCCATGCCCCCGGGGCTGCGTTAGCCAACCGCCCATGGAGACCTCCGACGCCACCGAAGCCGGCCCGGGCCACGGGCGCCTCTCCGCGGAGCTCACCGTCTTGGTCGAGAGCCTCGACGGCCAGGACTGCACGGTCGGTGAGCTCGTCGATCGCATCGGCGACCGTGGCTTCGGGCTGCTGCTGATGATCCTGGCCTTGCCGGCCGCCCTCCCCCTGCCCGCGCCCGGCTATGCCACGCCCTTCGGCATCCTGATGATCCTGCTGGGCCTTCAGATGCTCGTCGGCCGCACCGTGCCCTGGTTGCCGGACCGCTTCCGCTCTCGGAGCGTCCGGCACAAGCTGCTGGCCTTCTCGCTGAAGAAGGGCGCCGGGCTGATGAGGCTGGTCGAGCTCCTGGTGCAGCCCCGGCTCTCGGGACTGGCCCGCAACCGGGTCTTCCTGGCGGCCATCGCGGTCATCATCATCTTGATGGCCTGCTCGATGACCCTGCCGATCCCGCTCACCAACACCGCGCCGAGCTTCGTGATCTTCGTGCTCGCCGCCGGCATCCTCGAGGAGGACGGCCTGGCCCTGTCCGCGGGCCTGGTGCTGGCACCGGTGGCCGCGGCCATCAGCATCGCGGCGCTCTACTTCGTGGTCACCGAGGGGATCGAGGCGGTCGAGACCCAGCTCAAGCCCATGATCAAGGGCATGCTCGGCCTGTCGTCGGACTGACCGTCAGTCGTCGACGGCGTCCCAGGCCTGCATGCTCGGCAGCGCGGCGTCCGCCGTCAGGTCCACGCGCATCGGGGTCAGGCTGGCCCAGCCCTGCTCGACCGTGGGGCCGTCGGTCCCAGGGGTGGGATCGAACATCTCGTGGTTGCCGCCGATCCAGTAGTAGCGCTTGCCCCGCAGGTCCCTGCGCTCGTTGACCTCGATGGCGTAGCGGCGGTGTCCCAGGCGGCACAGGCGGATGCCGCGGACCTCGGCCAGGGGCAGATCCGGCACGTTCAGGTTGAACAGGCTGCTGCCGGGGGTGTCGTGGGCGACCACGTCTGGCACCACGCGGGCGGCCAGGGCGGCGGCGGTGGCCCAGTGGGTGCGGGGGTCGTTGGGGGCGCCCCAGTCGATGTGCAGGCTGA
>CAYFPX010000002.1:0-43192 GCA_964344945.1 uncultured Enterobacterales bacterium
GTGTCAGCACGTAGGGCGTCTCGACCTCTCCCGCCGGGATGTCCTCGGGCACCCGCCAGCGACGGACCCGGCGGATCACGCAGACCTCCAGCTCGGCGTCCCTGGTGGTGTTGTCGGTGATCTCGGCATCGGTGACGGCTCCGCGATCGAAGGCCCAGCGGACGGCGATGCGTCCGGACAGCCCGGTCTCGAGCTTCAGGCGTTGCTCGTAGCAGGCCTTGATCTGGCGGGCGTAGGTCCGCACCACCCGAGCCAGGCGGCTCTGGTCGGTGGCGGTGGGCCCGGCCGCGGCGGGGTCTTGCGGGGAACGACGGTCGACCGTCGCGGTGGTGGGGCCCTCGGCCAGGGCGGCTCCGCCGCCTCGGGCGCGCCTCAGGTCGCCGATGCCCGCGTCCGCCCGCCCCTGGCTGGCGCGACGGGCTCCGGCGAATTCCCGCTGGGCGACCTGGACCCCGGTGCGCTGGGCCAGCGCTGCGTCCAGCTGGTCGTCCAGGCTCTCCCCGCCGCTGTAGGGGTCCGAGGTGCTCCCCCGGCTGCGGCGCCCGCGGGTGGCGATCAGACCCGCCAGCAGCGGATCCTCGGCGAGGATCTCCTCCCGGGTCCGCCGTCGGGGGGCTGGCCGCCTGGCGGGCTCGGGCGGGTCGGCCGGCGCAGCGTCTGCGATCGGTTGGTCGGGCTCCACTGGCGTGGGCGCCTGGGTCGGGGGGGGCGCCGGCGCCGGTCGGGCGTCTGGCGGCGCCGGGTCCACCGCCGGCGGCGGCAGCACGACCCGCAGGACACGGGTGGTGGCCACGATGTCCGGCGGGGCAGGCCGTGGCGGAGCGCCCAGGGTCCAGACCAGGACCAGCGCCCCCGCCACGGTGAACAGGGTCAGCAGTCCGTGGAAGAGGTCGTCTTCGGGACTCCGCAGTCGCGGACGGAAGGGGTTGCGGGCGAGACGCACTTCGACACCCATGGCTCTCGAGCCTCCAGCAGGTCCCCGCCCCCCCGGGTGGGTCGCAGGACTGGACCACAGAGGACCCCATCGGGTTCCCGCTCAGCCGGACCAGCTGCCCCACGAGGGCCCCGAGCCCCGGTGCGGATCCCGCTCGACGGACAGCCCCAGGTGCGCTCTCAGCGCCGCGCGGCCCTCGCCGCGGTTGTCGTGGTAGAGCCGCTCCAGGGGCGGGTAGATGTGCTCCGCGCCGACCGGGCAGGCCGCTCGGGCGGCGCAGCTGCGGGCACAGGTGTCCGCCTGTTCGTGGAAGGCCGCGCAGCGCTGCACCGACCAGCGATGGTCGACGAAGGCCTCGCCCGGACAGGCGACTTCGCAGGGCCCGGGGCACCCGCCGCACAGGTCCTCGGCCGGTGCGCCCGGCGGCAGCTCCCAGGGCACGAAGCGCGCCGCCCGCAGCCCCAGCCAGGGCCCCCACCCTGGGTCGAGCACCAGTCCCAGTCGACTGGGGGCCCCGAGCCCGGCCAGCACCGCCAGGGTCCGGAAGTCCAGGGGCAGCGCCTCGCCCGCCGCGGCGAAGTGCCAGGTCCCGGAGGGGTCCGCGGAGGCGACCGCCCGGCGCACGAAGGCGTCCAGGGGGTGCTCGTGGTCCAACAGCGCCCCGGCATCCTCCCGACAGGCCTCCAGGAAGGCCTCCCACAGGCGCGGACCCCCGCTGGCCACCACCACGATGGCGCGCGCGCCGGGGAAGACCTGTCCGCTGCGGGTCTCGGGACGGGCTCTCTCGTCCCAGGCCGCGATCGAGGCCACGCCAACGTGATTCAGCCCACAAGGGGCGAGACTCGCCCTCAGTCCGGCGAGCCAGTCCCTGCCTTCCTTCACCGTGTCCTCCATGGATCTGCTCGTCGGGGCACGATACCGACCTCGCCCAGGAAGGACCCCGATGGTCGAGCTTCGCGGCTCCCGCACCCACCAGCACCTGCTCGAAGCCTTCGCCCGCGAGGCCCAGGCCGCGGTGCTCTTCGGGTACTACGCGCGCATCGCGGAGATCGAGGGCTACCCGGACACCGCCGAGACGCTGCGGGGGCTGGCCGAGTCCGAGCGGCTCTACGCCGAGGGTCACCTGGACTACCTGCGCCTGGTCGGCGACCCGGCGACCGGGCTGCCCGTGGGGGCCACGGACCACAACCTGCTGGCCGTGCTCACCGGCGACACGGCCGACGAGCGCGAGACCTACCCGGCCATGGCCCGCACCGCCCACGCCGAGGGCTTCCCGGAGATCGCCAGCTGGTTCGAGAGCCTGGCCCACGGCAAGCGCGACCACGCCGGTCGGGTCCGGGGCCTGATCGACGACCACGACGTCGCCAGCAGCGTAGCGGGGCGCCGATGAGCGGCGAGCGGCGGTACGACGCCACCCAGATCGAAGTGCTGCCCGGCCTGGAGGCCGTGCGCCGCCGGCCGTCGATGTACGTCGGCTCCACGGGCCCCCAGGGCCTGCACCACCTGGTCTACGAGGTGGTGGAGAACAGCGTCGACGAGTCTCTCGAGGGGCACTGCAGCTTCATCGAGGTGGTGCTCCACGACGACGGCAGCTGCGCGGTCAGCGACGACGGCCGCGGCATCCCGGTCGACCCGCACCCGCTCCTGGGGCGCCCCGCGGCGGAGCTGGTGATGACCACCCTGCACGCCGGCAGCAAGTTCGGCAGCGAGGCCTACGCGGTGAGCGGTGGCCTGCACGGGGTCGGGGTCAGCTGCGTGAACGCCCTGAGCGCCTGGACCCTGCTGGACATCGACCGCGAGGGCCACCACTACCGGCAGCGCTTCGAGCGCGGCCACCCGGTGGGGGAGCTCCAGGACACCGGCGCCAGCGAGCGCACGGGCACCGCCCTGCACTTCCTTCCGGACCCGGACATCTTCGAAGGCGCCCTGGACGCCGGGGTCCTGGCCCCGCGGCTCGAAGAGCTCGCCTTCCTCCACCCCGGCATCACCATCGTCCTGGACGACCGCCGCAGCGGCGAGCGCCAGGAGTGGAACTACGAGACGGGCATCGCCGGCTACGTCCTGCACCTCAACGCCGACAAGACCGTCCTGCACGACGATCCGATCCACTTCGAGGACGCGGTCGAAGGCCTGGCCCTCGAGGTCGCGCTGCAGTGGACCAGCGGGTACTCCGAGCAGCTCACCGGGTACGTCAACAGCATCCACACGGCGGCCGGCGGCACCCACATCGTCGGGCTCCAGGCGGCCCTGACCCACGCGGTCAACCGCTACGCCGAGGACCGCCACCTGCTCTCGCGCGACGCCGGCGAGGACATCGCCGGGTACGACATCCGCGAGGGCCTCACCGCGGTGCTCTCCCTGCGCCTGCCGGAGCCCGAGTTCGAAGGCCAGACCAAGAGCGTGCTCTCCAGTCGGGTGACCCACCACGTCGAGGCCGTCGTGGCCCGGGGCCTGCTGGCCTTCCTGGAGGGCCACCGGGAGATCGCCCTGCGCATCGTGGGCAAGGCGCTCGAAGCCTCCCGCGCCCGCCTGGCCGCTCGTCGGGCCAGCGAGCGTGCCAACTACCGGGTCATCGACCCCAAGGTCTCCGAGGAGATCTACACCGAGCAGTTCGGCATCCGGTCCAAGAACTGGCACGAGTCCTGTACCTGGCTGACCGACAAGACCCTGCTCGAAGCCCACGCCGCCATGGCCGACGTGCCCGAGGACGCGGTGCTGCTCGACGTCTGCTGCGGCAGCGGCGTGGTCGGCCACAGCTTCCGGGAGAAGGTCTCCCGCATCGTGGGCCTGGACCTCACCCCGGAGATGATCGAGAAGGCGAAGACCCGGCTCGACGAGGTGGTGCGGGGCAACGTCTACGACATCCCCTTCGACGCCGACACCTTCGACATGGTGTGCACCCGCGAGGTGCTGCACCTGCTGCCCCGCTGGGAGAAGCCCCTGCAGCAGATCCACCGGGTGCTCAAGCCCGGGGGCCAGTTCGTGGTGGGCCAGATCCTGCCCTACGGCGACGCCGACGCCGCCTGGATGTACCGGATCTTCAAGAAGAAGCAGCCCCTGTTCTTCAACAACCCGACCGTCGACGACTACTTCGCGATGCTCGAGCGCTGCGGCTTCACCGACATCCAGATGAGCGAGGTGCACGTCTGGGAGTCCATCGACGTCTGGATCGACACCCACGAGACCACCAGCCTCCACCGGCACGAGATCCGCCAGCTCTACTACGACGCGCCGGAGGAGGTGCGCCGCATCCACCCCTTCGAGGTCACGCCGGACGGCAAGATCCGCGACCAGTGGCGCTGGTGCATCTTCTCGTCCCGGAAGCCCTCCTGAGGCCGCCCCCGTGAGCACAGACACCGCGGTCGTCCGCGATCACTTCGCTGCCCGGGCGCCGACCTACGACGCCTCCAGTCACTGGTGCACCGACCCGGTCATCGGCGAGCTCACCGTGCAGCACCTCGACGCCGCCCCCGAGCACCACGTGCTCGACGTGGCCAGCGGCACCGGCCTGGTCTCCAAGCTCTTCCACGGTCGGGTCGCCCGGCTGGTGGGCCTGGACCTGACCGCCGAGATGGCCGAGCACGGCCGCCCGCACCTGGACGAGCTGGTGCTCGGCTCCGCCCACGCGATGCCCTTCGACGACGGCACCTTCGACCGGGTCGTCTGCCGCCAGGGCATCCAGTTCATGGACGACGCGCGGGCCCTGGCCGAGATGTTCCGGGTGCTGAAGCCCGGTGGCCGGGTGCTGATCGTGAACCTGTGCGCCTACGGCGAGGACGACCGGGTCGAGTACTACGAGATCCTGCGCCTGCGGAACCCGGCACGCTGCAACTTCTACCTGCGCGAGGACCTGGCCGCCCTGCTGACCGGGGCGGGCTTCGCCGAGGTGGCCGTGCACGACCACGTCTCGGTCGAGGACGTGCGGGTCTGGGCCGACAACGGCGCCATCACCACCGAGCGGCAGCAGGCCCTGCACGCGGTCTACCGCCACGCCTCGGCGGAATTCACCCGGCTGCACGCCGCCGAGGTCGACGGCGAGCGCATCGTCGACCACATGCTCTTCGGCCTGGCCACCGGCGTGAAGCCGGCCTGAGCCCGCGGAGCGCAGATGCACGTCCTGAGCCTGCCGTTCTTCGGGCTCGTGGTCGTGTCGGTCCTGCTCTACTGGTTCGCCGTGCCCGCTCGGATGCGGGTGGCCCTGCTGGCCCTGGTCAGCGTGATCTTCTGCGCGACCCACGCGCCGGCCTTCACCGGGCTCTACGTGGCGCTGGGGGTCGGCGCCTGGGGGCTCGGGCGCTGGCTCGCGGGGGATCGTCCGGAGCGAGCGAAGCAGGCGCTCTTGATCACCGGCCTGGTCCTGCTGGTGGTGGACCTGATCCTGTGGAAGTTCGTGCTCTCGCCGGGCGGAGCGATCGAGGGCACCGGCGGGCGGGCGGCGATCCCCAGCTACGAGCAGGTCGTGGTGCCGGTGGGCATCAGCTACCTGACCTTCCGGCTCATCCACTACGTGGTCGAGCGCTTCCGGGGCGGCCTGCCCGACCGGCCCCTGAGCGAGCTGCTGGCCTGGCTCTTCTTCTTCCCGTTGTTTCTGTGTGGCCCGCTGATGCGCTTCGGCAGCTGGGCGGAGCAGCAGGTCGCGCGGCCGCGGCTGGCCGAGATCAACGGGGCCCTGCTGCGCATCGGCCTGGGTGTGGTCAAGAAGGCTCTGCTCGCCGACACCCTGGGCATGATGTTCCAGCCGATCCTGCTGGACCCGGGCGGGGAGCCCGGCTGGAGGGTGCTGCTGGCGGTCTACGCGGTGGCGCTGCAGCTCTACCTGGACTTCAGCGGCTACACCGACATCGCCATCGGGCTGGGCCGGCTCTACGGCTACCAGGTCCCCGAGAACTTCGACCGGCCCCTGCTCCGGCCGAACATCGCCGAGTTCTGGCGCCACTGGCACATCACGCTCTACACCTGGATCCGCGACTACGTCTTCTTCCCGCTGTTCGGGTACAAGACCTCGCCCGCCAAGATGTACCTGGGCGCGGCGTTCTCGGTCTTCCTGTTCCAGGTGTGGCACGCCCTGAGCCCGGGCTTCATCGCCCTGGGGATCTGGCACGGCTTCGCGATGGTGGTCTGGCAGGCGCTCCAGGCCCGCAAGCGCCGGACACCCGCCCTGCGGAGGTGGTTCAAGCGACACCAGCGCCTGCTGCGCCCGGCGGGCATCGCGCTCACGGTGAGCTGGTACGCCTTCGGCAACGTGCTGTTCATGACCTCGCCGGGTCACTTGTGGGGGGTGTTTGCGGCCATCGGCATGTGATCATGGGGGTGTGAGGCAGATTGCCCTGGTGATCCGAAGGTCCCCGGCCGACGGAGACACTGAGGCGTGTTCCCATCTGCGAGTGCTGTGACGTCCTCTCTCGCCAGTCTGGTAGTCGTCGCCGTGGTGCTGGTCGCCGTGGCGGGCTGGGCTCTGTCCCGGCGCTCCGAGCGCCCCGTGGAGTCCCCGCGCCCCGAGACCCAGTACCTGGTGACCATGGACGCCGAGGGCGTGCGCAGCTGTCACCCCCAGCGGCCCGACGAGATCGTGCGCTGGCGGCACGTGACCCGGGTGAACGTCGTCACCACCAGCCGCACCAGCGAGCCCCCCCACCTGTTCCTGCACCTTCACGAAGCCGGTGGCCTCGGCGCCACGGTGCCCCTGGGCGCACCGGGTGCGGACCAGCTGCTCGAGCTGCTGGGCGAGGTCGACGACTTCGACATGCAGCAGGTGATCGAGGCCCAGGACCACGACGGCGACGAGGTCTTCCCCTGCTGGTCCGGCAAGGGCCTGCCCATCGGCAGTCAGTCCGTGGTGCTGCTGGAGTACGGGGCGCGGGTCTCCCTGCAGGGGGATCGGGGCTCCTGACTCTCCGTGTCAGGCGGCGAACTGCCGCTCCACCAGCCGCCGATAGAGCCCGTCCGCCGCCAGCAGCTCTTCGTGGCTGCCCTGCTCGACCACGCGGCCCTCGTCGAGCACCAGGACCCGGTCGGCGTCCTTCACGGTCGACAGGCGGTGGGCGATCACCAGGGTGGTGCGGCCCTGCATCAGCCGGTCCAGGGCCTCCTGGACCAGGTGCTCGCTCTCGGCGTCCAGGGCACTGGTGGCTTCGTCGAGCACCAGGACCCGGGGATCCTTGAGCAGGGCCCGGGCGATGGCGATGCGCTGCTTCTGCCCACCGGACAGCTTCACGCCGCGCTCACCCACCAGGGTCTCGTAGCCCTCGGGGAAGCCCTCGACGAAGTCCGCGGCGTTGGCGGCTCGGGCGGCCGCGCGGATCTGCTCGTCGGTGGCCCCGGGGGCGCCGTAGCGGATGTTGTCGGCGATGGTGGTGGCGAAGAGGATCGGCTCCTGGCTGACCACGCCCACCTGCTCCCGGAGCCAGTCGGCGTCGAGCTCGGCGTAGGGGGTGTCGTCGAGCTGGACGTGGCCCGCCACCGGGTCGTAGAAGCGCGAGAGCAGGGTCGCCACGGTGCTCTTGCCGCCGCCGGAGGGCCCCACCAGGGCGACCACCTCGCCCGGGGAGAGGGACAGGTCCAGGCCCTGGAGCACCGGCAGGTCCGGCCGACTCGGGTAGGCGAAGTCCACGCCCACGAACCGCACGTGGCCTTCGAGGGCCGCGGGGCGGTGGCCGCCGCCGCCGACGGTCGGCACCCGGTCCATCAGGGCGAAGACCCGCTCGCTGGCCCCCAGGGCCTTCATGAAGTCCTCGTACAGCCCGCTCAGGGCGCCCAGGCTGAAGGCCACGGTGAGGGTGTAGAGCAGGAAGCTGGTCAGCTCGCCCAGGGTCAGGGCGCCTTCGACCAGCAGGGTGCCGCCGTACCAGAGCACCAGCGCCACGGCGGTGTAGGAGCCGAAGCCCATCGCGCCGCGGAAGATGGCGATCAGCTTCGCCCGGTGGCGGGCCAGGGCGTAGGACTCCTGGACCGCGGTCCCGTAGCGAGCCTGCTCCTGGCCCTCCCGGGCGAAGGCACGGACCGTGCGGATGCCGGCGATGGTCTCCTCGGCGACCTCGGTGCTGCGGGCCAGGGCGTCCTGGACGTCCCGGGAGACCTTGCGCATCTTGCGGCCGTAGATGCTGCCGCCGATGGCCACGATCGGCACCACGGCCAGGGCGACCAGCGTGAGTCGCCACGAGGTGTAGAAGAGGAAGGCGACCGCGCCGACGCCGGTCACCAGGAAGCGCAGGAGCATGCTCACGTTCACGGTGACGGTGTTCTGGAGGACCGTCGTGTCCGCGGCCAGGCGGTTGGTGAGCTCGCCGGTGCGGCGCTCGTCGAAGAAGCCGATCTCCTGGCGCACGATGCTTGCGTAGAGCTGCTCTCGGAGCCGCGCCACGACCCGCTCGCCGGCCGCCGTGAAGATGTAGGCACGCACCGCGCCCATCACCGCGCCGATGGCGAACAGGCCCAGGAGCAGGATCACGTACTGGTCGACCAGCTCCCGGCCCGCGCCTTGATCGATGCCGTCGACGATCCGCTGCACGATCAGCGGGTAGGACAGGGTCATGCCCGACGCGATGGTCAGGGCGGCGGTGCCCAGGCCGAGGGCCTCGAGCTCCGGGCGAGCGAGCGCCGCGAGGCGGCGCAGATCCTGGCGGGCGGACATGGGCTGGAACATGCTTACCGATCGGTAAGTCGTCAACCCTTGCCACCCGCAGGGAGCTGGTCGGCGACCAGGGTCCGCGCCCGGGCGCCGGCTGCTACCCTCCCCGCTCCGGAGGACCCATGGCAGACCCCATCGCCGATCGCATCGAGGCCTGGATCGTCGAGCAGTTCCTGGGCGGCGAGGGCCCGGTGGCCCACGACGAGGACCTGTTCGGCGAGGGCATCCTGGACAGCTTCGGCTTCATGCTGCTGCTGACCTTCCTGCAGGAGAGCTTCGGCGTGCAGGTCCAGATGCGCGACATCGTGATGGAGAACTTCGACACGGTGGCCAGGATCGCGGGCCAGGTCCGAGCTGCCGGCGGCGGGTGAGCGTGGCCTTCGGCTTCACCGACGAGCACCTGGTCCTGCGGGATCGGGCGCTGGACTTCGCCAAGCGGGAGCTGGCCGACGCGAGCCTGGCCCAGCGGGACCGCGACGGCCTGTTCGGCACAGCGCTGTGGGAGAAGCTCTCGGCCTTCGGCCTGCCCGGGGCCATCGTGCCGTCGGAGCTCGGGGGCTCCGGGCTGTCGCTGTTCGAGGCCTGCCTGATGCTCGAGGGGCTGGGCCAGGGCTGCCAGGACAGTGGAGTGCTCTTCGCCGCGAGCGCCCACCTGTTCGCGGGCCTGGTGCCGATCCTGGACTTCGGCTCCCCGGAGCAGCGGGCCCACTGGGTGCCCCTGCTGGCCAGCGGGGCCTACATCGCGGCCCACGGCATGACCGAGACCGAGTCCGGGTCCGACGCCTTCAGCCTGCGCACCCGCGCGGTGCGCGACGGCGATCACTACGTGCTGAGCGGCACCAAGGCCTGGGTGACCAACGGCCCTCACTGCGACCTGGCGGTGGTGTTCGCCCGCACCGGTGAAGGCGCGCCGCTCGGGTCCCTCAGCTGCTTCCTGGTGCCCCGGGGCACCCCGGGCTTTGGGGTCGGCGCGGCCGAAGACATGCTCGGCTTGCGCACCGCGCCGATGAGCGAGCTGGTGCTCCAGGACTGCCGGGTGCCGGCGGACCACCGCCTCGGGGCCGAGGGCTCGGGCGCTCTGATCTTCATGTCCAGCATGGGCTGGGAGCGCATCGGGATCCTGGCGGCCGGGCTGGGGGTGATGGCCCGGGTGCTCGAGGCGTCGGTCGACCACGCCCGGTCCCGCCGGGTCGGCGGCAAGTCCCTGTCGAGCTTCCAGGCCGTGAGTCACCGGCTGGTGGCGATGAAGGGTCGGGTGGAGGCCGCGCGGCTCGTGCTGTACCAGGCGGCCCACGACAAGGACCACAAGCGAGCCGGTGCCCACGCGGAGCTGGCGAAGCTGCACGTGGCCGACGCGCTGGTGGAGACCTGCCGAGACGCGGTGGCGGTGCACGGCGCTATGGGCTTGAGCAAGGAGCTGGGCCTGGAGCGGGACCTGCGCGACGCCCTGATGAGCCAGGCCTACTCGGGCACGGCCGATGTGCTGCGCAACCTGGTGGCGCGGGCGCTGGGGCTGTGAGCCGGCTCCTCAGCGGCGCCCCCCCCACGCCGCCCTACAACGCGGACGAAGGTCCGTCGTACACGCCGCCCAACCCCCACGCGGACGAAGGTCCGTCCTACACGCCGCCCAACCCCCACGCGGACGAGACAGCACGCGCTCACGCCCCCCCCCACGCGGACGAAGGTCCGTACTCCGGACGTTCGTCGGCCCAGACGGCGTGTAGGCGGACGAACGTCCGAAGTACGGACCTTCGTCCGCGTGGGGGTTGGGCGTGAGCGCGTGCTGTCTCGTCTGCGGGGGGGCGTGAGCGCGTGCTCTGGCAGACCCTGACTGTCCCGGCCGCGAGCACGCCCCAGGGCGAAGCCCTGGTCGTCGGCGGCGCGAGCTGGACCTTCGGCGCCCTGCTCGTTCGCGCCGCTCGGGTCGCCGGTTGGCTCAGCGACCGGGGCGTCCAGCGCGGCGACCGCGTCGCCCTGCTGCTCGACCGCTCCGCCGAAGCCGTCGCCGCGATCTACGGCGTCTTGCTGGCCGGCGCCGCCTACGTCCCGCTCGACCCTACCGCTCCGGCGCCCCGCAACGCCGTGATCCTGCGCGACAGCGGCGCCGTGACCCTGCTCACGGCGGGCCGCTTCGGTCGCCGGGTCGCGCCGCTGCTCGCGGAGGTTGCGGTCGAGGCGGTGCTCGCCCTGGGCCCGCCGGCCCGTCGCTGGCCCGCCGCGGTCCCGGTCACCGGGGAGGAGGCCCTCGACGCCGCTGCCGAACCGGTCCCGGGCGACCCGGAGGACCTGGCCGTCTTGCTCTACACCTCGGGCAGCACCGGCACCCCCAAGGGCGTCGCCCTGTCCCACCGGGCGGTCCGCGCCTTCACCGACTGGGGGGCTGAGACCTTCGGCCTGGGGCCCGGCGACCGGGTGAGCGGGGTCTCACCGCTGCACTTCGACCTGTCGACCTTCGAGCTCTTCGCGGCTCTGGGGGCTGGCGCGACCTCTGTCATCGCGCCCGCCGGCGCCTCCGCCTTCCCCGCCACTCTGGCGTCCTTCCTCGCCGACCAGCGGGTGAGTGTCTGGTACTCGGTGCCCGGCGTGCTCGGCCGGCTGCTCCAGGCGGACTGGGCCGGGCTACCGGACCTGCGGGCCGTGCTCTTCGCTGGCGAGGTCTTCCCGGTCGACGCCCTCCGGGCGTTGATGGCCAGGCTGCCCCAGACCCGCTTCGCCAACCTCTACGGTCCCACGGAGACCAACGTCTGCACCTGGTTCGAGGTGACCGAGGCCCCCAGCGAGGACCTGCCCATCGGCACCGCGGCCAGCGGCGCGGACCTGCGGGTGGTCGACGGCGAGCTCCTGGTCGCCGGGCCGTCGGTGATGCATGGCTACTTCGGCGATCCGGACAAGACCGCCGCGGCGTTCGAGGTTCGCGACGGCCGGCGCTGGTACCGCACGGGGGACCGCGTCGCTTGGGGCGACGACGGCCAGCTGCGGTTCTTCGGTCGTGTGGACACCATGCTCAAGGTCCAGGGCTTCCGGGTCCAGCCCGAGGAGGTCGAGGCCGCCCTGGCGGGCTGTCCGGGCGTGCGGGAGGTCCTGGTGCGGGGCTTCGTCGACGGCGACGGCAGCAAGCGGCTGGAGGCCCGGGTGGTCGGCGAGGTCACGGCGGAGGACCTGCGGGCTCACGCCGCCGCGCGGCTGCCTGCGTACATGGTGCCGACGCGGGTCACGACGGTGGACGCGCTGCCCAGGACGGACCGCGGGAAGCTGCTGCGCTAGGCGGCGCGCTCAGAGCGGGGAAACGTCCGTACTTCGGACGTTCCGGGCCTCTGAGTGACTGAGAGGGGCCGAAGGTCCGAAGTACGGACGTTCGTCGGCTCTCAGGGGCAAGATGCGGGCCTCAGAGCGGGGAAACGTCCGTACTTCGGACGTTCCGGGCCTCTGAGTCAGGGGCAAGATGCGCGCTCAGAGCGGGGAAACGTCCGTACTTCGGACGTTCCGGGCCTCTGAGTGACTGAGAGGGGCCGAAGGTCCGAAGTACGGACGTTCGTCGGCTCCAAGGAGTCGGTCTCCCGGCGGCTCCAGGGAGGGCCTCAGGCTATGCTCCCACCGGTGAAGGACCGCCTCCAGTCCCTGCTCGCGAGCGACCGCGCCTGGCTCCAGGGCGGCCTCTTCGCGGCGCTGGTCGGCGGCCTGCTGGTGATCGTCTACCTGCTACGCAACCGGCAGATGGACTTCATCTACAGCCTCTTCTGAGTGTCCTCTCTCGGTCGACGCCTCGGTCTGCTAGGGGCTGGCCTGCTCGGCGGGCTGGTCCTGCTGGAGCTCGGGCTCCAGGGAGTCGGGGTCGTGGTCCGCGACCTGGACGAGCAGCACAAGGCCACCGACACCCTCTCCGAGAACCGCGTCCTCGCCCTGGGGGCCTGCTACACGGTCGGGGTCGGCTCCGAGCCCCACGAGAGCTACCCGCGCCAGCTCGAGGCCCTGCTCGACGAGCGCCGGGCCAGCGCCGATCTGAGCGTCATCAACGGCGGGGTGCGGGGCAAGTCCATCGCCTACTTCGCCGACTACATCGACGCGATGCTCGACGACGCCGGCGCCGACGTGGTGATCGTCAACGTGAACGACCGGGTGAGCTGGTCCGTCGAGGACGTGGCGGAGCTGGAGCGCGGGGAGACCGGCACCGCCCGGCGCCTCGACCGCACCCTGGCGCACCTCGCGCTCTACCGGGTCGTGAAGCTCGCCCTGAGCGAGCCGCCTCCCGAGACCGGTCTGCCCGAGGACTGGTGGGGCTCCGGTCCCGGAGGACAGGACGGGGTCGACCAGCTCTCCCACGCCATCGCCGATGCCGAGGCGGCGGTCGCCGAGAGCCCCGAGGACCCGGAGGCCTGGCAGGAGCTGGCCCGCCTGTCCGAGAAGCGCCTCGACGTGGACCGGGCGATCGAGGCCCACACCCGGGCCCTGACCCTCGAAGGCGGTCGGCCGGCGAGTCACCACCACCGTCAGCTCATGCGCATCCACGCCGGGCAGCGTCGCTACCAGCAAGCCAGCGTCCACCTGGAGCAGGCCCGCACGGCGACCCCCGGGTACCAGCAGCAGCTGTATGGCGAGCTCAAGCGCACCAAGCGCCGGGTCGCGGCCGACGACCCCCTCGAGGCGATGGTCTACAAGCTCCGGCTCGCCGACTACTACGCGCTCTTCGGCGAGCCGTCGCAGGCGCTCCGGGTGCTCGAGGAGGTCGTCGTGGCCATGCCGTCGATGGTCCAGGCCCGGGACATGCTGGCCTTCTACGGGGCCGTGGCCAGCGGCGAGCCCCTGCCGGCCCAGGCGGCGATCGAGCTCGACGCGCTCTTCACCAAGCAGGAGGGCGGCCAGGGCGGCGCCGCCCGGTACGGGGTCTACGAGGCCACCCTCGAAGAGGAGGCCCAGGTCTCCGCCGAGGAAGCCGCCGAGCGCTTCCGAGCCGTGCTGCGGCGCCACCTGGGGGCCATCCTGCGCGCCGCGGACGCCCGGGACGTGCCGGTGCTGGTGGAGAACCTGTCGTCGCTGCCGGCCCAGCAGCCGATCATCGCCGAGGTCTGCGCCGAGTACGGCGTGACGCTGGTGGACCTGCAGGGGGCGATCGCGGCCCACCCGGACCGGGCGGCCCTGCTGCACCCGACCCTGAACCTGCGCCTGAGCGCGGCGGGGAACCGCTTCGTCGCCGAGCGGATCTACGCTGCTCTGGACACCGAGGGACTCCTGGAGTGATCGCCGCCACCGCACTGTTCGCCCTGCTCTCCTGCCAGGGCATCGCCAGCGATCACTCGCTGCTGGACCGCCGCAAGCACAACGTGCTGGTGATCGTGATCGACAGCCTGCGGGCCGATCGGCTCGGTGCCTACGGCCACGACCGCGCTGGGATCTCGCCCCACATCGACGGCCTGGCGGACCGGGGCGTGCTGTTCGAGCGGGCCCAGACCGCCGCCACCTGGACCCTGCCGTCGGTGGCGTCGATGTTCACCGGGCTGCACCCCCTGAGCCACGCCACCTACAACGCCTCCGAGAGGCTTGCCGACCCCCACGTGACCCTCGCCGAGAGCCTGGGTCTGTTCGGCTACACCACGGCCGGCTTCGTGAGCGGGATCTTCCTGAACGCCCAGTTCGGGCTCAGCCAGGGGTTCACCACCTGGAGCGACATCCCCGTCGACTTCTCCAGCAAGGGCCCCCGGCCGCCGCGCAAGACCTCGGACGTGCTCGTGCCCGAGGTCCTGACCTGGCTGAAGGCGAACAAGCAGCAGGACTTCTTGTTGTTCGTGCACCTGATGGACGTGCACCCGCCCCTGGACCTCCCCGCCGACGGCGACACCCGCGTCTACGACCCGGACTACAGCGGCCTGTGGGACGAGGAGTCCCTGGATCTGCGCATCAAGAAGCGCACCTTCGGCCGCACGGTGCACCGTCGCGGCGGTCCGGCCGCCACCCTGGGCCAGCGCGACGTGGCCCACCTGCAGGCCCGGTACGACGCCGGCGTGACCTACTCCGACCGGTACGTCGGCCAGCTGCTCGAGGCCCTGGACGACCACGGCCTCGACGACGAGACCATCGTGGTGCTCACCAGCGACCACGGCCTGGACCTGCTCGAGCACAACACGCTGTTCAGCTACCCCAGCCAGGCTCCCTACGAGGAGATCAGCGCCGTGCCGCTGATCATCCGGCACCCGGACGGCCCCGAGGGCCTGCGGGTGAAGGACCCCGTGAGCCTGGTGGACCTGCTGCCGACCCTGCTGGACCTGCTCGGCCTGCCGCCCAACGAGGGCGCCGAAGGACGCACGGTGATGCCCGCGATGATGGGCGAGTCCCTGATCCCGGTGGACCTGTTCTGCTTCGGCAGTCCGGAGCGGGAGCCCGAGCCCGACCGCATGACCATGTCCATCGAGCGCGGCGGCAAGAAGCTCCTGACCCACAGCATCGCGCCCTTCGACTTCTTCACCACCGAGCTCTACGACCTCGCCGAGGACCCGGGCGAGCGCCAGGACCTGTCTCTGACGGACCACCAGGCCCTGGGGGAGCTCCAGCAGGCCCTGCACCGCTTCGTGCGCCGGCACGGGGGCGACGGGCTCTACAACCCGCCACGGGGCCGGAGCGGCGAGGGTCGGTGATCGGGTGGCTGCTGGCCTGTGGCGGGGCGCCGGCGCCAGAGGTGCCTCCGCCAGCCGAGGTCGAGGTGCCCGGGCCCGCGGGTGGGCACAGCGTGGTGCTGCTCACCCTGACCGCCCAGCGGGCGGATCGGCTGGGCTTCCTGGGCGGTCCGCCCACCCCGGCCCTGGACGCCTTCGCAGCCAGCGGCCTGGTCTTCGAGCGGACCGTCGCCCAGGTCCACTGGACCCTGCCCGCCCAGGCGACCCTCCACAGCTCCCGCTACCCGTCGAGCCACCGGGTGCTCCAGCGAGGCCAGGCCCTGCCCGACGAGGCGATGACCCTGGCCGAGATCCTGAAGCTGTACGACTACGCCACAGGCGCCTTCGTCAGCGGCCTGGACCTGGACGCATCGCTGGGGCTGACCCAGGGCTTCGACGTCTACGACGACGAGACCGGCGGGGCCCCGCTGCGGGCTCTGGACGCCACCCTCGACGCCGCCTTCGGCTGGCTCGACACCGTCGGGGACAGCCCCTTCCTGCTCTTCGTGCAGAGCTACGACGCCCACGATCCATACTGCCGAGGTGGGGAGCCGGCCCGGGCCGGCGAGCCGCTGGCGGACCGGGAGCTCGGTCGGACCTTCCTCAAGGGCCTGGACCCGGTGGCCCTCTCCGACGCCGACCGCGCCGCCGTCCTCGCCTGCTACGACCGCGGTGTCGCCGCCAACGACGCCGCCGTCGCCCGCCTGGTCGCCGAGCTCGACCGCCGCGCCCTGGCCGACGACACCCTGGTGGTGGTCCTGGCGGAGCACGGCGAGACCCTGGGGGAGCACGGCAGCTTCGATCGCTTCGGCAGCGAGGACCTCTTCGAACAGGTCGCCCACGTGCCCCTGGTCGTGCGCGGTCCCGGGGTGCCGGCGGCCCGGACGGGTCGCCAGGTCGAGGTGGTGGACCTGATGCCCACGATCGTGGACTGGCTCGGTCGTCCCGTGCACTGGGAGGCCCAGGGCGAGTCGCTGGCGGCGGCGTTGCGGGGTGAGGATCCGGGCGAGGCCGGCCCGGCCTTCAGCGAGACCGGCACTGGCGGCTGGGCGGTGAGCGCCTGGCCCTGGAAGCTGGTGGGCCACCAGGGGCGGCAGGCGCTGTACGACCTGAGGGCCGACCCCGGGGAGCGCACCGACGTGGCGGCGGAGAACCCCGAGGTGGTCTACGGCCTGAGCCAGGCCTACGCCGGCTGGTTCCGAGAGGTCAGTGCCAGGCCCCTGGGGGAGAAGGCGATCACCATCGATCCCGCCTTGCGTCAGGCGCTGGAGGACGCTGGGTACTGGTAGGGCGTTAGGCCTTCTGCCCCACGGGCCAGGAGCGACAGGTGGCAGAGTTTGGCTTCGCCAGCACGGCGGAAGAGGTGAGCGACGGCATCGACCTGAGCGGCAAGGTCTTCCTGTTGACCGGCTGCAACTCCGGACTCGGCCAGGAGACCCTGCGGGTGCTCGGCCTCCGCGGCGCCGAGGTCATCGGCCTGGCCCGCACGGTCGAGAAGGCCCAGGCCGCGCTCGACGCCCACGGGGTCCCGGGGACCGCGGTGGCGTGCGAGCTCTCCGACCCCGCCAGCGTGCGGGCCGCGGTGGCGACGGTCCGGGGGCTCGGCAAGACCCTGGCGGGCATCATCGCCAACGCCGGCATCATGGCCCTGCCCGAAGCCCGCACCACCCTGGGCCTGGATCTCCAGTTCCTGACCAACCACGTCGGTCACTTCATCCTGGTCAACGGCCTGGTCGACCTGCTGGCCCAGGACGGCCGGGTCGTGGTCGTCTCCAGCGGCGCCCACTTCATGGCGCCCCGGTGCGGCATCGACTTCGACGATCTGGCCGGCGAGCGGAACTACCACCCCTGGCGGACCTACGGGCAGTCCAAGCTGGCCAACGTGCTGATGACCCGCACCCTGTCCCAGCGGCTCGGCGAGCGCCAGGTGGCCAACTCCCTGCACCCGGGTGTCATCCAGACCGCCTTGGGGCGCCACCTCGCCGACTACGACGGCGTGCTCGACAACATCGGCCGGGACAAGCTCAAGACAGTGCCCCAGGGCGCGGCCACCCAGGTCTACCTGGCGGTGCACCCGGACAACGCCTCCCGGACGGGTCTCTACTTCCAGGACTGCCAGGTCAAGACCCCCAGCGAGGCCGCCCAGAGCGACGCGCTCGCTGCGCGGCTGTGGGCGGAGACCGAGCGGATCGTCGCGGCGCTCTAGCAGCGTGCGGTGAAGCCCTCCCGTCGCCCCGCTGCGCCTCTCACACGTGGTCGGTCCCGTGCCTCCGGTCACGTGGCGGCAGCACGCTCCCATCGGCCCGACCGGCCTCGGCCGGTGATGGCCTGGCCGCCTCCTCAGGCACCCGGGCGGCGCGGTCTACGAGAACGACGACGGCATCCAGTCTCTGGGTGTGGAGATCACGGCCCGGTGAGCGTGGATCTGGCCTGCTGATCGTCAGGGTCTATGCTCCCGCTGTGGCGTCCTCCTGTCTCTTCGGCCCGCTGCTCGGCCTGCTCGCCGGCTGTGGCACTGCCGAGGCCTCCGGCCCGCTGAACTTCCTCGTCGTCTCCCTGGACACCTTCCGGGCCGACCGGGTCGGCCGCCTCGGCCGCGACGACCGCTCGATCACGCCGGCCCTGGACGCCCTCGCCGCCGAGGGCCAGCACTACACCCGGGCCTACGCCCAGGCCAACGAGACCCTCTTCAGCCACACGTCCCTGTTCACCGGCCGCTACCCCAGCGAGCTCGGCGAGCTCGACTACCTGAGCTTCCGCCTGGACCCCGCCGTGCCCACCTGGCCACAGGCCCTGTCCCTGCGAGGCTGGCGGACCGAGGGGGTCGTGGCCGGCGGGCACCTGGACCCGGTGTTCGGCCTGGGCGCAGGCTTCGACCGCTACTGGTCGGGTGAGCCCTTCAGCACCTTCCACCAGACCATGCCCGAAGCCCTCGACGCCCTGGAGCGTCTGGCCGGAGGCGCCGAGCCGTGGTTCCTCTTCGTGCACGGCTACGACGCCCACACCCCGTACGTGCGCCCGGGTCTCTTCGGCCGGGCCGAGACCCCGGGCTACGACGGCCCCTTGCTGGAGGAGGCCTGGCAGCCCCTGACCTACGAGCGCATCCTCGACGGCGTCTACTACCCGGACTACCGCCCGCCCCAGCTGACCAGCAGCGACGGCCTGCCCTTCCTGGACCCGCGGACCTTCGCCGACCTGGAGGCCTACGCGGCCCAGCCCGACGAGCGGCGGGTCGCGCTCACCGAGGAGGACCTGGCCTTCGTGTACGGCGCGTACGACACGGCGGTGCGCCAGGCCGACTACTTCGTCGGTGTGCTGCTCGACGCGCTGGCAGACAGCGGCCAGGCCGAGCGGACCGCGGTGATCGTGCTCAGTGATCACGGCGAGGATCTGGGCGACCACGGCCACTTCAACCACCGCCTGGCGCTCTACGACACCAACGTCGGGGTGGTGCTGATCACCCGCCTGCCGGGCGAGGGCCCCCGGGTCGCTGACGAGCCGGTGGGGCTGGTCGACGTCGCCGCCACCGTGCGCGAGCTGGCCGGCCTGGAGCCCGTGGGCCGCGGTCAGCCCCTGGGCACCGGCGGCCCGGATCGGGTCGTCTACAGCGAGTCCATGCTCGGCCAGGTCAGCGGGCGCAGCGCCTCCGCCCGGCTGCTCGTGCAGCGAGCGGACCTCGGCGGTCCCCCGGGTCCGGTGCCCCCCGACGGCGCGGCTCTGCTCGACGAGGACGGCCTGCCCCGGCCCTGGTCCGAAGCCGCGCCCCTGTGGGCCGCCATGCTCGGCGAGGTGCCCCGATGAGCCCCACGCCCCGGCTCTTCGCGGGCCTCGGCCTGGTGTGCTGGGTCGTCGCGGCCTGGTGGGTCTGGCGCCCGATGCCCGCCCAGCACCCGGACCGCATCGCCCCGCTCTTCGCCCTGGTCGACCTGGACGGCGACGGCCTGGTCTCGCCGACCGAGGCCCGGGACGTCGGAGCCCTGGACCTGGACTTCGACGCCCTGGACCTGGACCACAACGGCAGCCTGTCCCCGGGCGAGGTGGAGGCGAACGTCTGGGCCCTGGATCCGGTGTGGTGGGTGGAGGGTCCGGAGTAGGGTTGGGCCGTGGACCCGGCCTACCGCCAGCGCATGAACGACGTGCTCGCCGTGAACTTCTACGGCGAGGTCCTGACCCTGGAGCTGCTCGCCCGCTTGTTGTCCTCGCCGGTCGCCCCGCGCTACCGCACCCTGCTCACCCGCCAGCTCCTGGACGAGACCCGGCATGCCCACGCCATCCGTGCGCTCCTGCGGACCCGTGGGCGGGACCCGGTCCACGACGACGGCGAGACCGACTTCACCTTCCACCGGGTCTTCCACGACTACGGCCGCGGCTCGGTCGAGGAGGCCCTGGCTTGTGTCGCCGAGAACGAGCGCCTGTCGTCCCGGAACTTCAGTCAGATCCTCAAGATCGCCGAAGCGGCCGACGATGGAGAGGTGGTGAGCCTCTACCGCGAGATCCTGGCGGACGAGATCAACCACTCGAGCGCCCTGATGGCCGTGCTGCCCGACGACCCTGCAGTCCTGGCCGCCCGGGCCGACGCGCGGGGTCGCATGGAGCGGGCGTTCTCTCCCCGCTACCTGGCGCTCTTCGCCGCTCACCACCCCGACTGGCAGGGTCGCCGATGAAGGGCCTGCACCCGGAGACCTGTGCCTGGCTCTCCCAGGGCCACGCCGTGCTCGACGCCCTGGGTCGGCTGACGGCCCAGGCGATCGGCGCTCTGGACCGGGACGCGGGTGCCCCCCGGCGCGAGGCCCTGGCCGCTGTCGGCTGGGTGGCGGGCCAGCACCGGGAGGCGCTGGAGGCCCGGGTCCTGGGGCTCCTGGGCACGGTCGAGCCGCCGGCGGAGACCGTGGCGTCGGCCCTGGCCGTCGCGCCCTCCCCGAGCGCGATCGCTGGCCTCGTCCACACATGGCGCGAGGCCTGCGAGGCCGCGGCGCCCCGGGTCGATGCCCACACGCGCCTGACCTTGCGGCTCCAGCTGGCGCACTGGGACGCTGTGATCCTGCCGGCGCTGGCGAGGACCGGGGCCTCGGGAGACCCCTCTTCGGACCTGAGAGAGGCCCTGGCGGACCTGCTGCCCCCTCCCACGGACCACCCCGAGGCCTTCCTGGCCCCTTGAGGGGTTGCCTGGATCCCCGCGAGGTCAGGTGACCCGCAGATCGGCAAGTCGCCCTGAACGCAACAACCCTGCGTTGACTCGGGCCCGTGGGCCCCTTCAGCGGTCCACTTCGGGCCGCCACGGTTCCTCTCGGACCGCCGTTGTTGCGTTCAGGTCTACCTGCCCGACGCCTCAGTCGGCACGGCCATGGCCGTCGCCACCTCGACCTTCGCCGTGCCGACCAGCAGCTGCTGGTGCTTGCGCGCGTCCCGGTGGTGGGCCCTGGGCGCCGGACCCGCCGGCGTCCGGCCCTCGCGAGGCACCAGCGCGGGACCCGCCCAGCCGAGCTCGAAGCGCAGGTCCTTGGCGACCGTGCTGCCCGCGGGCTGGGGCGCGTAGGGGTCCACGGCGGCCACCGGCACCTGCACGGCGAAGCGCTCCTCGAAGGAGGCCCCGGCGGCGAGCGGCGTGAGGAAGGGCACCTCGGGGGCTTCGACGTCGAGGTGGTCGGGCACCTCTCGCCAGGCCTTGGTCAGCACCAGGGTGTCGCCGTCCAGGCGGGTGTAGGCCTTGTCGACCTGGGGCTCGTGGCCGGCCAGGCCGCGCTCGAAGAGCCGGTTGAACAGCCAGACGCTCTCGGCGGTGCCGTTGGTGACCCGGTACGAGACCGTGAGCTGGGCGCCCTGGACTTGCGCCTCGAAGGCCGCGAGGTGGACGGTGTCGGGCATCGGTGGGGGCTCCGCGGTCTGCGCGTCGCAGGCCAGCAAGAGGGCGAAGAGCATCAGTACTCGGGGCGCTGGGGGAGCCCGAAGGCGGCCCGGAAGCGGTTCTCGGAGAACTGGGCGTCGGAGAACTCGCCCAGGCCGGTCGCCTGGAGCTCGCGTCGGCGGGTGCCGTCGGCGTCGTTGCCCAGGGCGCGGGTGCCGTAGACCCCGGTCCAGGCGTGCACCATCTCGTGGGCCAGGCCGATGGCCGGTGGGCGGGTCTGCCAGTCCTCGGTGCCGCCGTACGGGTTCCACTCGACCGGGTTGTAGTTGATGTTCACGTTGGCGCCGGCCCCGGGGGTGCCGTCGGCCTGCTCCCAGCTGTCGGAGTCCGGGTTGTAGCCGGCGGAGTTGCCCCCGGAGGTCTCCGCGATGGTCACCGTGTAGCCACTGGCTTCGAGCTCCGCGATCAGCTCGCCGCCGATGGACTGACTCTGGAGCCAGGCCAGGTCGCTGAGCAGGGCGGCCTGGAAGGTGTCGCTGCCGGTGACCACCACCGCCGACAGGCCGCTCTCGATGGCGGCCATCTGGGTCTGCAGGCGCTGGAAGTCGGCCTCCTTGATCTGGATCACAGTGTCCGAGCGGGCGGCCGGCAAGAGGGTGATCGGCGCCTCGTCGGGCCACACCTCGTAGAGGCCGTAGGTGGTGGCTTCGAAGCGGGACTCCAGGGCTGCGGTGTCGGGCCCGGTGTCCCCCTCCGCACCCTCCGGGGTCAGGCTGGGGATCGACAGCTCCGACCCGGTGAAGATCAGGTTGCCGTTGTCGAAGACCTTGTCCGGGTTGGCGTCGCGGATGTGGGTGTAGAGCGAGCCCTGGCCGTAGGCCTGGCGGGCGATGCCCCACAGGGTGTCCCCTCGCTGGACGATGTAGGTGCCGCCCCCCCGGGGTCCGCCGCCGCCCTCCATGTCCTGGAGCGCGGCCTGGTTGCCGTGGCCGCCGTCGGGCGAGCTGGAGGTGGTGCTGGAACCGCTGGAGCCCGGTCCGGTCTCGTGATCGGTGCGCTGTTCGCGACTGGTGCCCATGTCTGCCTCGGGGTGGGCAAGGTAGCACCGTCAGCGCCACCCGCCGAGGGCGATCCAGGTGGTCTCGGGGTGGCCTCCGATCAGGAGGTCGTCGAAGCCGTCGTCGTCGATGTCGCCGATGTTCTCGAGGGGGGCGCCGATGGCGGCCCCCTCATGGATGGGCCGCAGCATCGCCTTGACGCCATGGTCGGCACAGTCGCCCAGGAACCTCACCAGGTCGTCGAGGTTCTCGCTCGTGTCGATGAGTGCCCGGATCGCTGCCCGTTCCTTTGGGATCCAGTCGCCGGGGTTCACGTAGTCCAGGTCCAGGTCCGGCGTGAGGTTGCCCCAACGGATGTCGATGGTGCCGGCTCTGCGAAGGACGTCGACCCCGAGCCGGGCGGCATCTTCTAGGGGCGCATCGTCCTTGACGACGTACCGGTAGGACGACTT
Organism: uncultured Enterobacterales bacterium; assembly: GCA_964344945.1. Taxonomy (GTDB): domain Bacteria; phylum Myxococcota_A; class UBA796; order UBA796; family CAJQPC01; genus CAYFPX01. The sequence continues at coordinate 22,561 of CAYFPX010000002.1, forward strand.
CTTCTTGGTCTTGTCTGGGTAGGCGTGCAGTCGACTCAGTCATCCATCGCCACTGGGGGCCGTGGAGATGTTGGCCCGTGCTGGGGGGGGGCTGTCGATGACCGACCGATGTCACCCCCCTCCGACCACCCCCTCCGCCCCCTGCCCCGGCCGCTCCCCCCGCTCCGGCAGCGGCCGCGTCCACAGCCACGCCAGCAGCACCAGCTGGAGCCCCACCAGCGTCACGACCAGCCCCAGCAGGAGCCGCCGGTGGCGGGGCTTCAGGGGCGCAGGACCGCGAATTCGCATGGCTCCCGTATACTCCCGCCGATGCTCGCGCGGCGTCACCTGTTGGCCCTCGGGGCCTTCTTCGCCTTCTCCCTCATGCCGGTCTTCACCCGGGGTGCCCACGCCCCGATCGTGACGGTCGCCGCGTGGCGGGCGGTGATCGTGGCCGCGGTCTTCGGGGTCTGGGCGGTGGCCGCCGAAGGGGGCGTAAGGGCCCTGCGACCCGCGCCGCGCACCCTGAAGCTCGGGGTCTGGTACGGCCTGGCCCTGGCCCTGGCCTCGTCGACCTTCGTGGCCGGCTACGCGCTGACCACCGCCGCCAACACGATCTTCCTGCACAACCTGGCGCCCGTCGCGGCCTTCCCCCTGGCGTGGTGGGCCTTCCGGGAGAAGCCCAGCGCCTCGGCCATGACCGGCGCGCTGGTCGCGGTGCTCGGCGTCGCCTTGCTCAGCGGGGTGTCGATCGTCCAGTTCACCAAGATGACCAACCCGCGCTTCCTGCTCGGGGACCTGGCCGCCCTGGTGAGCGCGGTGGGCTACGCGGCGGTGCTGGTCTGCACCCGGGCGACCCGGCGTGAGAACACGCCGATCCTGGGCACGCTCTTCGTGGCCTGGGTGGTGGCGGCCATCGCGCTGCTCCTGGTGGCGGCCTTCACCCAGGGACTGGCCATCGGCGCGGTGTCGCTGCTGTGGGTCGCCGGGCTGGCGGTGGTCTCGACCAACGTGCCCTTCTGGCTGCTGAACCTGTCGATGCAGGAGATCTCGGCGGGGCTCGCCAGCGTGCTCTCGATGAGCGAGGTGGTCTTCGTGACGCTCATCGGCGTCGCGCTCTACGGTGAACACCTGGCGCCCATCGGCTGGCTCGGGGGCGCCCTGGTGGTGGCGGGCCTGCTCTACCCCCTGGCCGTGCCGGACGACGCGCCGGCGGAGGCTTCTGTGGCGCGGCTGGCACGGGAGACCCTGGCCCGCCGCTGGCTGCGGCTGCTCCTGTGCCTCGCCCTGGTCAACGGCGGGGCCGCGCTGGCCCTGCTGGAGGGCGCTCCCGCGGGGGCCCTGCTGGCCTGGGCCGGCCTGGTGGGCGTGCTGCGGCTGGGCCCGGGGGCCGCCTCGGAGCTGCTCGACGGGCGCTTCGGACAGCCGCTGCGCTGGGGCTTCGGGGCCTTCGCGGCGGTGACGCTCGGGGGCCTGGTGCTGCACCTCCGGGCGGGCGCGACCGGCGCCTCGCTGGTGGCAGCGGCCCTGGCCGTCGCGGTGCTCCTGGCCGATCGAACCCTGGCCTCGGCCGAGCCCGAGCGGGACCGGGACCTGCGCCCCCTCGCCACCCTGGCCCTCGCCGCGCTGGCCGCCAGCGAGATCTTCGGCGTCCTGGGCCACGGCGGTGCGGTCGCGCTGATGGTCGTCGCCGGCGGCCTGCTGGGCCTCGAGGCCTGGGGCGTGCTGCTCGCGGCCCTCAAGGACCGCATCCCGTCGGTCCAGGTCCACCTGACGGCCGAGCAGGCCCCTCTCGATGCCCTTGGTCGGCGGCTCCGCCCAGCCCGGGTCTGGGGCACGGTCCTGGCAGCGGTCTGGCTGGCCGGTGGTGTGCACCTGGTCCAGCCCGGCCAGGCCGCAGTGGTCGAGCGCCTGGGTCGCCCCCTGCCCGACGCCGCCGACCCAGGTCTGGTCCTGCGCCTGCCGCCACCCCTGGAGCGGGTCACCGCGGTCGATGTCGCCCGGGTGCGGCCGGTCACCCTGGTCGGCGCCGACAGCGCCCTGCTCTGCGGCGACCAGTCCATGGTCTCCGTGGGGGCGGTCCTGGAGTACGTCGCCAGCGACCCCCACGCCGCGCTCTTCGCCGCCGCCGATCCCGCCGCCGAGCTCCGGGGCCTGGGCCGCTCCGCCCTGGTCGCAGCCCTGTCGCGCCGGACCCAGGACGAGGTGCTCACCACCGGCCGGGCCGCCCTGGAGGCCGAGGTCCGCACAGCGACCCAAGCCGTTGCCGACCGGGTCGGCCTGGGCGTGACCGTGACCGGCGTGCACCTGGGCACGGTCGCCGTGCCCGCCCCCGTCACCCAGGCCTTCCTCGACGTCATCTCCGCCGACGAGGAGCGGGCTCGAACCATCAACGACGCCGAGGCCTACGCCGCCGACGTGCTCCCCAAGGCCCGGGGCGAGGCCCTGGCCCGCCTGGAGCGCGCCCTGGGGGAGGGCGCTCGCCTGGAGGCCTCGGCCACCGCGACCATCGCTCGCTTCGAGGCTCTGCAGCGGGGCGGCGAGCGCTCGGAGGCCCTCACTCGGCTGCGCCTGGACCGGGAGGCCCTCGAGGCCCGCCTGGCGCCGGCCCACCTCGTGATCGCCGATCCCGACGTCCACCTCGTGCTCGGCGAAGACCCTTCCCCCGGAGGTTCGCCATGAACCGCCAGTCCCTCCTCGTCGGCGCAGCCCTGGCCCTGGTGCTCGGCGCGTCGCTCTTCACCCTCGACGCCCGGGAGGTCGGGGTCGTCACCCGCCTCGGCGCCCCGGTGAAGACCGTGCTCGAGCCCGGCCTGAACCTTCGCCTGCCCTGGCCCATCGAGCAGGTCCGCCGCTACGACAGCCGCTCCCGCATGCTCAGCGTCGAGGCCATCGAGGTCCTGACCCAGGACAAGAAGAACCTGGTGGTCGAGGCCTTCGCGGTCTGGCGGATCCAGGACCCCCTGCGCTTCCTCGAGGCCGTGGGCACCCCAGAGCTCGGCGCCGCCCGGCTCGAGGACCTGGTGGTCTCCCGCCTGGCCGCTGCGCTGGGGCAGGTGGCCTACGCGGACCTGTTGGCCGTGCGCGGCGAGGCCGGCGCCCTGCTGCCCGAGATCGCCTTGCGCCAGGTCGAGGAAGGCGCCGCGGCTCGGCTGGGCATCGAAGTCCAGGAGCTGCGCCTGCGGCACCTGGGCCTGCCCCTGCAGAACGAGCAGTCCATCTACGAGCGCATGCGGGCCGAGCGGCGCCGCATCGCCAACGCCTACCGCTCCGAGGGCGAGGAGCAGGCCAGCGCGATCCGAGCCAAGGCCGACCGCGAGGCCGCCGAGATCCTGGCGAGCGCCGACAAGGACGCCGCCGCCATCACCGCCCGCGCTGAGGAGGCGACCGCTCGCCTGTACGCCGCCGCCTACGCTCAGGACCCGGACTTCTACCGCTTCCTGCGCACCCTCGACGCCGCCGAGACCGTGCTCGACGACGGCACGGTGCTCGTGCTCGAGCCGGGCCACCCGCTGCTCGACGTGCTCACCGAGGGGCGCCCTTGACCCGGGTCCTGCCGGCGCTGCTGGTCCTCGGCGCCCTGGCCTGGTCCGCCACCGGCCTGATGGTCGTGGGGCCCGACGAGGTCGCCGTGGTCCTGCGCTTCGGGGCCGTGGACCGAACCGCTGCCGCGGGCCTGAACTTCCGGGCCCCCTGGCCGATCGAGTCCGACGAGCGCATCGCCTTCACCGCCAGCCGGCAGGCCGAGCCGGGGTCCCGGCGGCTGCTCACCGGCGACACCAACCTGGTCGACCTGGAGCTGGCCGCCCAGTATGTCGTGGGCGATCCGGTCGCCTGGGTCACGGGCCTGGCCGACCCGGATGCCGCCGTCGCTGCCGAGACCCTGGCCGCAGCCACCGAGCTGGTCGCCACCCTCGAGGTCGACGTCCTGCTCACCACGGGACGCGCGGCCCTGGAGCAGGGCATCCAGCAGCGAGCCCAGGCCCGGCTCGACGCGGTCGGCGCCGGCGTGCGGCTCACGTCCATCGAGGTCCGGGAGCTGGCGCCGCCTCCGGCGGTCGTCGACGCCTTCAACGACGTCTCCAGCGCCCGGGGCGACCGGGAGACCCTGGCGCTCTCCGCCGATGCCTACGCCTCCCAGGTCGTGCCCGACGCCCGGGGCCAGGCCGCTCGCACCGTCGAGGAGGCCAGCGCCGGATCGACCGTGCGGACCCAGGCGGCCCAGGCGGACATCGAGCGCTTCGAGGTGCTCTCCGCCGCTCACGCCGACGCGCCGGCCATTACTCGGCTGGAGCTCCAACACCAGGCGCTGGAGACGATCGGTCCCCGGGTCGAGGTGGTGGTGGCGCGGGGGGGGACGGAGGTGGAGTTGTCCCTGCCGGAGCGATCCCCATGAAGCAGCTCAAGCCCGTCATCGTCTTCGTCGTGCTGCTCAACCTCGCGATCGTCGCGCTGCTCCTGGTGCGCAACCCGGTGGACCAGCCGGCGGCCGACGTGGACGCCGTCGTCGACGACCTCGTCGCCGACAACACGATGGAGCAGGCCCGCTACGACCTGCGCGACCGCGCCGGCGAGCTGAACGTCATCCTCATCTCCATGGACGCCCTGCGCTGGGACCGCACGGGGCTGTCCGGCAACCCGGACGGCCTGACCCCGAACCTGGACGCCTTCGCCGAGGAGGCCGTGGTCTTCACCGACACCACCGCCGCGGCTCCCTGGACCCTGCCCAGCCACATGACCCTCTGGACCGGGCGCTGGCCGTCGGTCCACGGCATCACGAACAAGCTCAAGCTGCTGAGCCAGGACCAGATGGTCGAGACCACGCTCTCGCCGGGCATCGAGACCTACCCGGACCACCTGATCCGCCAGGGCTTCCTGGCCGCGGGCTTCACCGGGGGGGCCGGCGTGCAGTCGATCTACGGCTTCGGCCGGGACTTCGACACCTACCTCGACGACCGGTACTTCGGCGGCCTCGACTACAGCATCCCGGCGGCGCTGCAGTGGCTCGACGACCACCGGGCCGACCGCTTCTTCCTGTTCCTGCACGGCTACGACAGCCACGGCCAGTTCGAGCTGCCCGCCGGCGAGCTGAGCGCCATCGATGGCTACGCCGGCGAGCTCGACGGCTCCAAGGAGGAGCAGGGCAAGCTGCGGGAGGACGGCCTGGCGCGCATCGTCGAGCCCGGCGACGACGCCTCGCTCTCCGGGGTGCTCGACGCCGCCGACGCCCAGTACCTGGAGAGCGTCTACGACCGCAAGGTCCAGGCCGCCGACGAGCGCCTGGGCGCCTTCCTGGCGCGGCTCAAGGCCCAGGGGGTCTACGACGACAGCATCATCGCCATCGTCAGCGACCACGGCGACGAGTTCATGGAGCACGGCTACGTCGACCACGGCGCGACCCTCTGCCAGCACCAGCTCGGCGTGGTGATGATGGTGCGCTTCCCCGGCTACTCCCGGCGGCTGGACATCGACCAGCCGGTGCGGACCATCGATCTCTTCCCCACGATCTTCGACGCCATGGGCCTCGACGGTCCCGCCGGGGTCGACGCGGTCTCCCTGCTGCCCCTGCTCCAAGGCGCGAGCACGACCCCGCCGCTGGTCTTCGCCGAGACCGACTACCGGCTCTTCGTGCACCAGCGCATGGTGCGGGAGGGCGACTGGAAGCTCATCCTCGACCTCCAGGACGGCTCCCGACAGCTCTACAACGTGAAGGACGACCCCGACGAGCAGCGAGACCTGAGCTCCAGCGAGCCCCGACGGACCTACGAGATGGAGCAGAAGCTCCGGGAGTGGATGGCCGCCACCCGGACCAATCCGCAGGACTACCTGGGGCTGAAGCAGAAGCCGATCAAGCTGTTCTGAGGACGTGGTGCGGGGCAGCCCCGGGTCGAATGTCACCCCCTGGGGGGCAGCCCCGGGGTGGATGTCAGTGGGGAGGGCCCCGAGGGCCTGTTCGGGCGACATGCGGCCCCAATTCGGGCTTCGGAGGGCGTCCGGGGGCGGCAGAGGTGACATCCACTCCGGGGCTGCCCCCGGCGGGTGACATTCACCCCGGGGCTGCCGGGCGTGGCGCGGCTCCGCGCACCGCATCGCGGTCGCCGCCACGCCCCGCTGTCGGCCCGGTGGTCCCCGACGATCCCCGGGCAGCCCGGTACACTCGCGGTCCGGATGGACACGCCGTCACCGCTCGCCGAGGTTCGGGGTCGCCTCGCCGCGCTGCGGGCGCTCCGTTCGCCGCCGCTGCCGGACCTCTGTGGCCGGGTCCGGGACGTGGTGGTCGTGGCCTCCAGCTCCCGGGGCGGCTCCAGCGTCTTCACGGAGATGCTCCGTCACGCGCCGAGCCTCTGTCACTTCCGGGCCGAGGTGAACCCGTTCTTCGGGCTCGCGGGACTCGCTCACCCCGAGAGTGGGCCCGACGACGCTCTGGCGCCTGGTGCCCCAGGAGACCTCGGGTTGCTCGACGCCGAGCTGGCTCTGGACGCGGGGGGTTGGGCTCCCCTGGAGGTCCGCGGTGCGCGCGCCTATGGCCTGGATCTGGCCTGGCGGCTGACCGCCCAGTGGCCCACCCTGCCCATCGATCCCCTGCAGGTGGTCCGCTGGACCCGGGAGACCCTGGTCGAGTGCAGCCCGGTCGACCTGGCGGGCTTCCACCTGGCTCTGCTGCGGCGGGTCCGGGCCGCCCATCCCGAGCTCTCCCCCTGGTTCTACGACCTGGATCCGGAGCGCATCCGGCTCGCCTTTCCCGGTCTGGAGCCCTCTGCAGGCGCCCCGGGCCCCGTGGTGCTCGAGGAGCCCCCCTTCGTGCTCGCGCGCCCTTGGCGACCGGTGAGTGACGAGGGCCTGGCGACGCGGCCCCTGGTCATCAAGACGCCGTCGAACGCCTATCGGCTGCGCTGGCTCGCGGCGTTGTTCCCCAGCGCTCGCCTGCGCATCCTGCACCTCACCCGGAACCCGGCGGCCTCGATCAACGGCCTGGTCGACGGCTGGCGCTACCGGGGCTTCCACAGCCACCGGGTCGGGGGCCTGGCCATCGCCGGCTACGACGACCCGGACTGGTGGAAGTACGACCTGCCACCTGGCTGGCGGGACTGGGCCGACCAGCCTCTGGAGCAGGTCTGCGGCTTCCAGTGGCGCAGTGCCCACGAGCACGTGCTGGCGTACCTCGCGCAGCGGCGGCCCGACACGCTCCGCGTGCGGTTCGAGGACGTTGTCGGAGATCGGGCCACCCGCCGTCGGGCCTGGGGCCGCATCGCGGCCTGGCTGGGGGTCGACCTGGGCCTGGCTGTCTCCGACATCGTCGAGCACGGCCTACCCCCGGTGATGGCCACCCACGCCCCCCGGCGGCGGCGCTGGTTCGCCAAGGCGGCGCAGCTCGAGCCGGTCCTGGCCCGCGCCGACACCCGGGAGCTGGCCGCTCGGCTGGGCTACGCCGACCCGGCCAGCTGGGTCTGATGACCACGGCTCGCCCTGGTGCGTCGAGGACGCAGGTGTGGTAGCCACCGGCGGAGAGCTGGGTGAATCCGCCGCCCTTGGGGATCGGCGGGTCGTTGCTCACAGCACCCCAGCAGTACACCGTCCAGGTCCAGGTCCAGGCCGCAGGCGTGCAGCATGCCGGCGGTGAGCTGGGTGACGCTCCCGGCGCTGTCGAGCGGGCGGGCCGCGCACGGTCCGGCCGCCACCAGGGGCGGGTCGACGGGCAGCGGGACCACGCCGCAGGTGTCGGGGGGACGACTCATTGGCGGGCGCCGGGCCCTCCCACCGGCTTGACGCTGTGTCCGATCGCTCACTACTCTGGCCCCATCGTGCGGCGCTGGAATCGCCGCTACAGGAGGCCGAGTGCCCCGCAAGCCTTCCCTCTCCGAGTGGCTCTACACCAACGCCGACTCGGACCTCGACAAGCACTACCGCCACGTCATGCGCGAGCAGGACCGGGCCCCCGAGGCCACGGACAGAGCAAGGCCCCGCTTCACCCTGCTGGTCGGGCCGTCGCCGTTCTCGATGCCCCGGGGCTGGGAGTTCTTCCTGACCTCGCCGTACGAGGGCGCGACCTACATCTCCACGGTCCTGCACAACGCCGGCTACCCCGTGCGCATCGTCGACGTGCGCTACGCCATCGACCCCAAGGCCGAGGCCGTCCGCCAGATCCTGGCCGGCACCGACGTGCTGGGTGTCTGCACCTTCGAGGACAACTTCCCCTTCTGCCGGGAGGTCATGGAGGAGGTGCGCAAGCGCGACCCGGACCTGCCGATCATCAGTGGCGGCTCGCTGGTCACGTCCGTTCCCCATGTCTTCCTGGACTACACCGACACCGACGTGGCGGTGATCTCCGAGGGCGAGATCACCATCCTGGAGCTCATGGAGCGCTACGCCCGGGGCGAGTGGAGCCGCACGGACAAGCGGGGCCTCGAAGAGGTCCGCGGCATCTGGTACCGCGGCGCCGACGGCTGCCAGGTGGCGAACCCGCCCCGCGGGCAGCTGATGGACCTGGACTGCCTGCCCCGGATGCGCCTGGACCTGTGGCCCCAATTCCAGTCGGAGCGTGGCCTGCAGCCGCAGATCATCAGCAGCTACTCTCGCGGCTGCAAGATGGACTGCAGCTTCTGCTACCGGACCACGCCGCTGGAGCGGGCCAAGTCGCCACAGAAGCTCGACGAGGAGATGGCCTGGCTCAAGGAGCAGTACGGCACCGAGTTCATCTTCTTCGTGGACCTGACCTTCACCAGTCACAAGCGCCAGACCCTGGAGATCCTCGACGCCATCAAGCCCCATGACCTGCGCTGGACCTGCCTGACCCGCTGTTCCGACGTGGACGAGGAGCGCCTGTCCAGCATGCGCGAGGCCGGGGCCGACATCGTGCTCTACGGGGTCGAGAGCCTGGGCAAGGACATCCTCAAGGAGGCCCGCAAGGGCAACACGGAGAACATCACGCTACGGGCCCAGCGTCGCACCTACGACGCCGGCATCCGCTTCGGCGGCCTGCTCATCGTCGGCCTGCCCGGCGAGACCGATGAGTCCATGGAGCACATGTGCCAGTGGCAGGAGGAGAACCGGGACCTGACCCGCGTGAAGTACCTCTCCGCCATGCCCGGCACGACCATCTACAAGCAGGGCATCGCCGACGGGCTGATCAAGTCCGAGGTCGACCACCTGAACTGGCTGAGCATCGAACAGGCCCTGCACCAGGATGAGTTCCTGAACTACACGGGGCTGTCCGAGGAGAAGCACCGGGAGTGCTACAAGCGGCTCTACGACTGCTACTGCCCGGGCCCTGTGATGGACTTCGAGCACTACCCGGAGACCTTCACCTACCACGACGCCAACCCGGATCCGGGCAGCGAGCTCTCCAGCAGCTACGCCCAGGGGTGGAACTGCAAGCCGGACTGGCGCAGCGACTGGTCCAGCGCCAGCCCGCTGATGATCCCGGGCTCGGAGCGCTTCACCCTGCGGGACTGCGGCACGCCGGAGATGCTGGCGACCGGCGGCACCACGAAGTGGGCCGACGAGGAGCGCCTGGACTGGATGCGCAAGGCGAACGCCAGTGTCGAGGCGGCGCTGGCGAAGTAGGCCGATCCCGGCACCACCGGGTCTCCGCCATGCCGGGGCGCTCAGCGCCCCTCGCGGTATTCCGCGATCCGCTCTTGCTGCACCTCGACCAGGCCGAGCGCCTTGCTGATCTGCTCCGCCGCGAAGCGGTTCGCCCAGACCGGGAACAGGCGCTTGAGCCTGTCCAGCAGCACGGCCTCCTTGCAGATCACCAGCCTGGGCTGGCGCTTCTTCACGGCGGCGACGATCTGCGCTGCGGCGGACTCAGCGCTGATCGCGTTCGCCTTGAAGCGCCTCAGCACGTGCTCCTGGTCTGCCCGGTCCGAGCTGCGACCGTCCTCGACGATCTTGGTGTCCACGCCGCCCGGGTGCACGACCGTGACGCCCACGTGGGTGTGGGAGAGCTCCTCCCACAGGACCTCGGACAGCCCTCGCACGGCGTACTTGGTCGCGCTGTAGCTGGCCTGGGTCGGCACCCCGATGATGCCGAAGAGGCTGGACACGTTGACGATGTGAGCGGTGTCGGCAGCCATCAGGTGGGGCAGGAAGGCGTGGCAGCCGTAGATCACGCCCCACAGGTTGATGCCCAGGATCCAGTCCCAGTCCTGGAGCGTGTGTTCCTCGAAGAGCTTGGAGCAGGAGACCCCGGCGTTGTTCACCACCAGGTGCACGGCGCCATGGGCGGCGATCACCTGGTCCGGCAGGGCGAGCATGGCGTCTCGGTCGGAGACGTCGACGACGTGGGTGCTGGCGCCGGGGAGTGAGGTGGCGAGCTCGGCGAGGGCTTCGGCCTGGACGTCGACGAGGGCGAGCTCGCAGCCCTCGCGGTGGAGCGCTTCGGCGAGGGCCCGGCCGATGCCGCTCGCCGCGCCGGTGATGACGGCCACGCGGCCCGAGAGATCGTGCATGCGGGCTGCGTATTCGGGCTGGCACGAGCTGCCACGGCCTGCGTGGTCGCGAAGGCGGCCCGCGCTATGGGCTCCCCATGCCCGATGTCTGCATCCTCGGCGCTGGCTTCGGAGGCCTGGCGGCCGCCATCCGACTGCGCCAGGCTGGCCACAGCGTGGTCGTGCTGGAGCGGGCCGACCGGGTCGGCGGCACCTGGCGGGACGCCCGCTACCCGGGCTGCGCCTGCGACGTCGCCAGCCACCTCTACTCGCTGTCCTTCGAGCTCAACCCGTCCTGGAGCCACTGGTATGCGGGCGCCGGCGAGATCCAGGCCTACCTGGAGGGGGTGGCCGACAAGCACGGGCTGGCCGAGGTCACCCGCTTCGGCAGCGACATCACCGAGGTGCGCTGGCTCGGGGACCGGTGGCGGGTGAGCTGTCGCGACGGCCACGTCGAGGAGGCCCGCTTCGTCGTCTCCGCCCTGGGTGCGCTGCGGGATCCTCGCCTGCCGGAGCTGCCGGGCCGCGAGGACTTCGCCGGCCCGGCGATGCACTCAGGCCGCTGGGACGAGACCGTGGACCTGGTGGACAAGCGGGTCGCGGTGGTGGGCACCGGCGCCAGCGCCATCCAGGTGGTGCCGTCGATCTGCGAGGCCGCCGCCGAAGTGCACCTCTTCCAGCGCACGCCGCCCTGGGTCGTGCCGCGAGGGGACCGGGCGATCCCACGGGCCGTGCAGGCGGCCTTCCGCTGGATCCCGGGCCTGATGCTCGCCTGGCGCTTCCTCACCTACCTGCGCCACGAGGTCCGCTACCCGCTGGCCTTCGGACACCTGGGGCCCCTGAGCCGGCTGTTCACCTGGGTCCTCACCCGGCACATCCGCAGGCAGATCGAGGACCCCCAGCTCGCCGAGCGGCTGGTCCCCACCTACACCCCGGGCTGCAAGCGCATCCTGATCAGCGACGACTACTACGCGGCCCTGAACCGGGACGACGTGCACCTGCACGGCCCGGCGACGGCGGTGACCACCGAGGGGCTGGTCACCGAGGCCGGGGTCGTGCCCGTCGACGTGATCGTCTGGTGCACCGGCTACCGGGTCGACGACCCCCTGGGCCCCGTGGAGGTGCAAGGGCGCGATGGCCAGAGCCTGCGCGAGTTCTGGGGGCGCCGGCCCCGGGGCTACCTGGGCATCCAGATCCCGGGCTTCCCGAACCTGTTCGGCCTGCTGGGGCCCAACACCGCCCTGGGCCACAACTCGGTGGTGATCATGATCGAGGCCCAGGTGCGCTGGATCCTGGGCGCGCTCCGGCTCGCGGGCAAGGGCACGATCGAGCCCCGTCCCGAGGCCCTCGACGCGTTCATCTCCGAGGTCGACGACAAGCACACCGGCCAGGTCTGGCTCAGCGGCTGCCGCTCCTGGTACCTCAACGACGACGGCGAGAACTTCACGATCTGGCCGGGATCGACCCTGAGCTACCTGTGGCGGACGCGGCGGCCGAGGGTGGAGGATCTCCTGGTCGGGGAGTGATCCCTCGAAGCCCCGGATCTGCGCCGCCACCTCCTCCGGAAGCCGGTGCTCGATCGGCCCCTCTGTGGGTCCTATCCCCCCGACAGACGCGGCCCATGCCGTCCTACGGGCTGCTCGCCGTGTCCCCGGCTACAGAGGCGGCGGTGAACCTCTCTCTGCTCCTGCTGCTCGCTTGCACCGACGGCACCACCACCGCCGACTCCGGCACCACCGGCAGCACCGACAGCGTGCCGGTCACCGAGTCTGGCGACACCGGCCCGAGCGACCTGGACGTGCAGCTCGCCGAGCTGCTGGCGACCCTCGACGACCCACCGACGGCCCTGGAGCCGGCCCCCGAGCTCGACCCGGCCCTGGTCGCTCTGGGCCAGGCCCTGTTCTGGGACCCGGTGCTCTCGGGCAACCGGGACACCGCCTGCGTGAGCTGCCACCACCCGCTGCACGGGACCAGCGATGGCCTGGTGCTGGCCCTGGGCACCGGCTCTACGGGGGTCGGGCCTGCGAGGGCTGAGGGCGAGCGCGGCGCGTGGATCGCCCGCCACTCGCCGTCGCTCTACAACCTCGGCCACAGCGGCCAGGACGCGCTGTTCTGGGACGGCCGCGTGGCGCGGGTCGACGGCGAGCTGGTGGGCGCCGTGGACTTGCCCGAAGGTCTGGACAGCCCCCTCGCCGCCCAGGCCTTGCACCCGATCCTCGACGCCGCGGAGATGGCCGGAGAGCCCGGCGAGAACGAGATCGCCGACGCCGTGGACGTGCCGGCGAGGTGGGCGGCGATCGTGGCCCGGCTCCAGGCGATCGACGGCTACCAGGGGCTCTTCGCGGCGGCCTGGCCGGAGCTGGCGGTCGACGACTGGTCCATCGCCCACGTCGGCAACGCCATCGCCGCCTACGAGACCGTCGCGTTCTGGTCGGCCGACTCCCCCTGGGACCGCTACCTGGCCGGCGACCATGCCGCCCTCAGCGACGCCGCCACCCTGGGGGCGCTGGTCTTCTACAGCGGCGGCTGCAGCGCATGTCACGGCGGGCCGCTGCTGACCGACGGCCGCTTCCACAACACCGCCGTGCCCCACCTGACCCCGGGGGTCGGCGAGGCCGCCCCCTACGACCACGGCCGCGAGGGGGTGACCGGCGACACCGCCGACCGCTTCGGCTTCCGCACCCCGGCCCTGCGCAACGTCGCCCTGAGCGCGCCCTACATGCACGACGGCACCCTGGCCGAGCTGACCGACGCCCTGAAGCACTACGCCCACCCCGACGAGACCGCCCGGGACTACGACGCCAGCCACCTGGACCCCGAGCTCCAGGCCTATCTGCACCAGGACAAGGCCCACCTCGACGAGCTCCTGGCCACCATCTCCGAGGACATGCCGCCGCCGGAGACCGCCAACACCGTGGGGCTGTCGAACCTGAACCAGTTCCTGCTGGCGCTGACCGATCCGGCCTTCGAGGACGCGTCGGGCCTGATCCCGGACAGCGTGCCGAGCGGGCTCGCGGTGCCGCAGTAGCGGCCCTCGATCGGACAGCACCGGACGGAGACCGGGCCGGAGGTGGGGGCGGTGCAGGTGATCACCCGCCGCTGACCGGCAGCCCTGGGTCGAACGTTCATCGGCGGTGGCAGCCCCGGGGTGAACATTCGTCCTTGCCCGTCGGAGAGCCCTTCTTCGGCCGTCGAAGGGCACGATCCGCGAGAATTCGGACCCCAGGACGCCGCCTCCAGGGCCCGCGCGCCCTGAGACGAACGTTCACCTCGGGGCTGCCGGCGGAGACGAACGTTCGCCCCGGGGCTGCCCGCTCAGAGCTCCTCCACCACCAGGTACACGCTGAAGTCCTCCCCGGTCGAGGTCGAGTAGATCCCGAAGTTCGGCTTGAAGCTGTCGGAGAAGGTCATGGACTGGTACGCCGAGCTCTTCGACGAGCTCGTGTCGACGTAGGCGTCGGTGGTCTGGTCGTAGACGATCATGAGCCAGTAGGTGCCCGCGGTGATCGGCGTGGCGCCCACGTCGATCTCCACGGCGCCACCGTTGAGGGCGGCGCTGTCGCTGCCGACGACCAGCTGGTCCGGCCCGCCGCTGTCGGTGTACAGCGCCAGCTTCACGTTGCCGCTGGTCGCGGGCGTGACGATCGCCAGCCGGTGCAGGGTCGCCTGGTTCGAGACCGTGAGCCAGGCCCCCCGCAGCTCGTTGGCCGAGTAGCTGCTGGAGCTGCTGAAGGCGCTGTCGTTGCCCACGTTGGTGTAGTTCACCACCCGGGCCACGCCGGTGGCGGTGTCGCCGTCGTCCTCGCCGTCGTTGGGCAGGACCGTGCACTCCCACTGGACCCCCAGCGAGGTGTCGGCCGCCGGGATGGTGTCGTTGGTGTCCGTCGTGCTGGTGGGGCCGGTCGCGCCGGTGAAGTCGTCCGGGTAGACCTGGCCCTCGGTCACCCAGCTGAAGGTGTAGGTGACGCTGTCGTTGTCGTCGTCGGCGCTGTCCAGGTCCACGGCGCAGACGATGTCCTGGTCGCCGGCCTCGGAGTTGTCCGGGAGCACCGAGATCTCGGGCGCTCCGGGAGGGGTGTTCACGGCGGTCGCGGTGGACGAGGTGTCCGAGGTACCGGTGTCGCTGGAGTCGCTGGGCGTGACCTCGACGGTGATGGTCTGGCCCTTGTCGAAGTAGCTGGCGCCCGACAGGGTGCTGCTGTCCGTGCCGGTGGGCGAGCTGTCGACGTACCACTGGTAGCTGAGGGACACGCCATCGCCGTCGACGTCGCTGGTCGACACGGTGACGCTGAGGTTCTCGTTGGTGGTGGGCGCCGAAGTGCTCAGGCTGATGCTCGTGATCTCCGGCACCGTGTTCAGGATGGTCACGGTGTTCGAGAGCACGGTGTCGCCAAGATCGACGCCGTCGTCGGGGGTGACGTGGCAGGTCACCTGGTCACCGCGGTCCCAGTAGCTGCTGTCCAGCTGGTTGCCGGTCACGCCCGGGTCGCCGGTGCCGACCCGCCACTCGTAGCTGTAGGCGATGCTGTCGCCGTCGTCGTCGGTGGCGGTGCCGGGGGTGCAGGTCAGGGTGTCGCCCTCGTACGCCGAGGTCGGGGTGAGGCTCACGCTGTCCAGCACCGGGGCGGTGTTCTCCACCTGGACCGTGTCGCTGACGGCGGTGCCGGTGTCCTCGCCGTCGCTGGGGGTGACCGTGCAGGTGACCTGGTCGCCGGTCGAGAACACGCCGCTCAGGGTGGCCGAGGTGCCCACGGTCGTGCCGGCGATGTCCCAGGCATAGGTCGACTGGTCGGTGTCGCCGTCGGCGTCGGAGTAGCCGCTGTAGGCACAAGTGAGGGTGTCGCCGACCTTGGGCGCTCGGATGTCGATCTGCACGCCGTCGACGGTCGGCGCGGTGTTGCCGATGCTCACGGTGTTGCTGTCCACCGCGGGGCCCGTGTCGGTGCCGTCGGTGGGTGTGGCGGTGCAGAACACCTCGTCGCCCTTGGCGAACTCCGTGCTGGACAGGCCGCTGCTGGTCTCGGTGACGGGCAGGCCCGCCACCGTCCAGTCGTAGAGGTAGGAGACGCTGTCGCTGTCCACGTCGGCGCCGTCGTCGGGGGAGCAGTCCAGGGTGTCTCCCTCGAAGCCCGGGTCCGGGGACAGGGTCACGCTGGTCAGGGTGGGGGCCGTGTTGCCGATGACCACGGCGTTGGACTGGACCGGGTCGCCGCTGTCGGCGCCGTCCTCGGGGGTCACGATGCACACCACCGAGTCCCCGCGGCCCCAGTCGTCGCTGCTCAGCTCGCTGGTGGAGACCCCGGGGTCGCTGCTGTCGACCAGCCAGCTGTAGGTGAAGGTGACCGTGTCGCCGTCGGCGTCGGTGCCGGTGCCTTCGGTGCAGGTCAGGGTCTCGCCTTCGTAGGCCGGGTCGGGGGACAGCGTGGCGGTGTCGAGCTCCGGCGGGGTGTTGGCCACCGTGACGCTGGCGCTCACGGCCGTGCCGGTGTCGGTGCCGTCGCTGGGAGTGATCGTGCAGGTGACCTCGTCGCCCTTCACGAAGACCCCGCTCAGGGTCGCCGAAGTGCCGACCTCGGTGCCGCTGATGGTCCAGCTGGTCGTGCTGCTGTCCGTGTCGCCGTCGTCGTCGCTGAAGCCGCTGCTGGAGCAGGTCAGGGTGTCGTCGAGGCCCGGGCTGCTCGGCTCGATCTGGACGCTGCTGAGGGTCGGCGGCGTGTTCTCGATGGTGACGACGTTGGAGTCCACCGCCGTGCCGTTGCCGGCGTAGTCGTAGGGCGTGACCGTGCACATCACGGTGTCGCCCTTGTCGAAGGAGACGCCGGTCAGCGCGCTGCCGGTGTCGGCGATGGCGCTGCCGTTGACCTCCCAGGCATAGGCGTAGGAGATGCTGTCGCCGTCGACGTCGGTGGCCGTGCCGGGGGTGCAGGTCAGGGTGTCGGCCTCGTACCCGGGGTCCGGGGACAGCTCGACGCTGTCGAGCACCGGGGCGGTGTTGCCGACGGTCACGGTGTTGGAGGCCACCGAAGCGCCGTCGTCGAAGCCGTCGTTGGGGGTGACCGTGCAGACCACCTGGTCGTTGCTGCCGAAGTAGTCCGGACCCAGCTCGTCGCTGGTGATGCCCGGGTCCGAGCCGCTGACGTTCCACTGGTAGCTGTAGGTGATGCTGTGGCCGTCGGCGTCGCTCGCGGAGCCGGGGGTGCAGGTGAAGGTGTCGCCCTCGAAGGCGGTGGTGGGGGTGAGGCTGACGCTGTCGAGCACCGGCGGGCTGTTCTCGATCTGGACGCTGGCGCTGTCGGCGGTGCCGGTGTCGGTGCCGTCGGAGGGGGTGAGGGTGCAGGTGACGGTGTCGCCGGCGGCGAAGACCCCGCTCAGGGTCGCCGACGTGCCGACCTCGCTGCCGCTGATGGTCCAGCTGAAGGTGCTCTGGTCGCTGTCGCCGTCGGGGTCGTCGAAGCCGACCGCGGCGCAGGTGAGGGTCTCGTCGACCCCTGGATCCTGGGAGGGCGTGATCTCGACGCCGCCGATGGTGGGCGCGGAATTCGAGATGGTCAGCGCGTTGGAGTCGATCGCGCTCCCGCTGTCCGTGCCGTCTGATGGCGTCACGGTGCACACCACGACCTGGTCCTTGTCGAAGTCGCTGCTGCCCAGGCTGAAGTTGCTGACCCCGGTGTCCACGCCGTCGACCGTCCAGGCGTAGCTGTAGGAGATGCCGTCGCCGTCCAGGTCGCTGCTGCTGTCGACGCTGCAGGTGAGGGTGTCGCCCTCGTAGGCCGGGTCCGGGGCCAGGGTGACGCTGGTGATGACCGGTGCGGTGTTCGAGATCACGAGGGTGTTGGAGTCCACCGGGTCGCCGTCGTCGGCGCCGTCGGTGGGCGTGACCACGCAGATCACGTCGTCGTCCTTGCCGAAGTACCCGCTGTCCAGGGTGCTGTCGCTGGCGCCCACGTCGCTGCCGTTCACGACCCAGGCGTAGCTGTAGGTCACGGTGTGGCCGTCGGCGTCGGTCGCCGTGCCCGGGGTGCAGGTCAGGGTGTCGTCGGCGTAGGCCGGATCGGGACCCAGGGTCACGCTGTCGAGCACGGGCGCGGAGTTGTCCACCGCCACGCTGTCGCTCAGGGCGGTGCCGTCGTCGGTGCCGTCGCTGGGGGTGACGGTGCAGGTCACCAGGTCGCCGCTGGCGAAGCCGCTCGAGAGCGTCGACGAGGTGCCCACGGTCACCCCGCTGATGGTCCACTCGAAGGTCGAGGCGTCGCTGTCCCCGTCGGCGTCGCTGAACCCGCTGTAGGTACAGCTCAGGGTGTCGCTGACCTCGGGGGCCGAGGGGCTGATCGTGACACTGGCGATGGACGGCGCGGCGTTGGCGATGACCACGGCGTTGCTCGAGACCGCGGTGCCGCTGTCGGTGCCGTCGTCGGGGGTGGCGGTGCAGACCACCTCGTCGTCGCGGCCCCAGTTGCTGTCGTCGAGGGTGTCCTCGCTGTGGCTCAGGCTGCTGCCGTTGACGGTCCAGGCCAGGGCGACGCTCACGCTGTCGCTGTCGGCGTCGGTCGCGGTGTCCGGGGTGCAGGTCAGGGTGTCGCCTTCGGCCGCCGGATCCGGGTCCAGGCTCACGCTGGCGAGCTCGGGCGGGGTGTTCGACACGGTCACGGTGTTGGAGTCCACCGGGTCGCCGTCGTCGCCGCCGTCGTTGGGCGTGACCGTGCAGGTGACGGTGTCGTCCCGGTCGAAGTGGTCCGAGGTCAGCTCGTCGCCGGTCACCCCGGGGTCCGCCCCGCTGACGTCCCAGGTGATCGACGTCGTGACGGTGTGGCCGTCGGCGTCGCTGGTGGCGCCCGGGGTGCAGGTGAAGGTGTCGCCTTCGTAGGCGGTGGTCGGTGTGAGGGTGGCGTCGGCGAGCTCCGGTGGGGTGTTCGCCGCGATGACCGAGTCGCTGACCGGCGTGCCGGTGTCGGCGCCGTCGTCGGGGGTGACGGTGCAGGTGACCAGGTCGCCGGCCCCGAAGGCCCCGCTGAGTGTGGTGCCGGTGCCCGCACTCGTCCCATTGACGTCCCACGCATAGGTGGAGAGGTCGGTGTCGCCGTCGGCATCGGCGAAGCCGCTGTAGGCACAGCTCAGGGTGTCGCTGACCTCGGGGGACTCCGGCGTGATGCTCACGCTGTCGATGGACGGCGGCGAGTTCACCACCGTGATGGCATTGGAGCTCACCGAGGCGCCGTCGTCGGTGCCGTCGCTCGGGGTGATCCAGCAGATCACCTCCTGGTGGCGGGTCCAGTGGCTGTCGTCGAGGGTGTCGTCGGTGACGCCCGGGTCGACGCCGTCCACGGACCAGGCGTAGGCCACGGACACCGCGTCGCCGTCGTCGTCGCTGGTGTCGCCGGCGGTGCAGGTGAACGTGTCGCCGGCGTAGGCCGGGTCCGGGGAGAGGATCGCGTCGGCCAGGATCGGCGGCGTGTTCCAGACGGCGACCTCGTTGGAGGTGACCGGGTCGCCGTCGTCGGTGCCGTCGTTGGGGGTGACGGTGCAGGAGACGGTGTCGCCCTTGTCGAAGTGGTCGCCGGTGAGGGTCCAGTCCGTCACGGCCGGGTCCGAGCCACTCACGCTCCAGGTCAACGAGGTCGTGACCGTGTGGCCGTCGACGTCGCTGGTCGTGCCGGGGGTGCAGGTCAGGGTGTCGGCCTCATAGGCCGGGTCCGGGTCGAGCAGGACCTCGGCCAGCTCGGGCGGGGTGTTGTCGACCACCACGCTGTCGCTCACCGCCGTGCCGGTGTCCTGGCCGTCGTCCGGGGTGACCGTGCAGACCACGGTGTCGCCGGGGCCGAACACCGCCGTGAGCGTGGCCCCGGTGCCGACCTCGGTGCCGTCGATGGTCCAGCTCACCGTGCTCTGGTCGCTGTCGCCGTCGGCGTCGTCGAAGCCGGACCAGGCACAGGTCAGGGTGTCGTCGATGGCCGCTGTCTCCGGCGAGATGCTCGCGCTGTCCAGGCTCGGCAGGCTGTTGGAGACCACCACAGCGTTCGAGGTCACGGGGGTGCCGGCGTCCCGGGCGTCCCAGGGGGTCACCGTGCAGCTGACCTCCTGGTTCTTGGCCCACCAGTCGTCCGACAGCGTGCTGGAGCTGGGGGAGATGCCGCTGCCGTCGACGGTCCAGCTGGTCTGGTAGGTGACGCTGTCGCCGTCGGCGTCGGTGGCGGTGTCGGGTGTGCAGGTGAAGGTGTCGCCGGCGTAGGCCGGGTCTGGGGTCAGGGTGACGGCGCCCAGCTCCGGCGGGCTGTTGTCGATGGCGATCGACGCGGTGCCGGCCGGGCCGTCGCTGGTGGGGTCCGAAGGGGTGACCTCGACCGTCCAGGTGTCGCCGCTGCGGGTGTCGCCGGCCGGCACGGTGTCGGTGTCGCCGCCCGGGTAGCCCACGCCGTCGACGGACCAGGCATAGCTGTAGCTGACGGTGTCGCCCTCGGGGTCGACGCTGTCGGCGTCGATGACCGCGACCAGGTCGTCGTCGGTCGTGGCCGGGTCCGGGGAGATGCTAACGCTCGGAGCGGTGGGCAGCCCGTTGAGGGTCAGGCCCAGGCTCTCCTCGGCGTAGAAGCCGTCGCTGTCCGTGGCCTGGAGGGTCACGACATGGGCGCCGGGGCTCAGGGTGGTGGTCGTGAACTCGGCGGTGCCGCTCCCGTCGGCGGGGTCTTCGTTCAGCACGCCGTCGATGTCGCTGGTCCAGGCCAGCGCCAGGCGGTTGGGGCTGTCGGTGGCGTCGCTCACCGTGGCGGTGAAGGTCACCTCGGCGCCTTCGTCGAAGAGCTCGCCGTCGGTCGGGGCCTCCAGCACGATGACCGGCGGGTCGCCGATGGTCAGCAGGACCTCGTCGTTGCAGACCGCCCAGGAGCTCCCGGAGTCGTCGCTCACGGTCAGCGCGATGGTGTGGGTGCCCAGGCTCAGGGCGTCGGTCTCCACGGTGGTGGTGCCGTCGCTCAGGGGGAAGCCGCCGAACAGCTCGCCGTCCAGGTCGCTCTCCCAGAACACGGCCAGCTCCTCGGCGGAGGACTGGTCGTCGGCGACGGTGGCCGTGATCGTGACCAGCTCGCCTTCCTGGAAGCTGGCGCCGCTCTCCGGTGCGGTGATGGCGCAGGTGGGCGCCGTGTTGTCCTCGCGCACGGTCAGTGCGACCGTTACGTAGCCCTGGTTGCCGTCGGTGTCCTCGACCCACAGGGTCAGGCTGTGGTCCCCCG
>CAYFPX010000002.1:43202-46225 GCA_964344945.1 uncultured Enterobacterales bacterium
GCACCGCGATGTCGCTGACCTCGCCCGCGTCGTCCGGGGTGCCGCCCAGGCCGATGAGCTCGCCGTCCAGGTCGCTCACCCACCAGGTGTCCAGGTCTTCGACCGGGTCCTCGGTGTCGGCGACCCGGCCGGACAGGGTGATGGTCGCGTTGGCGTAGGTGGTGGCGCCGTCTTCGGGCTCCAGCACCTCGGCCGTGGGAGGATCGCCCAGGTCGGGTGTGGTGGTCCCCGGGGTGGCGGAGTCCGTGAGGGTGTCCGTGTCCGTGGTGGCGTCATCGCCGCAGGCGGACAGCCACGCGAGGCCCAGGACCAGGGGCGTCAGACCGATCATGTCTCCTCCGGTGCGGCGAGGAAGGCGCGCCGCGGAGGGGTGCGGATCGAGGGTACCTCTGGAGGTCAGGTGCTGCGCGAGAGTCGGCTGAGATCCTGGAGACGTGCCTCCAGGAGGGCGGTCCGCGCCGGGTGGGTGGCGTTGCCGGCGAGGATGCTCGCGCGGTCGGGGTGGCCGAGCAGCTCCTTGGACCAGGCTGCGCAGTGGGCCTTGAGCGAGGTCGATGCACCCTCGAATCGGGCCGCCAGGTCGGCCAGGCCATCGACCAGGGACAGCAGGTCCTCAAGATCGCTGGAGCCGTACCAGTCGAGGTCAGCCCCGAGCCGGCCCTGATCCCGAGAGGCCTCGATCTTGGCGGCCATGAACCAGGACGGTCCGAGCAGGCGCACGATGCGCCCTCCGGTCAGGGTGTGTTGGATGGCGTTGGCACTGCCCGGGGCGAACCACCGATTGTCCGTGCCGATCCCGGGATCCGGGCAGGGCATCCTGCGGTCTGAGCATTCCATATTCTTGATTCTCGAATATCGAATTCCAAGGAAGATCCAGCCGCTCGTTGGCGGCAGGAGGCGCCTCAGTCCACCGGCTCCCGATGCACGATCCCCGTCAAGCACCCGAGTCCCCCAGCCGCGGCCAGGTACTCGCTCACGTCGCACTCGTGGACCTCGACCCCGGCGGCTTCGTAGCGGGCCTTGGTCAGGGGGCAGTCCGTGGGCATCAGCAGGCGGCGGGGACCCAGGGCGACGAAGTTCATCGAGCCCTTCTCGGTGATCTCCTCGTGCTCCGGCAGGTCGATCACGTCGATGCTGCGCTCCTCGAAGCGGTCGAGCAGGTCCGGGTGGGCGTAGCCGCTGCGCACGGCGGCGAGGTCCCGGTCGATGAGGTTCACCACCCCCAGCAGGTGCTGCACACCCTGGGTGGGCATCGGCACCTTGACCGCGGCGACGTCGAAGTCCTCGAGCAGGTCGGCCAGGCGGTCGAAGGCCGCGTCGTTGGTGCGAAGGCCCACGCCGATCAGCACGGTCTTCGGGTCCAGCCACAGGGCGTCGGCCCCCTCGAAGGTCTCCCGACCCCGGAAGGACATCAGGATCGGCACCCCCAGCCGGGCCAGGGACTCGGCGGCCTGGCGCTCCTCGCCCGCCCGCTGCTCGGCGGCCGGGCGAGCGACCACCGCGCCCTCCGGGGTCATGAAGTACAGGTCCCGCTGGAAGATGTGGTTCGGCAGGGAGCGGCGCTTGGGCTTGGCCAGGCGGACCTTGACCCCCAGGCGCTCGTAGATCTCCACCACGGCCCGACACTGGTGCTGCAGATCGGGCAGCACCGGTCGGCGGAGCATGAGCCAGTCGTCGGGCAGCTCCGGGAATTCCATCTCCTCGTCGGGCCAGCTCAGCAAGACCTGACGCAGGGTGCCGATCTCCGAGTCGACCCCACAGACGGACCAGATGCCGCCGTCGAGCTCCTCGTCGTGGCTGCGGGCCCGCGGGGTCCACCCGGGGCCTCCGTAGGTGGAAGGCTGGCTCATGCTTGCAACGAAGAACGCAACGAGATGGCCGACATCGTCAGCCTTCTGTTCCACCGACGCCAGTGGTTGTCGTCGTTGCGCAGACTGCGCCATTCCACACCGAGGTGCCACCACGTGTTCATGGCGCGCCAGGCGATCTCCCGGGGAAAGCCCGCCGCGAGGGGGCCTGCCGAGGCGTCCTCCGGCGCATAGCCGAGCTCGGCCATCAGCGGCCGGGCCACGGCCTCGACCTGGGCGATCTCGGTCACGCTCAGGTCCTTGCGGTACTTGCCGGAATTCGACGACTGCACCGGCTGCGCGGTCTTGGCCCAGGACTCGGACAGCGCCGCGCCCTTCTGCGCGGCGCGGGTGCTGGCGAAGTCCAGCATCGCCGGCTCGAAGGCCTCGCCGAGGAAGGCGCAGATCCGGGCCAGGGTGCCCGGGGAGTCGGCCAGCAGGTCCTCGTAGCGGACCCGCAGGACCACCTCGGGGCCCAGCGCGGCCTCCAGGTCGAGCGCCGCGTGCTGCTGCTCGGCCCAGAGCCGGGCGGTGAGCACCGGGTGGAAGGGACTGAAGACACTCTTGCGGCTGCTGGCGGCGACGTCCCGGGGGTCCCGCACGAGCCAGACGAAGCGGGCGCCGGGATGGACGGCGCGCACGGTGTCGACGTGGTGGACCATGAAGGTGCTCTTGCAGCCCCAGCGCCGCTTGCCGGCGTGGGCCAGGTCCAGGTCGTAGAGCGCGGCGGTGACGCCGTAGAGGCTGCGCGCGGGCAGGGCGGCCAGCACCTGGTCCCGGGTCGGTGCGATCTCCCAGGGGTAGATGTGCGTGTCGAGCAGGGCGAGCACGTCGTCGACCAGCCGGGCGAGGGCGGAGTCGTCGCCCAGGTCGCCGTAGCGATCCACCAGGTCGCCGAACCAGTGCATCACGTGGGGCGGGTGGGGCACGGCGATGCCGCTGTGGGCGTTGAGGATCACCCGCAGCAGGTTCGAGCCTGAGCGCTCGGTCCCGATGATGAAGAGGGGGTCGGTGGGCATCCGGGCCTACCAGTAGCAACTCCGCACGCTGCGCGTGCTGCGTCTCCCTCGGCCGAAGGCCTCGGTCGCGGGTTTCCTGGCAGGTCTGCGACCTACCAGTAACAACTCCGCACGCTGCGCGTGCTGCGTCTCCCTCGGCCGAAGGCCTCGGTCGCGG
>CAYFPX010000002.1:46325-56942 GCA_964344945.1 uncultured Enterobacterales bacterium
GTTTCCTGGCAGGTCTGCGACCTACCAGTAACCCCGCTGCTGGAGCACCTGTTGGAGCGCCGGGTCCAGCGCCGGCGCGGTCGGGTCCCGGGCCTTGGAGACCTGCCAGCGGACCAGGGCCGCCCTCAGGATCTCGTCTGGCGCCGCACCCTCGGGAAGCCAGCGGAGGCGGGGGTCGTCGAGGGGGGCTTCGGCCAGGGCCTGCAGCCCGTCGCCGGTCCAGGTGAGGGAGCGCCCGCCAGCGGTGGCGGTCCAGGCGCTGCCGGGTCCGACCCGGAAGAAGACCTCCGCCGGCGCGGTGCCGGGATCCAGGAGAGAGCGCCCCGGGCTGCCGGCCGGCGCGACCGTGCCGGCGGCGTCGAGCAGGGTGGGCATCACGTCGAGGACCGAGGCCGGCCCCTGGACCTTCGTCGGAGCCGCGTCGCCGGAGAGCACGAGCCAGCGGGCGTCGGGGTCGAGGCTGGCGGACACCACCAGGGTGTGGGGCCTGGGGTCCGGCGGGTCGCCCACCAGGAAGCCGAAGGTCGGCACGCCCTCCGCGGCCTCGCCTTCCGTGTCGTAGCCCACCGCCGACAGGACCTCCTGGATCCGGTAGCGGGCCGGGAAGCCGGGCCAGGTCCCGGTCTCCAGGGCCTCGCGCTGGGCCGCGCGGTCCCCCGTGACCGGGTACACGGTGTCCGCCGCGACCCCCGGGGGTGGCTGCAGGCCCCCCAGGTGCAGGACCAGGTGCGGGGGCCCGGTCGGCGCCGGAGCCGGCCCGGCCGTGGAACAGGCGCCGAGCGGCCCCAGCAAGAGGATGGCGGCGATCCGGCGCACCGGCGGAGTATGCCAGACTGGCACCCCTCGTCGGAGGCTCCGTGACCGCCCTGCTGCCGCTGCTGCTGCACCTCGCTCCCGCCTGCCTGGAGGAGCCCGACGAAGCCGCCGACGCGGCGGTCGCGGCGGGTCAGCCCGGTGAAGGCGCCCAGCCGCGGCCGCCTCAGCCCGCCGGGCGCTCCCTGGGCCCGGGCCAGGCCCCCGACGGCTCGCTGCCGCCGAACCCCGAGGGCGGCGCCCACGCCCCGGACCCCCGCACGCCTGGTCCCCTCAAGGTCGCGCTGGTGCCGCTCCGTCCTGCTCTACAAGGCCCTGGTCAACAAGATGAAGGGCGACCGGAAGGAGTCCGCCGGGTCCCAGGAGGATCGGGGGGACGAAGGCGGGCCCGGCGAGCTCGAAGGCCAGACCCCCAAGCGCGACGCCCTGGCCGACGTCCAGCTGCTGCGGCCCGGCGGCGCCCAGGACACGCTCTCGCCGCTGGAGATCGGCCGCGACGCCTTCAAGGAGGCCGTGGGGACCTACGAGGACCCGATCTCCCAGCCGAGCGCCGGCCTGCAGCGGGTCGAGGACGCCTTGCTCACTGGCGAGGTCGACTGCGCCGCGCTGCCAGCCGCGAGGCTCATCGGGTTGGCCGACCAGGACACCGACGGCGGCCAGGCCTCGGTGCTGGTGGCCCAGCTCGGCATGTCCGGGGGCGACAATTCGGACCTGGTGGTCGCCGTGCGCCAGGGCGCCAGCACCGAGACCGTGCCCCGGGCCGCGAAGACCGGCGCCACCGAAGGCCTCGACGCCCGCCTGCTGCTGAGCGGCCTGGTCGACGGCCAGCACCAGGTCCTGGGCGACGACGCCCTGGCCGGGGCCCTGTCGGCGGGCACGGTCGATCTGGTCGTGGGGCCTCGGGACAGCCTCCAGGCGGCCCTGGACTCCGGGGCCGCCGTGCCCTTCCGGGCCCTGACCGCCGCCGAGGCCGCCCCCAGCGCCCAGGTCCTGGCCTGTCGGGTCCAGACCCTGGGTAGCGAGGAGGCCCGGGACGCCCTGAGGTCCCTGCTGCGGGTGTACCGGGGCTACCTGAAGCGCAAGGGCGACGAGGACCCCACCGCCCAGGGCGGTCACTACCCCCACAACGCTCGGGTCGACGTGGACGTGCTGCGGAGCATGCTCGGCACCCTGAAGGGCCAGGAGCTGGTGGGCAACGCCGCGCTGGAGATCGTCGACCTCCAGGCCCTGGACGAAGCCGGCGCGCCTCCCGAGGGTCCCCTGGGCGCCAGCTCGATCCTGGTGGACAACCGCCTCGTCGCCAGCCACGGTGGCGGAGGCCCGGGAGGATCGGCCGCCGACAACGACCTCGAGCTCCCCCCACCACCGGAGGCACCATGACCCCCATCCTGCTCCTTCTGCTCGCCTGCGGCGACGACCTCGTCACTGGCGACGCCGCAGCGACCGCCGAGACCGGCCCCACCGACAGCGGCACGGACACCTCGGACACCTCGCCGCCCACCACCGACACCGAGGACACCCAGGACACGACGCCTCCCGCGCCGACCCGGGGCCTGTGGGTGTGGGACACCGCGATCCCCGGCGACGCCACCAAGACCGCGGACCTGCTCACCTTCAGCGCCGACCGGGGGCTGACCGACCTGTTCATGGCCTGCGACCCCGTCGGCTACGGCGCCGAAGGCGCGGTGGAGAACTACACCGACTTCGTCTCCCAGGCCCACGGCGCCGGGCTCCGGGTCTACGCCATGAGCGGCTACGGCTGGTTCACCGTGCCCTGCGACGCGGGCCTCAGCGGCCAGCCCACCTGCTGGACCGAGGGCTGGGGCGTGTATGAGACCTGCGCCGCCAGCGGCGTGGACTTCGACGGCATCATGGACGACTCCGAGCCCGCCAGCGTGGCCAAGGAGCACTTCGACAGCCACTACAGCGATCGCGCCCGCTGGACGGTCCAGTACCTCCAGGGCATCCGCGAGCGCATCGGCGAGCTGCCCCTTCACCACGCGATCCCCGCCTGGTACGACAGCCGGGACGCCTTCGCGATGACCGACGGCGGCGAGGAGAAGACCCTCGACCGGTGGATCGCCGACACGGTCGATGTCGCCGCGGTCATGTCCTACCGGGACACGGCCGACGCGGTCCTGGAGATCGCCGCCGAGGAGCTCGCCAACGGGCCGTCCTGGCTCGGGGTCGAGATCGGCGACGCCGGCGAGGGGGACCACGTGGACTTCTCCGAAGAGGGGGAGGCGGCGATGCTGGCGGAGATCGAGGCCATCGAGGCCGCCCAGGCCGGCGAGGCCAACTTCCACGGGGTCATGGTCCACAGCTACGCCCAGTGGGTGGACAACAACGGCGAGCCTTGATGCGGCACGCCGGGCCCCGGCTGAGGTGGGCGCTCGCCCTGGGGGTGCTGGCCGCCCTTCCCGCCCTCGCGCCACCGAGCGCGGCGGCTTCGCGAGGGGGTCTCGTGTGCCAGGAGGCCCAGAACGCGGGCTGGCGCAGGCACGGCGGCCTGGCCCTCGCGCCGGCCCACACCGGTGCTCGTCACGCCCTCGACCCGGCCAGCCTGGACGCCCTCGCCGACCTCACCGCAGCCCTCGCGGCCCAGGGCACCACCCTGGTGATGGCCGTGGTGCCTCACCGGATCGTGGCGGCCGCCGCTGCCGGGGACACCCCCCCCGGGCTGCAGTGGGAGGCCCAGCGAGCCGCCGCGGCCTACGACGCCACCCTGGCCCGCCTCCGCGTCGCCGGGGTCGCGGCCCCGGACCTCCAGGCGCTGGCTCGGGAGCACGTGGCAGGCGGCGGGCGGTTCTTCCTCGGCCTCGACACCCACTGGTCCCAAGAGGGGGCACGCCTCGCCGCTGCCGCGGTCACCGAGGCCATCGAGGCCTTGCCTGCTGCCGCCTCGCTGACGCGCACTCCCCACCTCGCTGAGCTGCGCAGCCCTCCCCTGCGGCGCACGGCGGACCTCTCGATCAAGCTCGCCCAGCTGTGCGGCGGCGGTGCGGTGGACCAGGTGCTCCAGGACCACCACTTCGGCCCGGCCGTTGCGCCGGGGCTGGTGGAGGAGCTGCCGCCCCCGCAGGTGGTCCTGGTCGGCACGAGCTACAGCGATCACCGCTTCGGCTTCCGCGGCTTCATGCAGCAGGCCCTCAGCGCTCGGGTGCTCGACGTGCACCAGGGGGGTGGCGGCCCCCTGACCGGGCTCCAGCACTGGCTGCTCCACCGGGATCCGACCGAGCCGCCCCCGGCTGTGCTGGTGTGGGAGCTTCCCGCGCGGCTGCTGCTCGGCCGGGGTGGCGGAGGCGGGCCCGAGTTCGACGACCAGGCCACCTGGCGCCAGCTGGTGCCGCTGGCCTGGGGCGACTGTGGCGACCGGGCCCTGGACAGAGGCCGCGTGGTGCCCGGAGTCGACTGGACCCCGCTGCTGCGCGGTGGCGACAGCGGCGGCCACTACGTCGTCGTGCGCACCCCTGGTGAGCCCCTGGAGTCCTTCTCGCTCCGGGCTGTGCGCAAGGGCGAGGCCGCCCACGAGATCGTGCCCCTGAGGGAGAACCCGCGCCTCGGGAGCCAGCGGGTCTGGTACGCCCGCCTGGACTCCGGGAGCGGCCAGCCCCTGCGCCGCGTGGACATCCGCGTGCCCGACTCCCAGGAGTGGACGGTTCGCGGGACGCTCTGTCCGGCGCCCCGGACCGAGTAGACTGGGCACCCCCGGACACTCCGCAGCCAGGACGCGCCGCACCGATGGGCCTCTCCGACAGGAACAGAAACGTCCTCCGAGAACTGGGCCGCGTGCAGGCGGCCAGGGGCTTCAGCTCGAAGTTCTTCTGGATGGGCCTGGGCCTCACGGCCGCGCTGACCGTCTCCGGGGTCTACCTGCTGCTCATCCGCGAGATGAACCACACGGACATGAGCCTGCTGCTGTTCCACATCCTGGGCGGCTTCCCGTTCGTGATCCCGGTCGTGATGTTCCTCAAGCGCCACGTGCGCTACGCCAGGGTCATCGAAGGCGGCTCCTTCGACGCCCTGGGCTGGATCACCAACATCGCCCTGGTGCTCACCCTGGTCAGCGGGATCTGGCTGACCTTCCGGGGCATCACCGGGGTCTACTGGCTGTGGCTCAGCCACGTGGTGATCTCGCTGATCGGGGTCGCTGGGCTGGTCTGGTACATCGGCTGGGTCCTGAAGGTCTTCAAGGTCGCCCTGCCCGACACCGCCCGGGCCAGCCGCTTCTACCGGATGACCACCAGCAAGCTCGGCCGGCGCATCGCCGCCGTGTTCGTGGCGTCCCTGGTGGCCTCCGGGCTGGGGGCCTGGGCCTATGTCGAGCCCGACAAGGCCATCGAGGTCCCGGACTACAACTACAGCAAGGAGGGCGAGCCCTTCTACCCGTCCCGGGCCCAGACCGAGCACGACGGCTTCTACAACCCGGAGCAGTTCCTGCGGTCCGACACCTGCGGCGTCTCGGGCTGCCACACCGCGTCCCTGCGCCAGTGGAAGGACTCGGTCCACTACCTGACCCCGACCCCGGTCTTCGAGGCCGTCCAGGCGCTGTTCATGGAGGAGGCCCGCAAGGGCGACTTCCTGATGGACCGGCGCAAGCTCGTGGTCGAGCCCGAGCGCCACGTGGAGTCCGGCGAGGAGAGCTTTCGCTTCTGCGGCGGCTGTCACACCCCGGTGGCCCTGATGGCCGGGGAGATCGACGTGGGCGATGGCCTGCCCAGCTTCGAGGAGCGCGAGGCCGCCAGCTGCATCTTCTGCCACCGCATCACCGCGGTGGGCGAGATCAGCGGCGGCGGCGGCGGCGACTACGAGGTCGCCGCACCCCCCAACCGCTACCTGTTCGCGTTCTCGGACAACCCGGTCGGCGTCTGGCTCAACAAGACGCTGATCAACGCGAAGCCCGAGCACCACGCCGACATGTTCATGGCGCCCTTCTACAAGGAGTCCGAGTACTGCATCGGGTGCCACAAGCGGCTCCAGTACAGCTACTGGGAGCAGTCGCCGTACAACGACGACCACCTGGAGGACAACCAGGAGTGCCAGGGCTGCCACATGGCCCACGTCGAGGTCGACGACGACGTCTCCGCCTACGAGGACGGCGTGATCGCGGACCACCGGACCCTGGGCGCGAACCTGGTCACGCCGATGATCTACGGCCTGGACGATCAGTACCAGGCGACGCTGGACTTCATGCAGGACGACAACCAGGAGCTCGACCTGGTCGTGCCGTCCGCCGCCGCCCCCGGCGATCAGCTCGACATCGCGGTGCGGGTCATCAACAAGGGCGCCGGGCACATCTTCCCCGCCGGTCCCGAAGCCGACCTGCTCGAGGCCTGGACCGAGGTCATCGTCACCGACGCCAACGGCGAGCCCGTCTACAGCTACGGCCTGCTCGACGAGGGCGGCCACCTCGACCACGACGCCACCTACGTCTACAACATCCGGCCGTTCGACAAGGACGGGAACATGCTGGAGCTCGACCGGCACCGGAACTGGGTCTTCAGCGAGGACCGGCTCCACGTCATCCCGGCGAAGTTCTACGACGAGCACCCCTTCGCCATCGACGTGCCCGAGGGCACCGAGGGGCCGCTGACCGTCAGCGTCCGCCTGCGCTTCCGCAAGTTCAACCAGGAGTTCCTGGACTTCGCGGCGGCGGCGGGCTTCATGGAGCGGCTCGAGGCGCCGGTGGTGGACATCTACACCATGGCGCTGCAGGTCCCGCTCAGCGGCGATGCGGCCGCCCTGGCCTCGGCCGAAGAGGCCTTCGCAGAGGCCTTGCGCAACCCGGAGCACCTCTCCCAGTACAAGAAGAAGCCCCGCTTCGACGACTACCTGCTCTCCCACAAGATGCCGCTCCAGGACTCCATCCAGCTCCACTCGGCCAAGACCTTCTACGAGGAGGAGCAGTTCCAGGAGGCCCTGGAGGCCCTGTCCCACCTGGGCGAGTCCTCCCGGGAGCGCCGCGAGGTCATCCGGCTGGTGGAGAACCTGGAGGCCGCGGTCAAGGAGCAGGGCGAGCAGCACTGGGAAGAGGTCGATCCCTTCGCGGGGGACGACCGGTGAGCCTGGGGTGGGCCTTGCTGCTCGCCTGCTACCCGGACACGACGACCGCCCTGGACACGGGGTGCCGGTGCCCGGACGACACGGGCACGACCACCGCGACCGACACGGAGCCCCCGGACTCCGGCTCGGGGACCGACACCGGCGCCACCGCGCCCCTGCCGGAGCCCGACGTGATCGGCACCGACGCCGCGGTCGGCGTGGTCCAGGCCGAAGGCGGCCTGGGCTCCCAGGGGTGCTTCGCCGGGGTCGGCGACCTGGACGGCGACGGCTTCGGCGAGCTCTGGATCGGGGTGCCGTCCGCGTCGTCCCTGGACGCCGAGGGCGCGGGCGCGGCCTGGCTCGTGCGCGGCCCGGTCACTGGCACCGTGGGCTTCGACCTGGTCGAGACCGTGGTCTACGGCGCCTCCCAGGCGGACCAGCTGGGGCTCCGGGTCGGCCCTGCCGGGGACATGGACGGCGACGGTGCTGCAGATGTCTGGGTCTCCGCGCCCCAGGCCCGCTCGGGCGAGGGCGAGATCGTGCTCTTCGGGGCCGGGGACCTCGGTCCCGGCGTGCTCTCCCCGGACCACGCCGCGGCGGTGATCGTCGGCGACACCCAGACCGGGGCCATGCGCAGCGTCGGGCAGGGCGACCTGGACGGCGACGGCGTCGACGACCTGCTGGTCGGCTCGGTCCGGGTCCAGGGGGGTCAGGCCACGCCCTGGTGGGCCTTCTACGGCCCCATCAGCGGCCGCGTGGGCCTGGGCAGCGGCGACGCGGTGCGCACGCTGCTGGTCGAGAGCGGGGACTGGGACAGCACCTATGAGGCCGGCGCCCTGAGCGAGCTCACCGGCGACGGCTACGCCGACGTCGCCCTGGCGGACCACGCCTCGACCCTCAGCGCCGGGCGGGTCTCGATCTACGAGGGCAGCGACGCCGGGGTCTCCCGCACCATCGCCCAGGTCATCGGCGCGACCGCCCTGGACAACCTGGGCGCGAGCGGTGCCCTGGACGTGCCCGGGGACCTGGACGGCGACGGCTTCGGCGACCTGATCGTCGGCGCCAGCGACGCCGACGACGGCGCGGTCGACGGGGGCGCGGCCTGGGTGCTCTATGGGCCCCTGTCCGGCGTCTACAGCCTGGCCGCCCACGGGGAGCGCCTCCACGGCACCGAGACCGCGGCCGGCGTGGGCACCTGGGTGGCTGGGGCCGGCGATGCGAACGGCGACGGCCTGGGCGATGTCTTCGTCGGCGATGCCGGGGACAGCTACCTCTTCCTGGGGCCGGTCACGGCGGGTCCCCTCGGGTCCGCCGCCTGGACCTTCTCCGGCAGCACGCCGTACGCGGCGGGGGTCGGCGACCTGGACGGGGACGGTCGGGAGGACCTGGGGGTTCTCGGGGCGAGCGGCGCGGGGCTGAGGGTGTACGGGGGCCTGTGAGCGACTCGGTCGGATTCCTGCTGTGGGAGCGGTACAGGTGGCCGCTGGTCGGGCTCGTGGTCCTGCTCGCCGGCATGGTCGGCCTGATGGCCGGCCTCCAGAAGCGCGTGGAGGACCTGAAGGTCGAGGCCGCCGACACCCGGGAGGAGTCCGTGATGATCAAGGACGCCACGCCGGCGGAGTGGCCGGAGCCGGGCCTCAAGGCGGAGCTCGAGGAGAAGCTGGAGGCCGTCGGCGGCCTGGGTGCCCTCGGCACGGACCTGGGGGCCCTGATGGTCGGCATCGAGCAGGGCCTGCCGGAGCCCTGCGAGGTCGTGGCCTTCTCCCTGACCGACGGCGTGGTCGACGTGACCGCCCGCTGCCACGGCGAGGCCGACGCCGACGGCCTGCCGGCCTTCCTGGAGGGTGAGGGGCTGGCCGACGTGGCCGAAGTGCCGACGGAGGTGCCGGACGTGCAGCGGTTCCGGGGGCCGGCCCGTTGAGGCGCTGAGGAGGACGGCGCCCCGGACCCGTCAAGTCCTCCGAGGGGTGATCCGAAGACCCGCCGCTGGACACCAGGTGGGGTCGAACGTCCGGTTCGCGACACCAGGGCGGTCTCAATGTCCGCCCAGGCGCCCCTTCGGGGCCGTCGAGGCCCCCCAGGGCCGGTGAATTCGGTCCTCAGGGGCCTCGGGCCGGGGCAGACCGGACATTGAAGGGCGCCTGGTGTCGCCGACCGGACACTCGGACCCTCCTGGTGTCCTGGCAGCGCCCGTCCCGCTCTCCGAACAGGGGCGGACCTCCTCACCGCCCATCCCCGCCCGGTACCCTGGGCCGGCGGAGACCTTCCATGTCCGACTCCTGGAGCCACCACGTCGAGCTCGGCGTGCACATCCCCGAAGACCCGCGCACCGGCGGCCAGGTCGACCTGGCCCGGCGGGTCGGCGAGCTCGAGCAGGTGGTCGCCCACCTGGTCGCCCACATCGCCCGGTCCGACCGCTCGATCCTCCACTCGGACCTGATCCGCCGCTACCTCGACATCGGCGACGCGGCCGACGACGCCCGCGCCATGAGCCGGGCCCAGGACCGCCTGAAGCCCCTGGGCATGCTCGACTGCCCGAGTTGCGGCTCCAAGGTCCGGGACCTGCCCGGCTTCACCGACGAGCGCTGCGTGATCTGCGGCCACCTGGTGGGGTCCCGGCGATGAGACTCCTGGTCCTCGCCGCCCTGGTCCTGACGGGCTGCCGCAACAAGGACGACACCGCCCAGGAGACCGGTCTGCCCGTGGACTCGGACATCCCGGCGGTCACCGACACCGCCGACACCGAGCCGCCCCCGATCGACGCAGACCAGGACGGGGTCACCGAGGACCTGGACTGCGACGACGACGACCCCGCCGTGTTCCCCGGCGCCGACGAGACCTGCAACGGCATCGACGACGACTGCGACGGCCTGGTCGACGACGACGACCCCGACGTGTCCGGTCAGGGCACCTTCTACGCCGACAGCGACGACGACGGCTTCGGCACCGACGCCTACAGCCTGGAGGCCTGCGAGCTGCCCGACGGCTACGCCGAAGGGGCCGGCGACTGCGACGACGACGACCCCACCAGCTGGCCCGAGGCCCCGGAGCTCTGCGACGGCCTGGACAACGACTGCGACGGGGAGGCAGACGACGACGCCGAGGGCACCGAGACCTGGTACGTCGACGCCGACGGGGACGGCCACGGGGACCCGGCCAACACCGTGGAGAGCTGCGACGGCGAAGGGGACCTGTCCGCCGTGGGCACCGACTGCGACGACACCGACGCCGACGTGAACCCCGGCGAGGTCGAGGTCTGCAACGGGGTCGACGACGACTGCAGCGGCGAGGCGGACGGCGACGACGCGGTGGACGCCCCCACCTGGTACGCCGACACCGACGGCGACGGTCACGGCGATCCCGACGCCCCGTCCCTGGCCTGCGAGGCCCCCGAGGGCCACGTGGCCGGCGACGCGGACTGCGACGACGGCGACCCGGCGGTGAACCCCGACGCCGCCGAGACCTGCAACGGCGTCGACGACGACTGCAACGGCTGGACCGACGACGACGACCCGGGTGTCACCGGCACCAGCACCTGGTGGATCGACGCCGACAGCGACGGCTTCGGCAGCAGCCTCTACGACGCCGACGCCTGCGAGGCCCCCCGGGGCTACGTCGACAACAGCGACGACTGCGACGACCTCTCCGCCGGCGTGAACCCCGACGCCGACGAGACCTGCTCAGGCCAGGACGACGACTGCGACGGCCTGGTCGACACCGACGACCCGGATCTGACCGACCCCATCGTGACCTTCTACGCCG
>CAYFPX010000002.1:56952-70979 GCA_964344945.1 uncultured Enterobacterales bacterium
TGGCCGGCGACTGCAACGACGCCAACCCCAACGTGCACCCCGGCCGCGCCGAGGTCTGCGACACCATCGACCAGGACTGCGACGACATCCCCGACGACGGGACCGAGTGCGTCGACGACGACTTCGACGGCACCTCCGACGACGGCACCGCCGGCACCTCGACCACCTGTACCGCCGCCACCTGCCTCGCCGTGCTCACCGACGACCCCTCCGCGCTCACCGGCGTCTACTGGCTCGAGCCCGAGGCCGGACAGGTCTTGGAGGCCCTGTGCGACATGGACACCGACGGCGGTGGCTGGACCCTGTCCTTCACCAAGAACAGCGTCGACGAGGACACCTACGAGGACTTCGCCAGCGACTACGAGGACCTGGGAGACCTGGCCATCGACCCGGCCGACGCCAGCGCCAGCAGCGACCCGGTCGGCGGCTGGCTGGACCTGAACGCCTTCGACTACACCGACCTGCAGCTTCGGGCCTACAGCGGTGGTGCCGAGAGCTATGCCTCTGCCGACATCGCCCGCAGCGACCTGCGCATCGACTTCGGCCAGTACGGCTACTTCCTCTACGGCGACGCCAACGGCTACTACTGGTGCGGCGGCGACCACGCGTTCACCGACTCCGGCAGCGGCCAGGTGAACCAGCCGAGCGGCGCCACCTCGGACTGCAAGGGCCACGGGTCCCTGGGGTCCGGCTGGGACTTCTCGACTTCGGCCACGTCGTACAACCAGGGGCTCACGCTGTGCGGCGTGGACTACAGCGCCTGGATGCACGATGACTACTACGGCACGCTCACCTACTACCCGGTGGTGGGGGCGGCTCAGGCGATCTGGGTGCGGTAGCGGGAGCGCCGGCACCCCCGAATCCTACCGCCAGGCCACCACCATCCAGACGTGCAGCAGCAGCCCCGTCAGCAGCAGCAGCCCCAGGGTCGCGTGCAGCAGGCGCCAGGGCACCCTCAGCCGGCGCTCCTGATCCCCCGGCCCCGACGGCCACAGCGCGCCCAGGGTCACCTGGATCGGGATGAGCAGTCCGAGGACCAGCAGGTAGCCGTAGCCGGGAGAGGTCGCGTGCAGGAAGAGCACCCCCAGCGACGCCACACCGAGCTGGCGGTGCCGGGCCAGCAGCGCCCGGGCCCGGGCGGCGTCGGCGCTGCGCCGCTGCCAGGCGAGCCAGAGCTGGCCGAGCACGACCGCCGCCAGCAGCGACCCGGAGACCCAGCGGAAGACGTCGTCGTGCTGGAGCCGCCCCAGCGGCCCCCAGCGCAGGCCCGCCGCGGCCTGGGCCACGTACAGCCCGACCGCCAGCAGGATCCACTTCGCCGCAGGCTCAGTACGCGGCATCGACCTCTTCGGCGACGTCGGTCCCGACGGCCTGGATGAGCAGCGCCACCGTGCGCCTGGACGCCCGCCGCTCCTGCTCCGCCATGAAGGTGTCCGGGTCCGGCAGGAACAGGCCCTCGGACGGCCACCGCTCCCCGACCTCGGGCGCCAGGTCGAACTTCACGACCCGGTCGGTGTAGCTCTGGTAGGTCTCCTTGAAGGCCGTCCGCAGCTCGGTCAGGACCAGGACCAGCTCCTCCACCGAGACCTGTCCCCGGGGGTAGGTCCAGGTGGTGGCGCCCATCACGTCGCCCATCTGCCAGTCGTCCTTGGGGGTCTTCTCGTGGGTCGAGTGGCAGGACACGCAGGGCGTGGCCACGGCGAAGTCCGGGAACATCGCGGTGTGCAGGCCCTGCTCGGTGTCGTAGAAGAAGCGCGGCTGCTTGTCCGCCGCGAGCTCCCGGAACAGGTCCAGGGAGCGGCCGGTGAACTTGTTGCCCCGGTTGATCGCGAATTCGGCCCCCAGGAACAGGCCCAGGTCGGCGGTGCTGCGGTCCAGGCGCACGGCCACGCCGCGCAGGGCGACCGCGGGCAGCGGGCCGGTCTGGCTGCCCCGCTTGAGCCAGTGCTCGTCGTACACCAGGCCCCGCTGGATGCCGGGCCCCACGACCTCCTTGGTGTACAGCGTGCGGAAGGCGGCGTTCTCCATCGCCACCAGCTCGAGCAGCAGGTCGACGTCGACCCGGCGGTCCCCGCCCAGGTCCTCCTCGCCGGCCTCGGGCAGGGGCGGCGGCGCCGAGACGAAGAGGTAGACGCCCAGGACCACCAGGCCCAGGAGCGCGAGCACGCGAGGGGGCGTCCAGGCCTTCATCCGCCGCGTTCCTCCCGGTCCTCGAAGCGCTTCTCCGAGCCGTAGGGGCTCGGGCCGCCGTCCAGGTAGGCCTCGACGGCGGCTGGGTCAAACCGGTCCTCCAAGGTCTCTGGGAGGGTGTAGAGGTGGTTGCCGTGGAAGTCGTGGCACTGGAGGCAGGTGTCGAAGCGGTCGTCGTCGGCGAGGGTCTGGTGGCTGGGCTCGAGCCGGTCCTGGTCGAGCTCGAACTCCTGGTGGCAGTGGGTGCAGTAGTCGCCGTCCCGGGTGACCCGGCCCTCCCGGTGCTCCTGGTGGCAGCTGGTGCAGCGCTGGGGTGCGATGGCGGCGCGGGCCTCTTCGAAGCGGCTCTCCTTGAAGCGGAAGGGCGGGTGGCGGTCCTCGCCCTGGCGGTCGTGGCAGGCCAGGCAGTCGCTGTTGGACACGGCCTCGTGCACCACCGGCGCCCAGGTCTCCCGCTGGCCGACCAGGGTGCGCACGTTGGCCTGGAGCTGCTGACGCAGGGTGCCGGGGGCATGCTCGTGGCAGTCCTCGCAGGCCACGCTCTCGTGGCCGGTGTTGGCCGGTCCCTTGGCACGGGCGCGATCCAGGGGTGGCAGGAGCGCGATCAGGGCGATCGCGGCGGCGACCAGGGCCGGCCTGCGCCAGCGGGCGGTGGGCTCCGGCTGCTCAGCGCCCAGGAGCCCCTCGAGCTCCGGGATGCAGGAGCCGCAGTCGGTGCCGCAGCCCAGCCGATCCATGAGCTGGACCAGGTTCGCGCCGTCGTCGATGGCCTCCTGGATCGCCTCTCGAGAGACCTCCATGCACTCGCAGAGCCAGCGGTCCTGGGCCATCAGTCCCCCGCCAGCCGAGCGGCCAGGGCCCGCTTGTCCAGCTTGCCGGTGCGGCCGCGGGGCAGCTCGGACGCGACGTGCACGGCCTTGGGGACCTTGAAGGGGGTCAGGTGCTCCCGGGCCCAGGCCCGCAGCTCCTCCGGCGAGGCCTCGCCCGCCAGGACCACGAAGGCCACCGGCTCCTCGCCGTAGAGCTCCGATCGGGCGGCGACACAGGCGGCGACCCCGACCGCCGGGTGGGCCAGCAGGACCTCCTCGACCTCGGCCGGGTAGACCTTGTCGGCGCCCCGGGAGATGACCTCCTTGGCCCGGCCGACCAGGTGCAGGAAGCCGTCGTCGTCGAGCCGGCCCAGGTCGCCGGAGTGGTACCAGCCGTCGACGAAGGCCCGGGCCGTGGCCTCGGGGTTGTCGTGGTAGCCGGGCGAGACCTGGGGGCCGCGGACCCGGACCTCGCCGATGGGGCCGTCGCCCAGGATGTCCAGCTCGCAGCCCCTCGGCAGGCCCACGCTGCCCAGGCGCCGCCGGTCCCCCGACAGCCCGCCGCGGCTGACCCACGTGGCGGTCTCGGTCATGCCGTAGTTGTTGGCCAGCGGGAGTCCGAAGGCCTGCTCGAAGTCCCGCTGGAAGGGCTCGGACAGCGGGGCCGAGGCGCACAAGCCGAAGCGCAGGGAGCCGGGCACTTCGGCGCCACGGGTCAGGCGCAGCAGCGTGCGCAGGATCGAGGGCACCGACGAGAAGCAGGTCGCCTCGTGCCGCGCGGCTGTCTGCCAGAAGCGGCTCACGCTGAAGGCGTGGAAGCGCTCCGCGAGGATCACGGCGCCCCCGTGGACCAGGGGCGCCAACAGCCCGACGATCAGGCCGTGGCCGTGGGTCAGGTTGAGCACGCAGAGCAGGCGGGTGGTGGCGTCGAAGCCGAACCAGGCCGCGGTGTCGTCGATGCTGGCCAGCACGTTGGCGTGGGTGAGGACCACGCCCTTGGGGTCGCCGGTGGAGCCCGAGGTGTAGAGCAGCAGGGCCCGCTCGTCGACCGGAGTGTCGGGGACGTGGCCCCGGGCGGGCAGCGGGGGCGAGACCTCGATCACCAGGGCCGCGCCGGCGTGGTCGGCGAAGAAGCGGCGCTCACGGGGGCTGCTGGAGGGCTCCACCGGCACCACCACCGCACCGAGGCGCCAGGCGCCCCAGACCAGGGCGACGAAGTCCGGCGAGCTCGGCAGCAGCAGGACCACCCGGTCTCCCAGGCCCACCCCCTGTTCGGCGAGCCAGGTCGCCGCTCCGCCGGCCCGCTCCCAGAGGTCCACGACCGTCCAGGCCCCGCCCTCCCCAGGGCGGGCATCGACCAGGGCCGGCGCGTCGGGGGCGGCGTCGACCCGCGCCTGGAGTCGGGCGACCAGGCTCACCCCGAGCTCCGGGCCTCGGCGTAGGTCGCAAGGCGGGCGACGGAGCCGAAGTGCTCCTCGACGATCTCGTGGGGCTTGACCCGGAAGCCGCAGGTGGTCTCCAGGAACTCGACCACCTCGAGGATCGCCAGGGACTCGATCACGCCGTGGTGTCCGAACAGCGGTGTGTCGTCGGTGAGCTCGTCGGCGGTGAGACCGGGGTCGAGCTTCTCCAGGATGAAGGTGCGCAGGCTCGCGCGGAGATCGTCGGCCATCTCTGAGTCCTATCCCAGTCCGATCAGGCGTCCGAGCAGGGCCGCCACGCCGTCGAGACCCAGGCCCCCTCGCAGGACGAGCAGCACCATCGCTGCGCGCAGGTGGAAGGTCAGCGCGATGCCGAGCCACAGGTACGGGCGCCCCCAGGCGGCCCGGCGCTTCTTGTTCATCAGCAGCAGGGCGCTGGCGGTGAAGAAGGCCTGGAGCACCTCGTAGATGCCCAGGGCCACGGTCAGCTCCCACCACCGGTCCACCTGGTCCAGGGGCAGCAAGAAGCCCCGGGTGAACACCATGAACACCCCGTGTCCGGCGAAGGTGACCACACAGGCGGCCACCACGGCGAGCTTCTTGTGCTGCCGCCAGCGGCGGCTCAGGGCCAGCACCGTCGGGTAGTAGAAGATGCGGACGATCATCTCGCGGAAGTGGATGTTCCACCGCCGCCAGAAGTCCGCGTAGTCCCGGGCTGCCAGCGGGTTCCCGTAGTTGTCCGCGACCTCGTAGCCGAGCAGGCGGCAGCCCCCGACGGCCAGCTGTTCCCAGCCGTAGCGGAAGAGGTAGATCGCCACGTAGTTGATTGCCAGGGCGGCGTAGACCGCGAACCAGGTCAGGTCGCCGACGCCGTCGGCCAGGCGGCCCTTGGCTACCAGGTGGGGCGGGGCCAGGACCAGGGCGACGAAGCCCGCCAGGTGCAGGGCGGCGAGCCCGATCGTCTTGAGGCCGGACACCAGGGCCTGCCCGAAGGGCGCTCCCCGCTCGCTGTCGAAGAGGGCGCTCGGGCTCACCACGATGCCCTTGCCCAGCAGGAACGGCAGGCTCAGGAAGTACACACCGGCCTGGGCTGCGCTCAGGGTCAGGCCGTGGCGGGCCTCGTAGACCGCGTAGCAGGACTTCTTGAACAGGATCACAAGGAAGAACGCGAGGACCTTGTCGGCCTTGGCCAGGCTGCCTCTGTCGAAGTCCAGCAGCACGCCGGAGAAGGCCGCGGGCAGGAAGACCCCTGCGAGCAGGGCGGCGCCCGCCCAGGTGCGGGCGGCCCGAGGCAGCAGCTCGCTGAAGACCAGCTGGTGGAACAGGACCGTGAAGCCCACGGCGAACACCACGACCTCGGGCTTCATCGTGGCGGCCAGGAAGGCCAGGCTGGCCCCGACGAGCCAGCCGGGGCGCCACTTCGCGGGGAGGTGGTGGTGGACCGCTGCGACCGCGAGCGACGCCACCAGCCAGGCACCGGCCAGGGCGAAGGGCACGCCGAGGGCGCCCTCCACCCGGGGCAGGGTCCAGCGGCTGGGGTCGAAGAGCAGGTCCACGGGCCCCCGACCATAGCAACGCTGGTCCCGGACTCTCGGAGCTGGGCGCAGTCTGCGAACCGGGCGTGCAGCGTCGGCGAGGTCCGTGCCAGCGCCGAGCGGCGATCCGGCGCAGGTGGGTGTCGGTGATCAGCGGCCAGAGGCGCGCCAGGAGGGCCAGTTCCTGGTCGCCAACGCCGGGATGACCTGCGCCGGATCAGTCCT
The DNA here is from genome assembly GCA_964344945.1 of uncultured Enterobacterales bacterium. Lineage (GTDB taxonomy): Bacteria > Myxococcota_A > UBA796 > UBA796 > CAJQPC01 > CAYFPX01. Next base: position 63,133 of record CAYFPX010000002.1, read on the forward strand.
CCACCGGCCGGTGGTAGGTGATCGACGCCTTGAACATCTCGTTGATCGGTGTCTGGGTCCCCCAGGGCACCCAGCGGTCCGGATCCGGGTTCAGGGGGTTCTGGCCCGAGTTGTCGAAGACGCCGATCGACGTGAGCGAGGTGCCCGCCGGCAGGTGGATGGGCTCCTTGGGCGGGTAGCCCCGCTGCCAGTTGAAGTCGTAGTGGGGCACGGAGATCAGGGTGGTGGGCGCCTCGCCGGGCAGGGTGGCCTCGAGCCGGGCCGCGCGGCCCCGGTAGTGCAGGTGCACGTTGAGGCCCGTCACCACGATGTCCTCCTCCAGCACCTCGGTGGCCCGGACCTCGAAGTCCCGGGTCCGCGGCGGGATCGCGAACTCCCGGTTCTGCACGTACATCACGCGAATCCGGGTGGGGTCGCTGTCGGGCTCGGCCAGGAACAGGTCCACCTCGGGCTGGTCCACCTCGGGCCGGCCCGAAGGGTTGTAGTGGATCTCCAGGATCAGGTGGTGGCCTTCGGGCATCCAGAAGGCGAAGCCGTCGGGCCAATTGCGCCGGAAGCGACGGCCTGGGGTCCAGAAGTGCGTGCGCTCGACGTCGTCGTCGTTGTGCACGGCGGCCTTGAGCCGGTTGACGCTGCCATAGTCCTCGAGCCCGTGGGGGCTGACGATGATGCAGGCGTGGTGCACGACCTTGGTGTTCGACGGCTCGATGCGCATGCCCGAGACCCAGAGGTCCTCGGGCACCGCGCCCAGGTCGAAGTAGCGGTAGGGCAGGAGCCCGGTCGACGGGATGTGCTGCTCGGGCACCTCGAAGTGGAAGTCCGGCTCGCGCCTCCTCTGGTCCTGGGCGACGTCGTGGGCATCAGCTGGTCGGCGGTCGGGCGGCCGCGACTCGGCCAGGGGGTCCGCGCCGCTGCCCGGGGGGCTGCCCTGCTCCACCCAGGTGATGAGGGTGCGGCGCTCGTCGCCGGTGATCGCCAGGTCGTGGCGGAAGTGTCCGACCGTCGGGTCGGCGTTCCAGGGGGGCATGCGGCGGGTGCGCAGGACCTCGCGGATCATCGGGCCCCAGCCCAGCACCTGGCCGTAGCTGCCCATGGAGAAGGGGGCGACCCCCCGCCGCTGGTGACAGACCCGGCAGCGCTCCTGGAGGATGGGCGCCACGTCCTGGTCGTAGGTGACGGCTCGCTCCGGCGGGCCGGAGAGCTCGCAGCTGGCGTCGTCCGCCGCGCTGCGGGGCATCGGCTCGCCGCCGGCCAGCGCCCCCAGGACCCTGTCCAGTCCCGACTCGGTCGCCGGTCCCTGCCAGACCACCCGCCAGGGGTCCGGGACCACCACCACCGCCTCCGGGGCCCGGGTCATGCCCAGGCTCGCCAGGATGGTCCTGGAGTCGTCCACCAGCAGCGGGACCGCCAGCTCGCCCCGGGCCTGCACCAGGCCCTCCCGCTCGCTGTGGTCCCCGCCGACCACGGCCCAGACCGTGTGCCTCCGACCGTCGAGGGCCTCCGCCCAGGGCGCCAGGTCTGACAGCGCGGGCTCGCTGCAGCCCGGCTCCACCGACAGCAGCACCACCGCTTCGCGGTCCCCCTCCCGAAACAGCTCCCGGGCCTGGCCGTCCGTGTCCAGCAGCACGAAGTTCTCCGCCGGGGTCGGCTCCGGCGGCTCGGCGCAGGCCAGGAGGCTCAGCAGGGCCAGGGTCATCGCTGGGGCAGGGCGCAGCCCTTGGCCTCGGTGCGCGCCACGGCCACCGGCTCGCCGGCCAGCACGGCGTCGACGGCGTCTCGGGCGTAGTGGTGCTGGGCGCTGGGCTTCTCCATGCCGTACTCCAGCCGGTCGTCCAGGGCGCCGAAGTAGGCCAGCGACCAGTCCCCGGTCTCGAGCACGGCGGTCTCGGCGGTGCGGGTGAAGCCCAGGGCCCCCGCCACCACCTGGTCGGGGTCCAACAGGATCGGCAGGTCCAGGCCGAAGTCCGCGGCCTCCTCGGCGACCGCGGCGGCGGTGTTGTAGGGGTTGGCGTTCAGCCACAGCAGGGCCACCTCGGGCCCGTAGCGGGCCTGGAGCGCAGCGATGGCGGGGGTCGACTTGCGCACGATCGGGCAGCCGATGCCGTGGGACACCAGCACCATGACCCGGGCCTCGCCGGCGGTGCCGCCGAGGGTGTGGCTCGCGCCCAGCTGGTCCCGGAGGGTGATCGGGGGCAGGGCGGGGCTGGCGCCGCAGCCGTCCAGGGCCGCGCACCCGGCGATCCACAGCCACAGGCTCACGGGGCCTCCGGGGCGAAGAGGCCCTCGGCGATCAGGCCGTCGAGGACGCGGGTGTCCAGCAGCGGCGCGGCCTCGTGGTCCACGTAGATCGGGGCCGACAGGGCCAGGTGGTCGATGACGGCCTGGAAGCCGACCAGGGTCGGCTCGGGGGGCCAGGTGAAGGTCTGCGGGCCCCGGGTGTCCAGCTCCCAGGCGAGGTCTTCGGGGGCGGCGGCGGTGTGTCGGCCCAGGACGGCCAGGGTCCTGTCCCGGTCGCTGCGGGCGAGCTCCACGGCGGCCACCAGCCCCCGCAGCATCGGCTCCACCAGGGGACCCTCCGCGGTGGGGATGCGCGTCGCCACCACCAGCTCGGGGAAGGGCTGGGGCACCTCGGACAGCTCCACCAGCACCTTCAGGTCCCGGTCTTCGATGCGGCGAGGCGGCGCCGCCGTGACCGAGGCCTGGACCTTGCGGCGGGCCAGGCTGCCCAGGGACCCGCCCTTGTCGTAGACCCAGGTCACCTCGTCCTGGGGGACCCCCAGCCGGCTCAGGGCGAGCTGGGTGGCCAGGGTGTCCGCCCCCGTGCGGCCGCCGACCGCGACCCGGGCGCCCAGCAGGTCCGTGGGTTCCGAGACCTTCAGGGTCGCCGCCAGGCGGCGGGTGCTGCGGTCCACCAGGCCTGCCAGCACCACCAGGTCGCTGCCCTCGAAGTCCTTCTTGACCAGGGCCACGCCCCCGAGCAGCGCGAAGTCCACCAGCCCCGCGTCCAGGGCGTCGGCGAGCTGCTTCTGGGTGGAGAGCTGGACCACCGCCACGTCGAGGCCGTGGGCCTCGAAGGCGCCGGACTCCACACCGACCCACGCGATGCCGGTGGCCGCACCGGCGCGAGCGAGCCCGAGCTTGACGGGCGGCGCGGTGACTTCCGGCTCGACGGGTTCGGGGGCCGGCTCGGCGCAGGCGAGCCACGTCAGGAGGACCATGGCGATCAGTGTACGCGCCCGGGGTCACAGCAGGCTGTTCTCCAGCGCCGACTGGATCGCCGCCAGCCGGCCGGACACTCCCAGGTTCTTGTAGACCGCACCGGCCCGGCTGCCGAAGGCGCTCTTGGAGATGCCCAGGGCGGTGGCGCCCTCTTGGTAGGTGAGGCCCGTGGCCAGGCACTCCAGGGCGTCCTGCTGCTTGGCGGTGAGGCTCCTGACCGGCGGGCCGGCAGACGGAAGCCCGCGCACGGCCCGCCGGCGGAGCTCATCCAGGATCGAGGCCAGGTCCGGCTGGTCCCCGATGGGCCGCGTCCTGGCGTTGTACTGCTGCTGCGTCCCGTGGGCGCGCACCAGGTTGCGCAGATCGGTCGGGGACATCTCGGCGCCGAGGAGCCGGTCCGCGAGCTCGGCCGCCAGCGCCACGACCCCCGCCACCAGGGCCGACGCCGACGAGGTCCCGCCATAGGACTGGGTGTAGGCCCGGGTCGGGTCGCCGAAGGGATGGTTGGTGCTGGTCGGGTAGTACTTGTCCGCGACGACGCTGGCTCCGGAGTGGGCCAGGCTGACCACCTGCTCGCCGTGGCCCTGGACGTCCACGCGGGCGCCGTAGCAGCCCAGGATGTGGCTCCGGGGCGTGTAGCTGCTGGAGTTCGGCGCCGCCGCCGCGCCCACGTAGATGGCGCCGCTGTCCCGGGTCGCCGCGTCGAAGATGGTGCCGTCGAGGTCGTGGGTGCCGTTGCCGGCCGGCAACACCACGTGCACCCCGGCCGCCACCGCCAGCTTGCAAGCGTCGAAGATGTCCGTGTCGTGCTCGACGGGCCACCCGTTGTAGCCCTGGACCTCGACCAGCAGCACATCTCCGGCGCCGAGGGACGCCGACGCCCGATCCACCGCGTCGGACCAGTTCCGTACCTGGCCCGAGGACGTCGTGATCCAGGCTGCGAGGCAGACCTTGAGCTTGGCCTGGCGGGCGAAGCCCTCGATGCCGCCGCCTCCCATCGCAGCCGCGAGGATGCCCAGGGTGGCGTTGGCGTGGCCGTCCACCCGGCTGGCCACCCCACTCGGGATGTCGAAGGCCAGCCGGCTGCCCAGGGGGGCCAGCTCCTCGTGCAGCGGGTCACCGCCCCACTCGACCACACCGAGGTCCCGGTGGCGACCCAGGCTCTCCGGCCAGCCCCGGAGCCGGTCCGCCCCGAAGCCGGCGGGGCTGGGCCCCAGGTAGAGCTGATCGGCCTGGAAGTTCGCGGTGGGGGCTGGGGGCTCGGCCTCGGGCAGCAGGAAGGGCAGGGCCAGCTCGACCTGGGGCAGACCCGCCACGGCCAGCAGGCCTTCTTCGACCGAGACGCCGGGGGCAAGGCGGACCAGCCGCCAGGCGTTGAGGTCGGGTGCCGGCAGTCCCGTGGCGTCTTCCAGGCCAGGCCCCACCGCCAGCAGGCGGGCGTCGAGCGCCTGGGGACTCCGGGAGAACAGCGGCTCGGTCGTCGCCACCTCGGCCAGCGAGCCGAGCAGGTCCAGCGCCAGCGCTCGCAGGTCGGCGCGAGCGGCCAGCCCAGGCTCCAGCGCCAGGGACGGACAGCTCAGCCGCACCCGCAGGATGCCGTGGAGGGTGCCCGCGGCGCCCCCGAAGCCGGGGCCCACGTGGGTGTCGCCCACCGCTCAGCTACCAGCCAGGGGCGTCGTTGATGCTCTTCTTGATCTTGTTCCGGAGCTGGGCCTCGGTGATGTCCTTGTGGGCGATCAGGTACCCTCGCATGAACGAGATCTCCTCCTCGGTGAAGCTGTAGCCGGCCTTGACCAGCTCCTCTTCCATGTTGTCCGGGTTCTTGATGGTCTCCCGGAAGGGCTTGTCATCCCGGACGCGTTCGGCGAGTGCCTTGACGCGGGCTTTCTTCTGGGCGTCGGTCAGCGGCGGGTCGAATTGGACAGACATCGGGTCCTCTCACGGTTGGGGGCTGTAGGGGGCAGAGAGCATCGAGAAGCGGGCCGCATCGGCACCGCCGGGGAGCGCCTGTGCCAGGCGGCGGGCCATCAACGCGGTGAACGCCGAGGCCGCCGAGAGTACCCCGGATCGGAGCAGCAGGTCCTGGGCCGGGCCGGGGTCTCCCTGGCGGGCCTGTCGAAGCACCTGGGCCAGGACGCCGCAGTCGTCGCCCAGCAGGCGGCGGGCCAGGACCACCGGCAGCGAAGCCCGACCCACGGCCAGGTCGGCCCCACCGTGGATCACCTCGCGCAGGTCGTCGTGGGCCTGGACCAGCACGCCCAGCTGGCGGCCCCAGGCCTCCCAGGCCTGGACCCTTGCCGGCGCGGCCCCCCCGAACCGGGCCGCCAGTCCGGCGTGCAGGGCTGCTTCCGCCCCGGACTTGCCCAGGGCCACGGTCTCCCAGTCCGCCAGGGTCTCGGCCCGGTGGGCGCCTTGGCAGAGGTCCCGGTCCTGGCCCGTGCTCATGTCGACCAGGCCTGTGGCGAGCCTCGCGGCAGCGGCCGCCCGCTGCTCGGCGCTCACAGGGGCCCTGGCCAGGACCAGCTGGGGCAGGGTCGTGAGCGCATTGACCGCCACCAGGGTCGCTCGGGCCGGGTCGCCCTGGACCGTCTCCGGCTCGTCCGCCAGGTCGTCCAACAGGTCCGCCCCGGCCCACACCAGCAGCCCGACCGCCCCGAGCAGCGTCGCTGTGTCCGGGGCCACACCCTCGGCTTCGCAGACGCGCAGCGGAACAGCCACGGGCAGGAAGACCCGGGCCGACCGGGACTTGGCCTCGGCCCGATCGATCAGCGCCAGGTGACGCCGCGCGAAGCCCGGATCCGGCACCAACGTCTCGACGAGAGCCCTGGTGCGCAGGAAGACCCCCCCCTGCCCCGCTGCTGTGCCCATGAGTGCTGCCTCGCCGTGATCCTCGGCGAGCCAGCGGGCGTTGTCAACGCCCGTCCGGGCCGGGCCTGCCCGCTGTTCGTCCAGGACCCGCGATCGCGCCTCCGAAGGCCGACCGAGGCGTGGCGTAGGCGCCGACCAGGACGGCTACGCCGCCGACGTGGACTGCGACGACGGGGACCCGGCCGCTACCTGGCTCGTCCTCCGGTCGCGTGTGACCGGCTGGAGTGGACCAAGGGTGGAGACGTGGTCCTGCGCTTCAAGCGGCCCTGGAGCGATGGTACCAGCGGGGTCGTGCTGTCGCCCTCCGAGCTGCTCCAGCGCCTGGCCAGGGCTCGGTACCAGCACCTCTTCGAGCGCTCAGTCGAGATGGGCCTGGAGCCGGAGGCAAGGCCTGTCACGTTGACCTGGAGACGGCGGGGCTCAAGCGACGCTTCGGCCTGTAGGGCATGGACCCGGACACGAAGGACCGCACGCTGCGGTCTGCTCGAGCGGCCGGTGTGGCCGAGTCACATCAACTGGGTTCACCGGGAACCTTCGATCGTCACCACGGGCCAGGTGGCGGCGCTTGTCCCGCTGGATTCGCTAGGGCGGACGCCGACGACTTGATGTTCCCTCCCCACCGGTACCCTTGGTGGCGGCGTCGACAGGTGCCAATTGGGGACCTAGCCGGCCCCAACTGCCTCCCTGCGTGGCGTAGTCCTCCTCAACTGCCGCCCAGGGGGGGCACGAGGACCGCCAGAGACCCCTCGAGGCCGAGCAGGCGCCTCGAGGCGCCCTCCACAACGGGTCATCACCGCCAGAGCGGCAGTTGAGAGCGGCTACGCTCGGCCGAGCGGCAGTACGGGGCGGCTACGCCTTGGCTTGCGTCAGCCCGCATCGGTCACGAGAATCCGTAGCGAGGCCGTGGAGCCAGAGGTGCTGGTGGTCCGCTCGCAGGCGAGCCGAGTGAAGGTGTGCCGGGTGCACATCGAGCGAGGTGAGCGAGAACGGGCCGCCAGCGCCCTGGATCCGCGGCCGCAGTAGGATTCTCGTGACCGATGCGGGTTAGCGCGGCACGAAGGCCCGGCCGTCCCACCCCGCGAAGCGCACGCCCGGTTCCCCCGCCGTCGCCGCCCGCAGGCCCCGGAGCCGCGCCCGGCCCTCGGGCGTGTCCGTCAGCACCACCGCAGGCCTCTCAAGGATCACGCCGGTGAACAAGGGCTTCAGGGCGTCGGGGAAGGCGTTGCGGCCGATCACTGCGGCCTCGTGGTGGTCCGGCACCCCAAAGAGCACCAGCAGGGAGCCGTCGCCGTCCGGCCCGGCTGACACCGGCGACCAGCCGGAAGTCATCGCCCACCAGGGGCGCCGCGAGGCTGCTCCCGTGCACGCAGAGCACCACCGCCGCGACAGCACCCAGCCACACCGCCGGCCCAGGCGCCGCCCGGCCCGCGAGACCTTCCCCCGTGGAGCCCACCACGTCCCTCTCGCGCTGTGCGCCATCCTCGGCACACCCCCCGGCAGATGACGCCGATGACCCGGTGGTCTCACGCCCGCCCGACCCCGGTCTCCTCCGTGTCAGGATGGGCTGCCATCAGGAGGTCTCATGGGGCAGGGACACCAGAGCCACGACACGGCCACGCAGGACACCTCTACGGGCGGCTCCAGCGGCGGCTACAGCCCGGCCTACGGCCAGGCCCGTGGCAACAGCTTCGCCCAGGACCAGCTCGCCGGGGCCCAGCCCGAGCCCGCCTGCGAGCACGACGGGCCGGCCGCCCCCCACC
>CAYFPX010000002.1:70989-72308 GCA_964344945.1 uncultured Enterobacterales bacterium
GCGCCCCTCGCGCGGGTGCCCCCACCAGCAAGCGGGACGCCCTGGCCCGCCACCGCCGGAACCGCGACAAGATCGATCGCATCGTGCGCTCGGGCCTGGCCCAGATGGTCGACCCCTCCGCCGGCGCCAATTCGCGGGTCAACCTGTTGCGCAACACCTGCCAGTGGATCGACGAGGGCGAGGCCGACCTCTACGTGATGACCCCCACCCACGACGCCCACCTGCGTCCGGCGGTCCCGGCCAACCAGAACGCCTACTTCGACACCCGCAAGAAATACGACGAAGCCGGCGCCGACTACGACGACACCGTCGATGCCTCGGGCAACGCCACGAACATGGACGGCGTGGAGGCGAAATTCTCCTCGGTCGCGGGCTCCATGGGCCTCGACGGCATCACGATGATGCTCGTCGACCCGGTGAGCTTCTCCGAGGGCGACATCGTCACGTTCTTCATCCACGAGGTCCAGCACGACGCCGACCAGCACAACGGGGGTGAGTGGGAGGTGGCCCAGCCGGCCGCGGATCCGAACATGACCGCACGGGCGCCCCAGTGGGCCTACAACCAGTACCAGTCCGAGTTCCGGGCCTACTGGATGATGAACCCCGAAGGCTCCTCGCCGGACTGGTTCGACCCGTCGTCGAACACCTCGGTCACCAACTTCAACATCACCGCCATCGACGGCGGCCCCGACGGCACCGTCGGCAACGCCGACGACATCACCAAGACGGTCTCCACCGCCTTCACCAACAAGCGGCAGCAGGACATCTTCAACCACATGCACGGTGGCGGTCGGGCGGACAACATCTACCTGGACAACACCGGCAGCTGGACCAAGTCCTACGCCTACCTGGGCCACTACTACGCCCTCGATCCGGCCTTCAAGACCATGGTCGACGGCTACACCCAGCCGGTCAGCGGCAACTTGATCAACAGCCCCCGGATCCAGGCCCTGAGCGACGCGATCGCCGCAGGGTCCTTCTCCAACGAGCTCCAGGACCTGGACGATCTCGACATCGGGTACCTGCGCGACCGCACACAGTCCCAGCCGTTCTGGGACCAGGTGGCCAGCGACCTGACCCTGATGCAGCAGCTCATGGTCGAGGCCCACGTCGACGGCACGGGCAACCCCACTGGCCCGTACCAGGAGACCGTCACCGTCGTGTCCGGCGACAGCCTGTCGGCCATCGCCGACCGCTACCTCTCCGACACAGGCCGCTGGCGCGAGATCTACGATCTCAACAAGGACACCATCGGCAAGGACCCGAACCGCATCCTGCCTGGCCAGGTCCTCCGGATGCCGGCCCTGTGACCCCCTGGC
>CAYFPX010000002.1:72318-120140 GCA_964344945.1 uncultured Enterobacterales bacterium
GACCCGGAGCCCCCGCCCGTGACCGCCGAGACCGTGACCGAGACCGTCCGGGTGCGCCTGCGCTTCGACAAGGCCGAGCCCCTGCCCGTGCTGGGCGGCACCGTGACCCTGATCGCCGGCAAGCGGGACACGGTCATGAAGCCGGACGGCACCTTCAGTCACCACGCGACCGTTGGCACCCTGCGCTTCGAGCACGGCGGAGAGAGCGTGGAGCTGGCGTTCACGTCGGGTCAGGCCTTCGAGCACCGCGGCCACCCGATGGCCGTCTACGGCATGGACGCGCTGGAGCTGGTGGTGGTGCCCCCGGGGCAGCGACCGCGGCCCTGACTCAGAGCGCGCCCAGCACGCTCCAGGTCGCGTTCATCAGGCCCCAGCACAACAGGCCCACGCAGAGCCCCGCGATGGCACCCCCACGGGACGGGCTCTGCGCCGGGTCCCCGGGAACGATGCGGTCCCGGACGAGCAGGGCCACCACCGCGCCGGTCACCAGCCCACCGATGTGGCCCAGGTTGTCGATGCGCGGCACGGTGAAGCCGATGACCAGGTTGAGCACCACCCACGGTGTCAGCCCCCGCACGAGGAGGCGCCGCAGGTCCACCGGGAGCACCTCTCGGTGCCGGAAGCCGAAGGCCATGCAGGCGCCCATCAGCCCGAAGACCGCACCGCTGGCGCCCACGCTCATGCTCGTGGGCCCAAGCTGGGACAGGACCGAGCCCCCGACGCCGGAGGCCACGAACAACAGCAGCAGCCGTGCCCGACCGAAGATCGCCTCGGCGATGCGCCCCAGCCCGAAGAGCGCCAGGGTGTTCAGCCCGAAGTGGAACCAGTCCGCGTGCAGCAGCACGCAGGTCACCAGCCGCCAGGTCTGGCCGATGGCCACGGCATCCGAGATGCGCCCGCCCGCGATCGCCAGGGACTCCACCGTGCGGGCCCAGACCAGGGACCCGAGGAAGGAGAACTGGCCCGTGGCGAAGTCCAGCCAGCCGACGAAGAGGTGGATGAGCAGCAGCAGCAGGCACAGGGTGGTGGTCACCGGCGGCAGCCGCCGCAGGCCCTGGCCGAACGCGTCCAACGCGGCCTCCCGCTCCAGGGCCTCGCCGAGAAAGATCGCCTCGAACGACGGCGGGAGCGGGCGGGTGATCATGGCCCGACCTCGTAGATCCGCACCCGCTCCAGAGGCGCTCGGACCCAGCCGAAGGGCAACGGCCCCAGGGTCTCGGCGTGGTACCCGATGCCCTGTTCCAGGTCGAGGATGCGCAGGCCGAGCTGGTCGGTGGAGACCTCCTCCGCCAGCAGGGTCAGGCGTTCTGCGGGAACCGGCGCCGGACCGCTGTGGACCGGCACAGCCAGCACCGTGCCTTCGGCGAGCTCCTCGCCGGGGTGCCACTGCTCCCACCCCTCGCGGGCGAGCCGCCAGCGCAGGGTCCACTCCCCGGTGAAGCGGCCCCCTTCGGCGTGCAGCGACACCCGCTGGGCGACCAGGTCCATGGCGTCGGCCTGGCGAGCCTGGGAGAGCCCGAGGCCCAGCCCCAGGCAGGCCCAGGCGATGCCCGAGACACGAGCCAGGACCTTGCCGCCCGGGGTGTTCTCTGCGGTCCGGCCGACCAGCAGGGCGAGGGGAGCGGCGGCCAGCAGCAGGTAGCGCCCCCCAGCGTAGTTGTGGCCCAGGACCACCCCCAGGATCACAGCCACGGCCCAGGCGCCGAGCAGCACCGGGTCGTCCCGGTCCTTGCGGCGCTTCTTGTGGCTGTCCAGCCGGGGGAGCAGCCCGGCCACGCCCCGCAGGAGCAGCAGCCCCCCGCCCGCGAAGAGCGCGATCAGCAGCGGTGCCGTGAAGGGCCCCAGCTGGTCCAGCCCCACCAGACCCACGGCCCCGACCAGCCCGACCGGCAAGAGCACCAGCCCCGCCCGCCGCCACCGGCCGGCGACGAGCAGCACCAGGGGACAGACCACCAGGGACAGCCGCACCAGGGTGCCCAGGGCGCGGCCCGACAGCGACCCCCGCGCGATCTCGGGGGCGGTGACCAGCACCTCGAGCAGGTGCATGCGCCCGTACTGGACCCAGAGCAACAGCTCCAGGGTGCCCCAGACCCCGACGAAGGCGGCCCAGGCGGGCCAGGCAGCCCGGAGCTGCCCCCGCTTGAGCGCGTGGAAGACCAGCACCGGGACCAGCACCAGAGCCGGGTACTTGAAGCTGCAGGCGAGTCCCAGGAGCCCCCCGGCCAGCGCGGCCTTCTCCAGGTCCAGGGCGTGGTGCTTGCCCAGCGCCTCGCGCCACGCGGCGACCGCAGCAGTGCCGAGGGCGGCCATGCCCAGGTCCGGCATCAGGCCCTGGTGCAGCGCCAGGATGACCACCGGACTCGCCGCGAACAGGAAGGCGGCCGTGTTCGGACGACGACAGGTGCCCTCGGCCAGCCGGGCCACGCTGAAGCCCAGCAGGGCGATCCACGGCACGGTCGCGAGCACCCGCAGCAGCAGGCCTTCGCCGACCAGGCCACGCCACATGCCCAGCCACCACAGGTGTCCGGGCGGGTGGGCGTAGAGGTAGGCGTCGGCCACGCGCTCCGCCCCCCACGGCTGCCAGCGGCGCCACCAGTCGTAGGGTCGGAAGGGGTGGTCGGCGATCTGCCGGACGATGTCGAGGTAGCTCTCCTCGTCGAGCAGGGGCGGTACCCCCACGAAGGGCAGCCACGCCACCAGCAGGGCGATGGGGAGCCACTGCGAGGGCTTGATGCCCTCGTCTTTCTTGCGGGCGGTCACAGCCCGACGGTCAGACGCTGAGCGCGAATTCGCGCAGGACGTCGTTGAGGGACGTCTTGCGGTCGGTGCTCTCCTTGCGGTGGCCGATGATCACCGCGCAGGAGAGCTGCACCTCGCCAGCCGGGAAGGCCTTCGGACGGGTGCCGGGCACCACGACCGCACGGGGGGGCACGCGTCCCTTGTGCACCACCTCGGTCTCGCCGGTCACGTCGATGATCGGGGTGCTCGCCGTGAGCACCACACTTGCACCGAGCACAGCTTCCTCACCCACGACCACCCCCTCGACCACGATGGAGCGGGAGCCGATGAAGGCGCCGTCCTCGATGATGACGGGACGGGCCCCGGGGGGCTCCAGCACGCCACCGATGCCGACCCCGCCAGACAGGTGCACACCGCGGCCGATCTGGGCGCAGGATCCGACCGTGGCCCAGGTGTCGACCATGGTGCCTGCGCCGACCCAGGCGCCGATGTTCACGTACCCGGGCATGACCACGCAGCCCCGCTCCAGGTGAGCGCCGTAGCGCACGGTGCCCGGGGGCACGATGCGGATGCCCTGGGCCGCCAGGTCGGACTTCAGCGGGACCTTGTCGTGCCAGTGGTAGTCGCCGCGGGAGCCCTCCACCATCGGGCTGTGGCGGAAGTAGAGCAGGATGGCCTTCTTCAGCCAGCCGTGCACGATCCACTCGCCGTCGCGCCTCTCGGCGACCCGGAGCCTGCCCGAGTCGAGGCCCGCGACCGCCTGCTGAGCGAGCTCCCAGGCTTCGGCGGCGCTGCTGTCTCCAGCCCAGGCGGCCTCGACCCCCTGCTGCAGCTCGGTGTCCCTCACCCCGCGATCCTCCTGCTGATCTCCCGGTTGGCTCGCGCCCAGACCCCGGTGGCCTCCTGGCACACCGCCAGGTCCGGCACCAGCGCGACGCGGACGTAACCCGCGCCCGATCCGGTGAGACCCAGCGTGCTCCCGGGACAGACGACGATGCCGTGGTCGACCAGCGCCAGGGCATAGGCCTGGTCGTCCAGGCCCTCCGGACAGCGCACCCACAGGTAGAAGGTCGCATCGCTGGCGACGATCTCCATGCCCTCGGCTTCGAAGAAGGCCTGCATCACCAGGCGCTTGGCCCGGAACTCCGCGCGGCGGGTGTCGACGTGGTGGTCGTCGTGCCAGGCCACGATCGCGCCGGCGTTCATGGTGTCGGTCGGCACCACCCCCGGGTTCACCCGCAGCTTGCGCAGCCACCTCATGACCTCGGGGTCCCCCGCCACGAAGCCCGAGCGGTAGCCGGTCATGCCGGAGCGCTTGGACAGCGAGTGCACGACCAGGGTGCCCTCGACGCCGGCCTCGAGCAGGGAGTGGGGGCGGTCGTCGTCGGCCACCCAGATGTCCGCGTAGCACTCGTCGTTCACGAGCAGGATGTCGTGTTCCCGGCACAGGGCGTGGATCCGCTGCAGCTCCGGCAGCCGCGTGACAGCGCCCGTCGGGTTGTGGGGCGAGTTGATCCACATCAGGCGGGTGCGGCGGAGCAGGTCCGACGGCAGCTCCCAGGGTCGGAAGACGAAGTCCCCGCTCAGGGGCACGGCGTGGGGCTCACCCCCCGCGAAGAGGCAGCCGCGCACGTAGGCCTGGTAGCCGGGGTCGGGGAAGACCACGGTGCGGTCGGCGGCGTGGGCGTCGATGACCAGCAGGGGGAGGTGGAACACCAGCTCCTTGCTGCCCGAGGTCGGCAGGATCTGGGTCGCCGGGTCCAGGGTCACGCCGAAGCGCCGCTCCATGTACCCGGAGATCGCCTCACGCAGAGCCGGTGGACCTGCGACGCTGGGGTAGGTCGAGACCTCTGGCACGGCGTCCCGCACGGCCTGGCGCACGGCGGGCGGCGTGGCGCCATGGTCGTCCCCGGTGCCGAAGTCGTAGAGGGTCAGTCCGGCCGCCACAGCCCGCGCCTTGCGCGCGTCCAGGGCCACCTGGGGATAGGTCGGGAGGCCCGCCAGGACCGGATTCAGGCGCATCGAGGGGAGTCTACCGTGGTGACGACACCTCGGCGGCGGCGCTCTGACCCGCGACCCGGCCGGTGAGGTAGCAGGCCGTGACCGAGCCGGAGAAGCCCTCGCCGACCGCAGCGCTGCCCAGCATGCCGGCGACCTCCCCCGCCGCGAAGAGCCCCGGGATCGGCTGTCCGTCGGTGTCCAGGACCCGCGCCGAGAGGTCCAGCTCGGCGCCCCCGAAGGCCTTGGCGGCGCCGGGGACCAGCTCGAAGAGGGTGATCGGATCCTCGCCGAAGGAGATCAGATCCCCCTGACCTTTGTTGAAGTCTGGATCCCGCCCGTCGGCCACGTGCCCTTCGTAGGTGGCGAAGGTCGCCTCCACCACGCTCGGGTCCATGCTCCAGTCCGCGGCCAGCTCGGCCGGCGAGTCGTAGACCCAGGCGGCGCCGCCCTCGACCAGCTCGTCGACCGTGAACTCCTCCACCACGCCCGCCTCGGCCCAGTTGTAGGCCGGGGACATCACCGAGGCCGACGAGATCACGTCGGCGGGCATGGCCGCGTAGAGCTGGCGATCGGGCAGCTCGGACAGCCGGTGGCTCAGGTGGAAGCTGCGGGTCTCGTCTTCGTTGATCACCCGCTCGCCCAGGGTGTTCAGGATCAGGGAGCGCGACATGCTCGGCACCCACAGGGCCTCGTTCGGGAAGTCCGCCCGGTGGTCGGCGATGCTGTGCACGTAGACGCCGTAGTTCCCGGCGTTCTGGGCAGCAGCGCCCACCTGCTGCAGCAGGGGCGTGCCCCCGCCGTCGGACCCGAGGTCGGCCTCGAACACCACCGTCAGGCCCTGCAGGTCCGGGCGATCCGCCAGCACCGCGTCCAGGTCCCGGGCGAAGCCGCCTGTCGCCACCACCACCGCTTCGGCGTCGAGCGCATAGGACTCCCCGGTGGTCAGGTCCGTGGCGACGGCCCCGGCGACGCGACCGTCGCGGATCCGCAGGCTGTTGGCCTCGGAGTTGAGCCACACGTGCTCCGCCAGCGCCTCGACCAAGGGCCCGACCGAGGCCCCATGCTCCGGATGCGACACGATGTGCATCCGGGGAACACTGCCGGCCGAGGGGTCCTGGTAGACGTCCAGGACCTCGATGCCGAACTCGTAGGCGAGCCAGCTCAGCGTGTCTCCGGACTCCTCCAGCAGTCGCTGGACCCAGGGGTCCTCGGCGTCGCCGCCGGTGAACAGGCCCCAGTCCTCGGCGGCCGCCTCGACGCTGTCCTCGATGCCCAGCACCCCCTGCCAGCTGGTGGCCGCGCCGAAGAAGTTGCCGGCGTACCAGCCCGCCCCCCCGGACTCGGCCTGGCGCTCCAGCACGATCACCCGGGTCCCGGCGTCCAGAGCCTCCCAGGCCGCCGCGAGCCCGGCCGGTCCAGCACCGATGACCAGCACGTCGGTCTCGACGGCGGCGGCGCCGGTGTCGGTCGTACCCGAGTCGGTGGGCGGGGTGCCGGTGTCGCTGGTGTCGCCGTCGCAGGCGAGCATCGGGAGCAGGAGGAGGGCGAGCATGCCCGGAGCATCTCCCGCCGCCGAGGGGTCTGCAAGCCGGGGCCGGCGTTAGGGTGCCGTCATGTGGATCTGGATGCTGACGGCGTGCGCCGTGGTCGAGTCCCAGTGGACGGAGCCCGCCGACCCGTCGAACGCCACCGAGGTGATCTTCGAGGTGCCCAAGGGCGCCCACGCCCGGTCCCTGGCCCCCGCGCTGGAGGCCCAGGGCCTGGTGTCCGACGCCTGGCGCTGGGAGGCCTATGTCCGCGTCGAGAAGGCCGGGGGCTGCCTCAAGGCCGGCAGGTTCCGGGTGAGCCCGGCGATGCCCATCCCCGAGCTGATGGCCGTGTTCTGCGGGGTGCCGATCGCCGACGACGAGCCCTTCAGCGTGCTCGAAGGCTGGCGCATCGCCGAGGTCGACGCGGCCCTGGCCGCCAAGGGCTGGACCCGGCCCGGGGAGTACGCCGCCCTCGCCGGCGAGCCGGGGCGCTTCACCGTGCCCATCCCCATCCAGGGGGAGACCCTGGAGGGCCTGCTCTACCCCGAGACCTACCGGGTCGAGCCGGACCGCTGGGACACCGCGGCCTTCATCCAGCGACAGCTCGACACCTTCGCCTCGGTCTGGGCCGAGCTCGGAGACTCGGAGCGCAGCGCCTGGGACGTGCTGGTGATGGCCAGCATGGTGGAGCGGGAGGAGCCGAAGCCCGAGAACCGCGCCCTGGTGGCCGGCATCCTGTGGAAGCGGCTCGACAACGACTGGCTCCTGGGGGTCGACGCCACCAGTCGCTACACGCTCGAGGACTGGAATGACCGTCGCGCCTTCCTGCGGAACCTGCGCGACCCGAACGAGCCCTACAACACGCGGCTGCGGGGGGGGCTCCCGCCCGGGCCCATCGGCAATCCCGGCCGCTCGGCCCTCGAGGCCGCGGCGAGTCCCGAGGCGTCGGAGTGGTGGTACTACCTGCACGATGCCGACAGGAACCTGCACCCTGCGCGCAATTCCAGGCAACACGAGGCCAACCGCAGGAAGTACAACGTCTGGTGATGCTTCGCGCGGGTGAGCGCCGAGGCGGAGCCAGCGCCTACGTGTCCACCTTCCTGGGGGTGTCGGTCCTCTGACGCTCGGAATACAAGGTGTCGTGGTGGCCCAGCTCTCGTCCCGTCCCATGCGCTGCCTGCTGGTGGAGAACAACGCCGCAGACATCGACCTCGCCCGGTACGCCATCCAGGTGTCCGGGCTCGAGCTCGAGCTCGAGGTGGCGGAGACCGGTGAGGCGGCGCTGGAGCGGCTGCGCAACCCGAACGGGGGCGGGGCTCTGGACCTGGTCCTGCTCGACCTGCACCTGCCTGATCTCGATGGCGAGGATGTCCTGCGGGCCATCCGGAGCGACGAAGCCCTGACCCACATGCCCGTGATCGTGGTGTCGGGCTCCGACGACCCGTCTGCCTTTCGCTCGGCCTACGACCTCCACGCCAATGCCTGCGTCGAGAAGCCCATCGGCTTCGACGACTACGTCGAGGCCATGCGGGCCATCGTGTCCTTCTGGCGGGGCTTCGTGCAGCTGCCGACCCCCACCTGATCACAGCTCCAGCGCCTCGGCCAGCCCCGGGTTGCTGCCGTCGAAGCGCCAGATGAAGCCGTCCAGCACGTAGTGGGTGACCTGAGGGGAGGCGAGCACGGGCACCGCGAGCCAGGCGAGCCAGTCCGGAGGGGTGGGCCAGGTCCCGAAGAGCCAGGCGTGGTCCTGCCAGACCCAGGCGTCCCACAGCGCCTCTTCGAACAGGGCCAGGGCGAGCAGCGGGACCAGGAAGAGCGCGGCGCCGGCCGGGGTGAACCAGCCGGGCTGGGCCGGACCGTCGCCGGAGACCCGCCACCGCCCGCGACCGGCCCACCAGACCAGGGCGAAGTAGGGCAGGCCGTGGTGCACCACGTTGGTCACCGTGAACGCGGCGTCGCCTCCGCCCAGCACGATGCCCCCGCCCCAGACCGCCGCGGACATCGCCAGCCACAGGTCACGGCCGGGGGTCCAGAGCCGCTCGCGCAGCCGCTGCCTCAGGTGGAGGGCGAGCACGGCCAGGGCGGCGAGGCCCGTCGGCCAGAGCACGTCGGGGGTCAGGCCCACCAGGAAGTCACCCTCGACGAACCAGGCGAAGGGCTGTGGGAGGTGGGCGTGCCACCACAGCACCGGCCAGCCGCAGACCGCGTAGAGCGCCCACCGCTCCAGCCGGGCACCCTCGGGACCGAGGCCGGCCCGCCTCCGGTACAGCATCGCGACGCCCGCCTGCTGCTTGATGAAGTGGTGCAGAGCCGTGTAGGCCATCGCGGTCCAGAACCAGGCCGTGCCCGCGCACCGCAGGGCCACCAGGGCGAGCAGACAGGCCACCGGGGTGCCCAGGTAGAGCCACGGCCGCCGGCGGACCTCGCCGGGCTGGAGGTAGGTCCGGTACAGGCTGGCCCAGACGTGGGCCACGTCGATGCCGACCACGAACACCAGCCACCCCCAGGGGGGCAGGTCCAGGGCCTCCGGCAGCCACAGCACCACGAGCACCGCCACCAGCGCCGGGCCGATCAGCAGGCCCAGGTCGAAGGGTCGACTGACCAGCCAGCGGGGATCCAGGGCGCCAGCTCCGGGGTGAAGGGCGGGCCCATCCTACGAGACTGACGGTTCTTCGATACCCTGAGCTTCGGATGTCCCGAACCCAGCTGCCCGACGTCGAGTCCCTGCGCTGCTTCGAAGCGGCCTGTCGCCTGCCCACCTTCCGGGCGGCCGCGGCCGAGGTCGCGCTGTCGCCGGCG
The DNA here is from genome assembly GCA_964344945.1 of uncultured Enterobacterales bacterium. GTDB lineage: Bacteria > Myxococcota_A > UBA796 > UBA796 > CAJQPC01 > CAYFPX01. The sequence continues at coordinate 81,387 of CAYFPX010000002.1, forward strand.
GCGTTCTCCGAGCGCATCCGACGCCTCGAGGAAGAGCTCGGCCAGACTCTGCTCGATCGCCACGCCCGCAAGGTCGAGGTCACCCGCGCGGGGCGGGCGCTCCTGCCTCACGCCCGGGCCTGTCTGGCGGCGGCGCGGGCCTGCCGCGAGGCCCTCGACACCGGTTCCCGGACCGCCCTGAGCCTCACCCTCGGCACCCGCCACGAGCTGGGCATGAGCTGGCTGATGCCGGCCATCGAGGTGCTCCAGGAAGACCGTCCCGAGCGGCGCTTCCACCTGGCCTTCGGCTCGGGCACGGGGCTGATGTCCGAGCTCAACGGCGGGCGGGTCGACGCGGTGATCTCCAGCGCCCGGCTCATCGCCCAGGACCTGGAGACCTTCACCCTGCATCCCGAGGACTACGCCTTCGTCGCCTCGCCGCTGCTGCTCCAGGAACAGCCCCTGAAGACCCCGGAGCAGGCCGCGGGGCACCGGCTCGTGGACTCCCACGGGGCCTTGCCGCTGTTCCGCTACTTCCTCGGCGCCTGGCCCGGCTCCGAGCCCTGGACCTTCGGGGACTACGAATTCCTCGGCACGATCGAGGCCATCCGTCGCCGGGTCCTCACCGGGGCCGGGGTCGCCGTGATGCCGCGGTACTACGTGGCGCCGAACCTGGCGGCCGGGGAGCTGCGCGAGATCCTGCCTCGCGTGAAGCCGCTGAGCGACGCCTTCCGGCTGATCTGGCGGGAGGGCCACCCCGAGACCACCGAGCTGCGCCTGCTCGGGGAGGAGCTCTCCAGCTTCGAGCTGCGATGAGGTGAGCGGATCCAGGGCGGCCGGTGGTGCTTCGGGGGTGTCGACCGGTGTCGTACGTCCCCGACGGCGACCACCACGAGCACATCCCGCTCACGCCGGCGCCGACACGCTCCGCCGGATCGCCGCACACACCTGACGCAGGATGAGCAGGCCCTCCGGGTCCTCCAGGTCCAGGGCCACGCCGGCCCTGGGGAGGTCCGTGCCGTTGCTCACGTGCCGCACCACGAGCTGCAGCAGGCCCGCTCGCTCGCCGTAGGCACGCAGCACGCCCTGGAGGCTGTCTCCCTCGTGCAGGGTCACCCGCGAAGGCGGCAGGAGCACCTGGAGTCCGCGGTCCGAGACATCGACCACCGGCACCTCCTCGGGCCCCAGGTCACCCGCGATCAGCAGGGTGAGCACGCGGGTCTCCAGCGGCAGCCTGTGGGCACCGCGGGAGTCCAGGCGGCGGATGGTCCGCGGCAGGGCCAGCGCCCAGTCCCCCCGCTTGCCCACCGCGTCCAGCGCCACCAGGAAGGTCCAGCCCGACCGCAGGGTGCGGTAGGAGATCGACACCGTCGCCCCCACCGCGAGACCCTGCACCGGCAGCACCGGCCGGAACACCAGCCGACGGGTGCCCTCGCACCTCACGAAGCGGCCCCGGTGCTCCTGCCCCGCCAGGCTGGCCGTGAGCGGGACCTTCCGCTCCACCAGCCGCGTCAAGTGCTGCAGCACGTCGGCGCTCGGCTCGGTGCCGGTGAGCTTGCCGAGCTCGAAGCCCGCCAGCGGCGCGGCGGGCCGCCGCATGGCCGCTGCGAGCTGGCGATCCGCCGACAGGCGGGCCAGCAGGCCCTCCCGCCCGCCAGCGGTCACGGACCCCGGCCCGGGCCTGGACTGCAGAAAGAGCCCGACCCCCCCCACCACGGCGATTGCAATCACGAGCCACACGCCCGACATGGCTCTATTGTAGGGGATTCCCCGTCAGGGTGACCACCCCCTTCAGAGCACGGTGCCGGGCTCCACGCCCATCCGCACCAGCACCTCTTCCGCAGCCCGGATGCCGTGCCAGCTTGCCTCTTCGAACAGGCTCAGGCCGCTCAGATCGGTGTGGGCGAAGTGCACCCGCCCCACCGGCACCGCCAGGCTCGCCAGCCCTTCGCCTCCGTGCACCCCCGGCGCCGGCACCACCGTGCCGTGCCCCCAGTGCCAGACATCGACCCGCTGCACCCGCTCCCGCAGGTCCCGGTGCCCAGGGGCCAGGTCGCTCAGGACGGCGTCGACCTCGGACTCCCAGCTCGCCCCGACCAGCTGGTGCACGTCGTCGAGCGGCTCGTAGTAGCTCAGGGTCGTCGGCCCGCCATAGCTGGCGGTCTGCCAGGTGCTGGTCACCACCCCCAGCCCGCGGCCGTCGTAGCGCACGCTGTCCCAGGCCTGGGGCACGCCGACGCTGTGGGGCGGGCGATCGCAGTGGACCTGGGCCACCCGCCAGGGCGCGGTGGCCGGCACCTCGGCCGGGGTCGCCACACCGATCGCCCGCCGCACCCTCCCGGGCACCGCCAGGATCACGGCGCCAGCGGTCACGGACCAGGCCTCGTCGTCCCGCTCCAGCACCACCCGCCCGGTGTCCGCCTCGACCGCCCGGGCCACCACCCCGGTGAGCACCTCGGCCCGGGCCCGGGACGCCAGGTGCCGCACCAGGAAGCCGTTGCCCTCGGGCCAGGTGAGCACGTGGGTGCCGAGGTCCCGGGCGTCTCCCGGGTCGGGGCGGCGACTCGCGAAGTAGTGCAGGCCCGCCCAGGCCGAGACCGCATCGGAGCGAGCGCCGTAGTCGTCGCGGCAGGCGTAGTCGACCCACCAGCGCAGGACGGGGCTCGTGAGGCCCTGCTGGTCGAGCCAGGTGGCGAAGGACACTGCCGCCAGCGAGCGGATGGCCGGGTCCCGGCTGCTTCGGGCCAGGGGAATCGCGAAGGCTGGCAGGCCGTCGGCACCGACCCGCGAGGCCCAGCTCGCGCACAGGGCCTCGAAGGCCCGGTGCTGGCGGTCGTCCTCGGCGGTGGCGACGCCCCGTGGCCAGAGCCCCTCGACCCACTGCCCGGCCACGTGCAGCCGCTCCTGGGGGGCCAGGCACAGCGCCACGGGGTCGTAGCGAGGCCGTCCGTCGGCCTCGAAGCCCGTGATCACGCCGGCCTCGGCCAGCAGGGTGCGCACGTGGTGGCACCCCGGCGAGGGCAGGGTCAGGTAGTGGGCGCCCCAGGGGAAGGCGCGGCCTCCGTGCTCCCCCGCCGCCGAGGTCCCGCCGAGCTGGTCCCCCAGGTCGACGAGCTGCACGGAGCCCTCGAAGCCCGCCCTGGCCAGCCGCCAGGCCGCCGACAGTCCCCCGACCCCGCCACCGACGATCAACACGTCGACCGTCGTAGACCGCATCGCCACCGGCGGCGCCCCGCGCACCCGGTGCCCGCGCGCCAGCCGCTCCCGGCCCAGCAGCTCCCCGGTGAGCGCCGGCGGCGCCTTGCCCCGGGAGCAGGCCGGCAGCGCCGCCAGACCCGCCAGCACCGCCCTCCGGGACGGCCCGCTCACTGCAGGCCGAGGGTTCGCCAGTCCTGCTCGTAGAGCCGCACCAGGGCCTGGTTGTCCAGCCGGTTCACCGGGCCATCGACCCGGTCGATGTCCGGCGGGAAGTGGAAGAGCCCCGCCAGGGTGGGGCCATCCAGGAACCTCAGGCCCTGCGGCAGCGCCCGGAAGGGCGGCAGCGGCTCCCGCGACGCCAGCACGAAGCCCCACTCCCCGAAGGAGGGGATGTAGGCGTGGTACGGCTGGACCGTGAAGCCCTCGTGCTCCAGGGTCCGCACGATGCACCAGTAGGCCCGTGGGGACCAGAGGGGCGAGGTGGACTGGATGGTGATCGCCGCCCCCGGCGCCAGCAGGGGGGTCAGCAGGCGGTAGAAGTGGTTGGTGTAGAGCTTGCCCAGGCCGTAGTTGTTCGGGTCCGGGAAGTCGATGACCACGGCGTCGAACGAGCCGTGGGAGCCTTCGCGGGCCCAGGCGAAGGCGTCGTCGTTGACGATCGTGACCCGGGCATCGTGCAGCGCCCGGTCGTTCAGCGCAGCCAGCCCCTCCCGCTCGCTGAACAGCCGGGTCATGGCCGGGTCCAGGTCCACCAGGACCACCTCTTCGACGGTCTCGTGGCGGAGGACCTCCCGGACCGCCAGCCCGTCGCCACCGCCGAGCACGAGCACCCGCCGGGGCTCCGCCACGCTCGCCAGCCCCGGATGGACCAGGGCCTCGTGGTAGCGGTACTCGTCGACGGTGCTGAACTGGAGCGCTCCGTCGAGGAACAGCCGCGTGTCGCCGTCGCGATGGGTCAGCACGATGCGCTGGTAGGGAGAGTGCTCCCGGAACACCACGGGGTCGGCGAACAGGTCCGACTCCATGCGGGTCTCCAGCGTCGTCGCACCGCCGAGTCCCGCCGCCAGGATCACCAGGGTGGCCACACACAGCCCTCGCAGCCGCAGCAGCACCGGCCGCTCGGCGTCGAACAGGAAGGTGGTCCACAGGGCGACGAGGGCGTTGAGCAGCCCGAAGACCAGGCAGGTCCGGATGAGCCCGAGCCGCGGCAGGAGGATCAGCGGAAAGGCCAGCGACGCCGCCAGCGCCCCGATGTAGTCGAGGAACAGCACCCGGGCGATGAGCTCCTTGAGCGTGGTCTCCCGCTCCAGGATGCGGATGAGCAGGGGCAGCTCCAGCCCGACCAGCACCCCGATGATCCCCACCAGCCCGAACAGCAGCAGCTGGAAGGACTCGGAGTAGACGAACGCGGCGAACAGCAGGCTCGCCTCGAAGCCCCCGACCAGCGCCACCGCCAGCTCGATCTCCACGAACCGGGCCAGCAGGTTGCGCTCGATGGCCTTGGAGATCAGCGAGCCGACACCCATCGCCGACAGGTAGGTGCCGATGATCAGCGACCACTGGGTCACGCCGTTGCCCAGCAGGTACGACGCCAGGGCACCCGCCACCAGCTCGTAGACCAGCCCGCACGTCGCGATCACGAACGCGGAGAGGAACAGCACCCGGGCCATGTCCGGGCGGAGGGGTTCTCCGCGCACGCCAGCTCAGCCGGTCAGCGCCGCCGCGATGATGATCGCCAGGCCGATGATGACCGAGCCCATCACGAGGCCCAGAGCGGTGTTCTGGTCCTCCTCGATCTCCTTCTGGACCGAGAAGGGCGCCACCTTGACCATCACCAGGAAGGCCAGGCCGAAGACGACCACACCGACGCCCGAGTAGAGCAGCGTCGCCAACAAGACGTTCAGATCGAGCCAGTTGTCCATGTCTCGCTCACTTCCCGGAGCGATAGCCGCCGCCGGATGAGGTGTAGATCACGTGGTAGCCCCGGAAGAGGGCGTAGGAGGGCTTGTAGGAGGCTGGGTTGTCCCGCACCGAGACGGGCACGTTCTCCTGCCTCGCGCTGGTGGGGGTCCAGCCGGTCGCGACCAGCCCCCCTGCGCCGAGCAGCATGAGGATCCCGAGGCCGAAGTGGCCGGTGACCAGGTTCATCGCAGAGTCCTCCGCTGGGTGGGATCAGCCGGCATGGTCGGACTCCGACCAGCGCTTGGTCTCGAAGGCGCCCTTGGCCAGCACCAGGGCCAAGGGCGCGAGCAGGGCGTAGAGCGCGAGCAGCAGCAGCGGTGAGCGCCAGGGCTTGTCCCGGATCACCGTGAGCTTCAGGCCCTTCAGGTCGCTGGTGTGGGTCTTGCTCGGGTTGCGGGCGACCTCGACCCGGCCGACGTAGGCACCGGGGGTGGGACGGTAGATCCGCCCTTCGCCCGCGTTCTTCCGGGCGGTCTCGAGGGGGTGGTAGACCTGGCCGTCGGTGGTGTTGATCAGGGAGACGTGGACCTGGGCGTCGCCGCGGGAGAGCTTGCCGTCGAGGGTCACGTGCAGGTTTCGCCGCCCCTTGTCCGCGACCTGGAAGGGCTCGGTGAGGAACACCTCCTCGCCCTGGGCCGAGGTCGACCAGGACTGGGACGCCAGCACCTCGTTGGCCGCGGTGACCGCCTGGCCCAAGAAGAGCGCGACCGCACCCCCGAGCAGGGTCATCGCGAAGGTCCAGGCCTTGCGGCTCTGGCTCGGCAGGGCGTAGGGGTTCGGCACGTGGGGGGCGATGCCCCGCTCGGCCTTCAGGTCCTGGTCGAAGGCCGCGCCGATCCGCGCCGCGGTCATGTACTCGCCCAGGGACCAGGTGATCTCGTGCTCGGTGCGCTCGGCGCTGAGCATGTAGGGCGGTGCGACGTAGTCGTCGGTCAGGCCCTGGTCCCCGACCCGGACCTGCCAGGAGAACTCTCCCAGCACCCGGTTCACGATGGCCGTGCCGCCGGTGTAGTGCTTGTAGCGGCGGCCCTGGTACGACGCCCGGCGACCGCTCGCGCCGCTCGGCAGGTCGGGCAGGGTGCGCACGAAGCTCCAGTGCCCGCGGCTGTCCTCGACCAGGTACCGGAAGCCCCGGTAGGGGTTGTAGAGGAAGTACTCGGTCCAGTGGTACTCGATGTAGTCGACGACCACGTGGCGGCCCATGACGCCGATGACCTCCCACTGCACGCCGTCCAGCTCGCCGCGGGCGCCCAGGGGCAGGCGGCCCTTGAAGCTGGCCTGGTCCCGGGCCTCGAGCACCTGGGCGGTGGTCTCGTCGCCGAGCTCGTGGACCTGGAGCTCGGAGCCGCAGTACTCGCAGCCGAGGTTCACCGACGACCCGGGTGCTCGCAGGGTGATCGACCCACCGCAGTTCGGACAGGCCAGGCTGCGGACCTGGGTGATCTCCGGGCCGTGGAAGTCGGTCAGCACCGGGTCCGACCAGCCGGTGATGGGCTTGAGGCCTTCGAGCTGCATCGCGGTGAGCGGCACGATGCGGCCCACCCACAGGCTCGGCGGGTCGTCGACCGCGTCCAGGGTGCCGACCCGGCGGCCGTCGACGCTGCGCAGGTCGGCGTAGGCGGTCGGCGCGTCCTGGGTCGCGGCGAAGGGCAGGGTGCCTTCGGCCGCCACCACCCTGGCCGTCGCGGCCTCGATCACCGACCACTCGGTGCCTTCGAGGGCCAGCCGGGCGCCGGTGTAGACCTTGGACGAGTCGACGCTGACGCCACGAGGCGGTTCGCTGAAGACCTGGTAGAAGCCGTTGCCCTCACCGATGTAGCCGTCGGTGCCGTCGGTGAAGAGCACGTACCACTCGTTCCAGCGCACGCCCTCGCGCGCCTTCCGCAGCACGCCGACGATCTGGAAGTCCTTGCCGTCGACGCTGCCGCGCACGCCGAGCTGGAGCGGCGAGAGATCGCGGCTGAAGGCGGAGACCTGGCCGGCGACCACGAGCTGGTCGAGCTCGCGCACCACCGTCGAGCGGCAGGCCTCGCAGACCGTGGCGGGCGCAGAGCCGTGGGCGAAACGAACCGGGGAGCCACAGTTCGGACAGCTTGCGGAGATCACGACCGGGGGGCCCTCGCGGCGTGAGGGACGCTATCACGCCGGTCGGAGCTACGGCCCCGGTCGGCGGAGCATTGCCCGGTCAGACCCCGGCAGCCTGCCCCGGCTCGAAGAGCATGCCCCTCAACACCCCCAGCAGCTGAGGCACCTGCAGCGGCTTGGGCAGCACCAGGTTGGTGGTCTCGTCGAGGAAGCGCCGGGACTCGTGGGTCACCGCGCCACCGGTCATCAGCACCGTGCGCTGCAGCAGCTGGGGCCGGTGGGCCTGGATCCAGCGGTAGACCGCCGCGCCGTCCACCCCGGGCATCACCACGTCGCACAGCACCATGTCCCAGTCGCCCTCCTGGCTCAGCCACTCCAGGGCCTGGGCGCCGGACACCGCGCAGGTGACGTCGTACTCCCGGGCGAGGCGTCGCTCCAGGGCCCGCAACATCATCGGCTCGTCGTCGACGACCAGGATGCGCGGGCGGCGGGGGTGGGGGGTCTCCTCGGTGGTCTCGTCCTCGGCGTCCTCCACCGCGCTCATGTCCTCCGCGTGGGGCAGGCACACGCGGAAGCTCGCGCCCTCGCCGAGCCGGCTCTCCACCTCGAGCTCGCCACCGAAGCCCCGCACGATCTCCCGGGAGATGGCCAGCCCCAGGCCCGAGCCTTCGCCCGCCGCCTTGGTGGTGAAGAAGGGCTCGAAGACCCGGGCCAGGTCCGTCGGCGCGATGCCCGCCCCGTTGTCGCTGACCTCGAGCACCACCCGATCCCCGCGGGTGTAGCTGCGCAGGCGCACCTGCTTGGGCGCGCGGCCCTCGGGCGCCTGGGCGGCGTTGACCAGCAGGTTCAGCAGGACCTGCGACAGACGGCCCTCCTCGGCCATCGCCTTGGGGGTCTGCTGGAGGTCCCGGCGGATCCGTGCCTTGTACTTGATGTCGTGGCAAGCGAGGTTCAGCGCGACCTCGAGGGCGTCTTCCAGCTGCACCGGGCCCAGGGCGGCCTCGTCGGTCTCGACGTTGGCGAAGGTGCGCAGGTCCCCCACGATGTCCCGCACCCGCTGGGCGCCGACGTAGGCGTCCCGGGTGCGCTCCACGAGCTCGTCCACCGGCTCCGAGGTCGCAGGCAGGCCCGCCGAGGCGAGCAGCCGCTCGGCCTCGAGCACCCCGATGCGGTCGGCCAGGGCCACCCGGAGCACCTGGAGGGTGTGCATCAGCGCGGGCAGGTCTTCGAGCACCCCGTCCAGGTTCATGAGGATGAAGCCCAGGGGGTTGTTGATCTCGTGGGCGACCCCGGCCGCCAGGGTGCCGAGGCTGGCCATGCGGTCGGAGCGCGCCAGGCGGGCGTGCAGCTGGTTGCGCTCGGTCTGGTCGCGCAGGGTCGCGTGCAGGGCCGGACCGCCGTCGTCGATGCGCACCGCGCTGACCTCGACGGCGATCTCTCGGCCGTCGGCGGCCAGCAGGCGCATCACCTGCGGCGCCAGGGTGGTCTCAGATGGCCCCTGGAGCAGCAGCCGCGTGGTCTCCGCGAAGCAGGCGCGGTCGTCCGGGTGCACCCGCTGCAGCGCGGGCGCCCCGAGCAGCACCTCGGCGCTGCCGAAGCCCAGCAGGTCGACGAGGCGCTGGTTCAGACGGGTGAAGCGCCCCTCGCGGATCACGGCCACCGGGTCGGGAGACCCGGCGATGACGGCCCGGAAGCGCTCCTCGGAACGGGCGAGCGCGGCCGGCAGGTCGGCGGCGTTCCCCGTGTCTTCGAAGCCGCCCATGGGCGCCTCCTGGTCGTTCATGATGTCTCCTCCGGTTCGCCGCTCCCCGGATCATGAGACCGGGATCCAGCGACCCGTCAGGATGTTGCCAAGTCAAGAGGTCACTGTTCAAGTTGGACGAAGATTCTTGACATAAATGAGTGAATTCTTGTGGGTATTTTAAGCTCTTGAGGGGGTTTTCCCTTCCCATCGACGCCGTCCTGGACGAAGTGAAGGGCGCGCTGGTCGACTCGGGGGCCGTGGTGGTGGTCGCGCCGCCGGGGTCCGGCAAGACCACTCGAGTCCCTCCGGCGCTCCTGGCTCGCCCGGGCCGGATCGTGGTCCTGCAGCCCCGCCGGGTGGCCGCACGCCTCGCGGCCCGACGGGTCGCCATGGAGCTGGGGGACCGGGTCGGCGGGCTCGGCGAGAAGGTGGGCCGTACCGTGGGCTACAGCGTGCGCCACGAGCGTCGGGTGGGGCCGCAGACCCGCATCGAATTCCTCACCGAGGGCCTGCTCACCCGTCGGCTCCAGGCCGACCCCTTTCTGGAGGGGATCGGCACGGTTGTGCTCGACGAATTCCACGAGCGCAGCCTGCACGCCGATCTGGCCCTGGGTCTGCTCCAGGAGGTCCGCAGCGCCCGCGACGACCTGGGCGTGGTGGTGATGAGCGCGACCCTCGACCCGGCCCCGCTGGCGGCCTTCCTGGGCGACTGCCCGGTGGTGGTGGGCGAGGGGCGACCGCACCCGGTCACCTGCTCCTGGGAGGACCTGCCCGACGACCGCCCCCTCACGAGCCGCGTGGCGCGAGCGGTGCGGCAGCGGCTGACCGACGGCGAGGGAGACGTGCTGGTGTTCCTGCCCGGGGTCCGGGAGCTGGAGGACTGCGCCGATGCCCTGGCCGAGGCCCCGGCCCGGGTGCTGCTCCTGCACGGGCGCCAACGGCTCGAGGACCAGGAGGCGGCGCTGGCCGGCGGGTCCGAGCGGCGGGTGATCCTGGCGACCAACCTGGCGGAGACCTCCGTGACGGTGCCGGGGGTGAGACACGTGGTCGACGCGGGGCTGGCCCGGGTCCCGCGCTTCGACCCGGCGCTGGGGCTGACGCGGCTGGAGACCGTGCGCAGCAGCCGGGCCTCGGCCGAGCAGCGGGCGGGCCGGGCCGGGCGGCTGGGCCCGGGACACTGCCACCGGCTCTGGCCCCGGTCGGAGGAGGCCCGACTGCGAGCCTTCGAGGAGCCGGCGCTGGCCCGGGAAGACCTGGCGAGCACGGTGCTCCAGCTCCTGGCCTGGGGCGCCGAGCCCGAGACCTTCCGGTGGTTCGAGGCCCCGCCGGCCGCCCACCTCGCCCAGGCCCGGGCCACCCTGGAGGGCCTGGGGGCCACGAAGGACGGCGCCCTGACCCCCACCGGGGAGGCGCTGGCCGCCCTGCCGGTGGAGCCACGGCTGGGGCGGGTGGTGCTGGAAGGCCACGCCCGCGGTTGCCTGGCGCAGGCGGCGGCCCTGGCAGCCCTGGCGAGCGAGCGGGACCTGCTCCCGGGAGACGACAGCGGCAGCCTGGAGCGCCGGCTGGCGGCGCTCCAGCAGCCGGGCCGCGGTGTGCACCGCCGAGCCCTCCAACAGGTCCGGGCGGCCCGGGACCAGCTGATCCGCGGGGTGACGTCGATCCGTGGACCCGCGCACCGAGACTCCGGCTCCGAGGAGGACCTGGCCCGGGCCCTGCTCGCCGGACTGCCCGACCGGGTCGCCCGCCGGCGAGGCCCGGGGGATCCGCGCTGCCTGCTGGCGAGCGGCGCGGGGGCCACCGCGCCGGCCAGCGCCGGGGAGTGGTTCCTGGCGGTGGTGGTCACGGCCGGTCGGCGCGGGGTGCGCAGCCAGCACGTGGTGCGGGCCGCCCTGGACCTGGACCCGGCGTGGCTGCCCGTGCAGGAGGCCGGCGAGACCACCTGGGACGCAGAGGCGGGCAGGGCCCGCGGGGCCCGGGTCCGGCGGGTGGGTGCCATCGAGCTGGACCGCCAGACCGCGCCGGTCGACCCGGTGGAAGGCACCGCCCTGCTGCTCGCCGCCGCGCGCTCGGACCCGGTCCGCGCGCTGGAGCCCTCCAAGGAGGCGCTCGCGCTCCAGGCGCGCCTGCTGTGCCTCCGGGACTGGCGACCCGATCTGGACCTGCCGGATCCCGCCTGGCCGGGCCTGCTGTCCGGGCTGTGCGCCGGTCGCCGCAGCTTCGCCGAGCTGCGCCAGGCGGACCTGATCAGCGCTCAGCTGGACCGCCTCGACTGGTCCCAGCGACGGGCGCTGGACACCCTGGCCCCGGCCTCGCTGACCCTGCCCAGCGGCTCGTCTCGGCGACTGCGCTATGCCCCCGGTGAGCCACCGGTCCTCTCCGCCAGGATCCAGCAGTGCTTCGGGTGGCGGAGCTCGCCGACCGTGTGCGCAGGGCGGGTGCCGGTGTTGCTCGAGCTGCTGGCCCCCAGCCAGCGACCGGTCCAGCGCACAGCCGACCTGGAGAGCTTCTGGGCCAACACCTGGCCCGAGGTCCGCAAGGAGCTGAGGGGCCGCTACCCCAAGCACCCCTGGCCCGAAGACCCCTCGCAGGCCCAGGCGACGGACCGTGCCAAGCCGCGGAAGCGCTGAGCACCCGGTACACTCGGGCTGGGTGAGGGGCCCTGGAGCGCCGATGCGGGCCTTTGTCGCGGGAGCTACCGGGTACACCGGACGCCACCTGGTCGCGCGCCTCTGCGAGGCCGGGCACCAGGTCATCGCCCACATCCGCCCGGGCTCGCGCAGCCTCGAGACCTGGCAGCCGCGCTTCGAAGAGCAGGGCGCCACGGTGGACACCACGGCCTGGGAGCCCCGGCCCCTGATCGCCGCCCTGGCCCGGCACGCCCCGAGCCACGTCTACGCGCTGCTCGGGACCACCAAGGCCCGCCAGCAGCGCTTCGAGCCAGACGCCAGCTACGAGCGCGTGGACCGCGACCTGACCCTGATGCTGCTCCAGGCCGCCGCTGCCGCACCGAGTCGCCCCGTGTTCGTGTACCTGTCCTCCCTGGGCGCCGACAAGCCCCGCGGCAACCGCTACCTGCAGGTCCGCGCCGAGGTCGAAGCCCAGCTGGACCGAGGCGTGTTGCCCTGGATCTCCGCCCGGCCCAGCTTCATCTCCGGGTCGGATCGCGAGGAAGACCGGCTCGGCGAGCGGCTGGGAGCCGTGGTCGCCGACGGGGCCTTGGGGGTGCTCGGGGCTCTGGGGGCTCGCACCCTCCGAGACCGCTACAGCTCGTTGACGGGCGACGAGCTGGCCCGCGCGCTGATGGGCGTGTCCCTGGATCCAGAGGCCCGCAACGTGGTCGCCCTGACCGAGACCCTGCGGCGCTACCTCACCTGATCCAGCCAGGCCGCTGTGGCCGCATCGAGGGGAGAGCAGGTCTCGACGGTCAGCTCCTGGGCGGTCACGTCCACCGCCGACCCCAGGGTCGTCAGCAACAGGGCGTCCCGACCCCTCGATCGATTGCAGCCAGGTTGAATCGCCCCCAGGGGATCAGTCCACGGACCGGGCTGCCTCCTGGGCTCGGGCGGCCCCCGCGCCGCAGCTCTCCGCGAGCCCGGTGCTGCCCCTCGCGGCCGCCACCCGCACCCCGCGCTCGTACGCCAGCACGGCTTCGTCGTACCGCTCCTGGGCGTAGAGCGCCCAGCCCACCTTGCACGGGAGCTGAGGGTCGTGCCGGTCCGAGGCAGCCCGGTCGGTGGCCTCGGCCTTCTCGTACGCGGCCTGGGCTGCCCCGGGCCGCTGGGCGAACATCGCCACGTCGCCCAGGCGGGCCCACTCCGCCGCGTCGGCAGGCGCCTCGCCGGCGGCGAGGGCCGCCGCGTGAAGGTCCAGGGTGCGCACGGACCAGTCCTCGGCGGCCTTCACGTCGCGGATGACCTTGCGCTGGAGATCCGCGATGCGAGCCGCGGTCCGGGCCTGCTCCCGGAGCAGCCCGGCCTGCTCGGCGTGACCCAGGGCGTCCAGGTACAGGCCCATCGCCTCGGGACCCCGCTGTGCTCGCCGCAGGACCTCGGCCAGGCCGCGCTCGAGGGCCACCAGCTCCGCCGGCTCCGCCTCGGCCGTGTCCAGCCAGGCCAGGGCGGACTCGACCTCGCCCAGGTGCATCGCGATCCGGGCGAGATCCCGCTGCAGGGCGCCCACCGTGGCCGGATCGGCCGTGGCACCGAGCCGCACGCCGAGGGCACGCCCGCTCTCCAGGGCTTCGCGCAGCCGGGCCTCCCAGGCGGCGCGAGGCTCCCGGACCGGGGTCTCGCTCTCCGCCGCCAGGGCGATCAATGCCCGGCTCGCAGTGGCCGCACGCTCTCCTTCACCGAGGTCCCGCCACAGGTCCCGTGACCGGGTGAGCCAACCGGCGCGCTGGGCCCGGGCGAAGCGGCCGCCCGTGGCAGCCAGGCCATCGAGCACCACCGCCAGGGCCCAGGGGTCCCCGGCCTCCTCGAAGGCCGGCAGCGCCTGAGCCCAGGCCGTGTGGGCCAGCTCGTCCCACCCGAGCGCCTGGCGCGTGCGGCCCAGGCCGGCCTGGACCTCCGCCCTCAAGACGCGGTCGGAGCTGCGGAAGGTGTGCTCGACCAGGGAGGCGTAGGCCTCCTCGGCCCCCACCAGGTCGCCGACCTGCTCGTCGAGCAGGGCCAGCTGGAGGGTCGCATAGGCCACCAGGTCCCGAGCGCCCGCGGCGCTGCCCACGGCGATGGCATCGGCCAGGGCCTTGCGGGCCTGGGGGTGGCGCTCCCGGAACCAGTGCACCCCGGCCAGCGACACCAGGGCCCGGGCGTGCCGGCGGCCGCCGACGGCTTCGGCCCGGGCGAGCTCGGCCTCGGCGACCTCGCGGGCGCTCACCAGCTCGCCGGCGAGCAGCAGGGCCTCGACCTGGAGCCCGGCCGCCTGAGCGCCGGCCTGGCGGAAGAGGTGGGCCGCGCTCCCGGGGGCCCCCTGGTTGAGTCGCTCCAGCCCCTGGACGAGGGTGAGGGCGGCCTGGCCGCCGTCCAGGTCCCGCACCGGGAGGCCCCAATTCACCGGATGGGGCAGGGGTGCAGGGCGCCAGCCGACCTCCTGGGGTCGCGCCTGGGGGAGCTCGGCCAGCACGGTCAGGCCCGCCCGGATCTCGCCCGGCGCCCCGCCGCGGGCACAGGTGAGATCGTGGGGATCCCCGGCGGTGCAGGCGGACTCTCCCCAGATCACCACGTCGGCGCCGGTCGCCAGGCCCAGGGCCATGGCGGCTCCCGGCCCCTGCACGAAGCAGGTCGTGCGCTGCCAGGCGAGGGCACGGTGACCGGGCAGGCCTGGGGCAGAGCCCCGCAGGGCGGTGCTGGCGGCCATGCCGATCTGCCGCACCCGCCCCTGCTCGCCCGGCAGCCACTGGTCCTTGGCCGTGCGGATGGACTCGGCGGGACCAGCCAGGCGGGTGAGCAGCACGCGGAAGGCGCCGTCGTCGGCGAAGCCCACCCCCGGCGCGGTCGGGTCGCAGAGCCCGGTGAGCGCGGCCTTGCGAGCCGCACCGGCCGGCTGCCCGAGCAGGGACGCCAGTCCCAGGAGTCCCATCCAGCGCACGGTCGTCATCGCCCCTCTCTAATGCCCGACACCGCAGTAGACTGGGCGGCTCCAGGGGGTCGGACCATGGCACGCTTTCGCGTCGAGCTCTCCGGGCAACAGCCCCTCGAGGTCACCGCCGACAACTGGGTCCAGGCGCTGCACAACGCCTTGGACCTGGCCTGTGGGGACCTGGTGGTGCGTCGCATCGCCTGCGAGCTGCTGGCCGACGGCGGGGTGATCGCCCGGGAGGTCGAGGAGGACCTGGCGATCGTCATCCAGACCCTGGAAGACGCCGACGGCGTGCTCTACGCCCCCGTCGACGGCCTGCTCGAGCTGCACCCGACCACCGACTTCACCGTCGAGGTCCCGGTGCCACCGACGATCGTGGCCGAGACCGAGGCGGTGGTGGAGCAGATCCGCGCCGCCCCGGTGAAGCAGGCCTGGGAGCTGGCCATCGACGCCGCGATGAGCATGGTGCCCTGCGAGTCCGCCGCGGCCTTCGAGTCTCAGGACCAGGTCCTGCTGCGCTTCACCGCCGCCCGGGGCCCGAAGGCCGGCAACGTGGCGGGCCTCCAGGTGCCCGTGGGCACGGGCATCGCCGGGTTCTGCGTGCAGCACGGCATGGCGCTGGTGGTCAACGACACCCGCTCCGACCCGCGCTTCTACCAGTCCCTCGACCGGCTCTCCGGGTACCAGACCAAGGCCGTGCTGTGCGTGCCCGTGGGCAACCGCGGCTGCCTGGAGCTGCTGAACCCCAGTCGGGCCTTCACCCGGCAGGACCTGTTGCGGGTGGAGCAGCTGGCGAGCGCCCTGGCCCGGTAGCACCAGCGCCAGGACCGGAGAGGGCAAGTGGAGGCTCCCTGTCTTCGTGCTCCGGCTCCCAGGGTCTCGGGACTTCGGGCCCGGGAGCGTGACACTCGCCCCGTTCCCGCCGGTAGAAGGACCCACCCCACCCCGTGAACCCTCACCAAGAGCGAGGGGCCCGGTCCGACGAGGAGCTGATGGTGCGTGTCCAGGCCCCGACCGGGGGCACCGGCGCGTCGTGCGAGGCGCCCGGCTGCGTGGCGGAGACCCTGACCGTCGCGGCCGTGGCTCCGCGGTAGTCTCGGGGCTCTTCCGGACGACCCGTGATCCTGTTGCTCTCCGCGCTGCTGGGCCAGGCCCAGGCGACCTGTCCCGCGACCCACACCGACGTCGTGGCCTCGGCCGAGGCCGCCCTGGCCGCCTACGGCCGCGAGGAGGTCCAGGACTTCGCGGCCGCCCGCCGCCGCATGATGTGGCAGGTGGACTGCCTGGTGAGCGTGCTCGAAGAGGAGGAGATCCGCCTGCTGCACCTGGTCGAGTCCCTGGACCGCTGGCTCCGGGCCGACGAAGCCGGAACCAAGGCGGCCCTGTCGAGCCTGCTGCGGGTCGACCCGGGCACCGACGTGGCGGCGGCGACCGGCGTGCGGGACCGGGACCTGGAGCTGCTGGTGCTCCAGGTGGAGCGGCGGCAGGTGGAGACCGGCGACATCCCGAGCCCCTTCGTGCCCTTCGGGGTCTGGCGGGTCGACGCCCGGACCTCCCCGGAGCGCTTCCCCACCGGCACCCCCGTGTTCCTGCAGCTGATCGACGAGCGCACCGGCCAGATCGAGAGCTGGTACCTGGGCCAGGGTGGCGCACCGCCCGACGACGCGCGCTTCCAGGTGATCGACACCGGCAGCGGCACGGATCGCGTGAACGAGGAGCGGGAGAAGGCCCTGATCCGCCAGCTCCTCGACGAGCGCTCGTCCATGGCCACGCGGGAGCTGGCGCGGCAGCGGGACGAGGTGCAGCGCCAGGCCGCTCGGGAGTGGGAGCTGACCCAGCAGACCCTGGCCCTGGAGGGCGAGCACGGCGAGGCGGTCCTGACCTCGTACATCCGCCGCTACGGCCAGGTCACGCTGAGCTGGCTGGGCAAGGCCCAGGACGTCGAGGTCCCCCAGGTGACGCTGGCCCAGGAGCAGCTGCGGGCGATCCGGGCGAGCAGCGGGGAGACCGGGGCCGTGCAGGCGGGGATCATCGAGGTCCTCGAGCTCGAGTCCTACATCGAGCGCGGTGTGCTGCGGGTCATCGTCTCGACCAACGTGCCGACGGTGGCCTTCCTCGAGGTCGGGGCCCTGTCGTCCTTCGGACCGACCCGTCTGTCCCGGGACCACGACATCGAAGCCCGGCTCACCCCGCCGGTGATCGCCCTCCGGCGGCCCGTGCGCTTCCAGCTGGTGCTCGTCGACGAGCGCGGCCGAGAGACCGTCTACGGGCCGGAGAAGGTCTCGTTCTGAGCGGTCCTGAGCAACGGATTCCGGGCCCCGCAGGTAGTGCAAGGGACCCCGGAGCCGCCATGACCCTGCTGCTGCCCGTCCTGCTCGCCTGCGCCCCCGGCCCCCGGACCGTGGGCGTGCCCGCGCCCGCCCCCGCGACCGCCGAGATCCAGGCCGAGCGCCACCTGCTCGCCGAGATCGCCGCCGCCGAGGAGCTGCTGAAGAACCCGGCGATCCAGGGCGAAGCCCGGGCGCTGCTCATGCTTCGGCTGGCCGAGCTCACCTTCGAGCACGGCCGGAACCTGCAGCTGCAGGAGATGGAGGACTGGTTGTGTTGTGAGGAGGAGCGGTGAGGCCCACTCAAGGCCAGGAGAAGACGTAGACGCCGAACCCGTCCTGGTCGCGATCATCGAACCAGGTCTCGGGCTCAGCACATCCCGTGTCTCCTGTCTCCAGGGAGTCCGTTGGGGGTGCCGTGTCGGTGCTCGGACTCCGGTCGAGCGCGGCCCTCGGCAGCAGGACGCACGCTGCCAGCAGCCAGACTCCACCCACGGGCAGCTCAGTCCGCCCGCGACGGACAACCGATGTAGACGTCGTCGATGGTGTGCTCGTTGGTGAGCGTGCCCGTCGACGCGGTGAAGCCGACCATCACGTCGGCCAGGTCGTAGTCGCTGACGGTGGTGGACACGACCTCGACGTCGTCGAGGGTGACCGTGACCGCGCCGTTGTCGACGAAGACCTCGACCTTGATCGGGCCGGCGTCCTGGAAGTCGCCCAGGTCGCCGGCGGCGAGCTCCTTGATCTGCAGCTCCTCGTCGTCGAGCCAGTCGGTCTGGACGATGGCGACCAGGTCGTCGCCGGAGTCGTTGCCGTTGTTCACGGTGTCGAGCTCGACGGCGTAGCCCGCCAGGCCCCCGACCCCGAGGCCTTCGTTGTTGGCGCCGACACTGGTCGGGTCGGTCTCGCTCACGAAGGCGAAGGCCAGGCCCTCGCCGCCGTCCCCCCCACCGATCTCTGCGGTGAAGCGGGCGTAGAAGACATCGCCCGGGATCTGCATGGGGATCCAGGCGGTGCCCACCTGGGCCGCGGCGACACTGGTGAGGCGCAGGTAGCCGTGGTCGGTGCCGACCACCTGGCTGGCGGTGCCGTTGGTGGAGAGCTCCGTCTCCGCGTCGAGCAGCTTGTCCAGGTCGTCGTCGAACCAGGGCTCGTCCGGCACGTAGTCGCAGTCGTTGTCCAGGCCGTCGCACACCTCGATCCCGCCGGGAAAGGCCTGGTCGCTGGTGTCGTCGCAGTCGGTGTCGTCGTCGACGTAGCCGCTGGGGGCGTCGCAGGCGTTGATGCGGTCGCCGCGGTCGCCGTAGCCGTCCTGGTCGTTGTCGGCGTACCAGTTGCTGCCGTCGGTGGCGTTGATGTCCACGTCGCCGTCGCAGTTGTTGTCCTTGCCGTCGCAGACCTCTTCGGCGACCGGGTGGATGTTCGGGTCGCTGTCGTCGCAGTCCAGGCCGGGGGCGAAGTAGCCGTCGTTGTCGTCGTCGACCGGGTCCGGGGGGTTCGTGTCGCCGCTGTCGGCGGTGCCGACACCGTTGCAGGCGAGGGCGAGCAACATCAGAGGAGTCCAGCTCATCGACGTCTCCGTGCGGGTGCGGCAACGTAGCACTGCGCGGTAGATTGAGACATGACGTGGATGCTCGCGATCCTGGCCTGCGGTGCGGAGCCGCCCGGCACCCCCGACAGCGGCACCACCACCGGCGACACGGGGACCGCCACGGTGCCGGCCCCGGAGTGGTGCCAGGAGCCCCTGGACGGCGCCCTCCAGGAGGTCACCACCGACCACCCCGCCGCGCCCTACTTCCTGAGCCACCCGATGGCGCCGTCAGACGACACCCAGACCGTGATCTTCCTGGGCGGCGGGCCCGGGGACCAGGGCAGCGCCCAGGCGAGCTGGGACCTGTTCTTCACGATGGGCGACGGGGTGGCGGAGATCCGCGCCGTGTTGCCCTGGGCGGACAGCGGGTCGTTGTCCGACGAGCCCGACCGGATCGGCGAGGTCGTGGACGAGGTCCTGGCTTGCTACGGCGGCGACCGCTCGGGGGTGCACCTGGCCGGCACGAGCAACGGCGGCCGGCTGGCCTACGACCTCGCCCTGGCGGGTGACGGCCGCTACGCCACCCTGATGGGCGTGCCCGGGGTGCCGTCGAGCTGGCAGCAAGGGGACCTGGCCGAGCCGCTGGCGGACATGCGCATCTACAACGGGGTCGGGTCCGACGACACGGGCTGGAAGTCCGAGGTGGCGCGGGTCCACGAGGCGATGATCGCCGAGGGGCTCGACGCCACCTACGCCGAATTCGAAGACCAGGGCCACGTGGTGAACACCGAGTGGGACGAGACCGTGCTCTACGACTTCTGGCTGGACCGGTGATCGGGCTCTGGCTGCTGGCGTGCTGGGGTGAGGCGTCCCGATCTCCGAAGAGGACCTGGCCGCCCTGCAGCGCGCCTACCTGGCCTGCGACTGCGAGGACGGCACCTCGGTCCAGCGGCTGCACGCCCTCGACGACCCGGGCGTGCCCGAGCTGCTCGGCACTCTGGCCGACTACCTGCGGGACGACCTGGTCTGCGCGATGGGCACCGACACGGGGGACTTCGCCGATCGGATCGAGGCGGGGGAGATCGACCTGGCCCTGGACACCTTCGAGGCCTGTCACCTGGGCGATCACACCTGGACCGACGCCTTCGACATCGCCTTCGCCGCCGCCGGCGGGGAGCTGACGGCGACCCACGTCGCCAACGACGACGCGATGCTCCAGGCGGCGCTGTACGCGGCCTGGGAGGAGACCGGCGAGGTGGGGAGCTGTGATCCGGGGCATGAGACCTGCGCTGGACCGACCTGGTTCTACGACCGCTGAGGCCACTCCTGGCGGTACCCTCGGCCCATGAGAGTCCCCCTCCTGTCCCTGGGTGTGCTCGTCGGTGGTGCGGCCTGCAGCACGACCTCGTCGACCTCGACCACCGCATCGGGTAGCTGCGCCACCGACGCGGCGCTCTTCAAGGGCGTGGGCTTCCCGGACCTGCAGTCCGCGCTGTCCACGGCGACCGGCGGCGGAACCGTGACGGTCTGCTCGGGCACCCACACGGGCACCTTCACCAGCAGCTTCAGCGGGGACCTGGTGCTGGAGAGCGAGAGCGGTGCGAGCGCGATCCTCGATGCCGGCGGCCTGGGCACGACCCTGTCGGTGCAGGGCAGCTCCGGGGCGACCCTGACCCTGCGCGGCCTGACCATCCAGGGCGGGGCCTCGCCGGTCGCGGTGCGGGACGGTGGCGGCCTGTTGTTCACGGGGGGGTCGGACCTCACGATCGAGGACTGCGTGATCCAGGACAACGACGCCGGCTCTCAGCGAAACGGCGGCGGTGTCTACGTCGGCCTCCAGAGCGTCGGGGGGGCGCAGACCACCGCCACCTTCCACAACGTCCAGGTCCTGCGGAACATCGCCAGCTACGAAGGCGGCGGCATCGACATCTCCGCCGAAGACCTGGTCTTCACCCTCACCGAGAGTCACTTCGAGGACAACGAAGCCGGCTACGGCGCCGGCGGCCTGAAGCTCGGCAGTCGCTACCACGACGTCGAGGCCTACGTGGGCAGCACCCGCTTCGTGCACAACCACGCCGGCTACGAAGCCGGCGGTGTGGGCGTGATCGGCACTCGCGTGCAGCTGGAGGTGGCCGACTCCTCCTTCGAACAGAACCACTCCGGCTCCGAGGCCGGTGGGCTCGAGGTCAACGCCATCGACACCCCGGCCGAGCTCCAGGTGGCCGTGTCAGACACCGTCTTCTTCAGCAACACCGCCGACCACTCCGGGGGCGGGGCCGTGTTCGGGAGCCGGTACACCGGGGCCGCCAGCTACCAGCTGGTGGACGTGACCTTCGACGGCAACAGCGCCGGCAACACCGGGGGCGGTGTGGACCTGGAGGGGGAGCCCTTCTCCGGTCAGATCCTGCGCGGCCACTTCCTGGACAACGAGGGCATGCGCGGGGGCGCCCTGTCGATGGGCGGTGTCGACAGCAGCGGCACGCTCTCCCTGGAGGACAGCGTGCTCGAGCGGAACGCAGGCCGGCGGGGGGCAGCGGTCCACCTGGAGCAGGCAGATGGCGCCCTGACGGCCAACCACCTCACCCTCACAGGCTGCACGCTCACCGAGAACGCAGCCACCGGCGACCCCGACGAGCTCGCCGACGGCGAGCTGGCCGCCGTGTCCGCCCGGGAGGCCGCGATGGTCACGGTCGTAGACACGGACCTGGGGTCGGGCGCCCTGGACAACACCCCGCTGGACTTCGAGGGCTGCAGTCAGTTCGGCGCCGGCGCGAGCTTCGCCTACGAGCCGGACGCAGGGGACTACTGCGTGCCGTAGCAGCCCGCGACGTACGCACGCAGGGGGTAGTGCTCGCCGAGCTGGGCGATGAGCGCCTCGGGATCCAGCGCCAGGGAGTGGGTCTCGAAGGACACGCCGTCCTCGGTCGCCACGACCACGCCGAAGTCCGCGCGGGGCAGGATCACCGGCGGCCGGCCGGACGCGTGGGCGGCGAAGGGCAGGCCCAGGCTGCCGGGGTTCACGAGCAGCATGCCCCGGTGCTCCCGGGCGAGCTGGATGTGGGTGTGGCCCCCGGCGAGCACGTCGGCGGTGTGGCCGTCGAGGGCTTCATCCAGCGTGGCGCTCGGGGTGTCGGCGACCAGGTCCTCCATGTGGCTGCGCGGGGAGCCGTGGAAGAGCAGCAGGGTCCGGCCCCCGGGCAGGGGCACTTCGAGCCGGTCGAGGAAGGTGGCCAGGAAGGCACGGTCGGCGTCGGTGACCTGCTCGTGGCACCAGTCCACAGCGTCCACCACCTCGGGGGCCTCGGTGTAGGTGTGGATCAGGTCGGGGTCGAGCAGGAAGGCGTCGTGGTTGCCCAGGATGCAGGGGCAGCCGAGCGCCAGGAGCTTCGCGATGACCTCCCGCGGCATCGGACCCAGGGTGGCCACGTCGCCCAGGCAGATCAGCTGGTCGCAGCCGAGTCGATCGACCTCGGCCAGGACCGCTTCGAGGGCGAGCAGGTTGCCGTGCAGGTCCGAGATCAGGGCGATGCGCACGGCGGGGAGCGTACAGCACCGGGGGCACATGGAAGACACGCCCTCGACGAAGAAGCGGTCACCCCGTCGCGTAGCCGACCCGAACTGCCGCCTTGGGTGGCGTAGCCGCCCTCAACTGCCGCCAAGGGGGCGTGCGAGGGCCGCTCAGGGCCCGTCGAGGCCGGGCAGGCGCCTGGATGCGCCCGAACCAGGGGGTCTCCACCGCCAGAGCGGCAGTTGAGAGCGGCTACGCTCGGCCGAGCGGCAGTACGGGGCGGCTACGCCCAGGAAGGCTCACATGCTCCCGCCAGAGTCGGCCGACCAGACCACGACCCCGTCCACGATCGTCGCCGTCGGCTCCAGCCAGGTGTGCCCGTGGCGCTCTTCGACCCGCCACAGGGTCAGGTCGGCGGCGGCGCCGGGCTCCAGGCCTGCAGGCCCCTGGTCGCCGCGGGCCCGCTGGGCGCCGACGCTGAAGGCCCGTACCGCCTCGTGGAGGGTCAGGCGCTGCTCCGGGAACCAGCCGCCTTCGGGGGTGCCGTCCTCGTGCATGCGTGTCGTCGCTGACCAGAGCCCGTGGGCGGGGGCGGTCGCCTCGACGGGAAAGTCACTGCCAAAGGCCAGGATCACACCGGCGTCCAGGAAGTCCCGCCAGGTGTAGCCCCAGGACTCTCGGTCCTCGCCGACCCGGTCGACCGCCCAGGGCATGTCGCTGGTGGCGTGGGTGGGCTGCATGCTCGCCGCGGCGTTGAGCTGGACGAAGCGGGCGATGTCGTCGGGGTCGGTGATCTGGGCGTGCTCGACCCGCAGGGGGAGCGCGGCGGCGGCGGGCACGGCCTCGCGGGCGGTCTCGAAGGCGTCGAGGGTGCGGTCGATGGCCGCGTCACCGATGGCGTGGACCGTGAGCTGCAGGCCGTGGCCCAGCAGGTCCGTGGCCCAGGCGGCGAGCACGTCGGTGGCGGTGCCCGGCAAGCCCCTGTGGCCCGGCTGGTCGGCGTAGTCCCGGGAGAGCTCGGCGCCGCGGGAGCCCAGGGCGCCGTCGGCGGCGGTCTTGACCCCCATCACCCTGAAGTGGCCGGTGCCCCAGCCGCCCTCGGCCCGGGCTCGCTCGGCGGCGTCGGTGTCGATCCAGGCGTAGGCAGTGATCTTGATCGGCAGCTCGCCGGCCGTGGCGAGGTCCTCGTAGAGCTGCAGGGTGGTGTCGCTGGCGCCCTGGTCGTGCACGCCGGTGAGACCCGTGGCGGCGATGGCGTCCAGGGCGAGCAGCAGCTGGCGGCGCTGCTCTGCGATGGGGGTGGCCGGGCGCTCGATCCAGCCCATCGCGGCGTCGACCAGCACGCCGCTCGGCGCCCCGGCGCCGTCGCGGATGGCCTGGCCGCCGTCGGGATCGGGCCAGTCGGCCTGGACCCCGCTGGCCGCCAGCGCGGCGGTGTTGGCCCACAGCGCGTGCCCGTCGACCCGGTAGAGCACGGTCGGCCGGTCGCCGGTGACAGCGTCGAGCTGGGCGGCGGTGGGCCAGGCGGTGTCGGGCCAGTCGTTCTGGTCCCAGCCCCGGCCGACGAGCCATCCACTGCCCTCCCCTGCGGAGACCTCGACCCGAGCCAGGACGTCGTCGAGGCTGGTGGTGCCCACGAGATCGAGCCGCACCAGGGACCGCCCGAGGGACGCCGGGTGCGCGTGGGCGTCGACCAGCCCGGGGGTGATGAGGTCGGCCGTCAGGACCAGGGTGGCCTTGCGCGGGGCCTTCTTCTTCACGGCCTGGATCGCAGCGTCGTCGACGATCACGGCGCCGGGTACCCGGCCGTCGGCAGTGAGCACGTCGCCCACGACGACCAGGTCGACGGGAGGGGCAGCGAGGGAGAGCGCAGGGAGGAGGAGCCACATGGGCCGCCCCTAATCCAGCGCTCCCTGAAGGCGCGCCAGCACCTCGGGGTCCTGTTCCTGCTCGGCCAGCCTACGCAGCCGCTCCTGGACCTCGTCATCGGTGAATGCCAGGGCGTGGCACAGGTCGATCACCTGGGGCACCGCGCCGTCGTCCACGGCCTCGGTCAGCAGGGTGAGCTCCAGCTGACCGCGGCTCACGCTGGCGCCCTGGACCAGGCCCTCCCGCACGATGCGTCGCACCTCGGGAGAGGACGCCACCAGGACGTGGGGCAGGGGCCCCCGGGCCCAGACCCGCTGGTCGTGCTCGGGGTCACCGCAGGGCACCCCCTGTCCCCAGCCGGGCCGAGGACGACCAGCGCTTCCTCGAGGGTGGACCCAAGAGCCCCCCCGCGCGGACGAACGTCCGTACTCCGGACCTTCGTCGGCGTAGACGTCGTCTGCGCGGGCAAACGTCCGGAGTACGGACCTTCGTCCGCGGCGGGAAGCGGCGCGGCGCGGGGGCCAGGGAGGCCGGGGGCCAGGTCAAGGGGAGACCGCGCCCCAGGGGCCGGCGTCGACCGACGAGAAGGTGCCCAGGGCGGGATCTCGCAGGAATTCCGCCACCCAGACCGCCTCGCCGTCCCGGGTGACCTCCTCGACCTTGGACCCTCGGCCCCAGCCGATCAGGGTGTGGCCGCTGTCCAGCCGCGAGGCGGCGCCGCCCACGTTGGCCGGCTGACCCGAGCCATAGGTCCAGCCCCGGCTCCAGACCCCGTCGGCCAGGGTGTACTCGGCCGCCCGGGTCTCGCTGTCGACGTTGGTGGTCAGCAGCAGGGTGCTGTCGTCGAGGCGGTGCACGTCGTGGGGGAAGTCGAAGGCCTCGCCCTCGGCGGTCCGCCAGGTGCCGCCCAGGACCTCGCTGCCTTCCAGCAGCGCACCGGTCTGCAGGTCGATCAGCGCCAGGGCGTCGATGTTGGTGAGGGTCAGCAGGGCGGTGTCGTCGGTGGGATCGACGTCGAGCCCGTTGGCGTGGGTCCAGTCCTCGGCGTCGCTGTAGTAGGGGCTGTCCCAGTTCTGGTCCCAGACCGGCTCGAGCACGTCCCAGACGTTCCAGATGTCGGTGATGGCGCCGTCGTCGGCCAGGTGGCGCACGGCGTCGCCGGCCACGCTGTCGAAGTCCGACCAGGGCCGCTTGTCGGTGGCGATGAAGGCGACGGTCCCGTCGGCCTGCACGCCGAAGGCGTGGTGGGCGTCCGGCAGGACCTGGCTCTCGCGCTCGTCTCCCCACCAGGAGATCAGGTTGAGGGCCCGGCCATCGGGGTGGGCGCCCAGGTAGAGCAGGCCTTCGTCGGTGGGGACCAGGTGGCCGTACAGGGTGTCGCCGACGTGCCACCACACGATCCGGCCGGTGCGGTCCAGGACCAGGGCCGCCGGGTTGCCGTTCTTGGTGCTGCCCAGGATCCAGCCACCGCCGGCGTCCTCGCTGTGCACGGCCACGCTCAGGGAGGGCAGATCGGGGTGCAGGGCGCCGGTGGTCACCATGACCGGGTCGCTCTCGACCGTCTCGCCGCCGTGCTCGCTGACCACCCACAGGGAGAGCTCGGCCTCGGGGTCCAGCCCGACCACCAGGGCCTGGTGGGTCCCGGCGCCGTTGTCCGCGGCCGCGGTCTCGCCGCCGTCCCAGACCACGCGGCTGGTGCCGGCGCCGGCGGTGGTCCAGGTGACGCGGACCACCGTGCCGACATGGGGAGAGACCTCGGCGGAGACCTCGGCCGGGGTCGCTGGTGGGGCGCCTGGGGTGTCGCCGGTGTCCGCCGTGTCTCCGGTCGTGCCGGAGTCCCCGAGGGGCGTGCCGGTGTCGCCGGTCGTGGCGGAGTCCCTGGTGGTGGTCTCGCCGGAGCAGGCGAGGGCGAGCAGGAGGGCGAGGTGGGAGGGCATGTCCTCTCTACGCCAGAGGAGGCAGAGAGGATCATCCCACTACCGGCCGACCATCACGTTGAGGCCCTCGATCACATCCCCGGACACCTGGCGCTGGCTGTAGACCACCGCGACCCGGGTCTTGCGGATCTGGCTGCCGACCCCCACCTGCCAGCCGAACTCGTGGCCGAAGCCGACCGGCAGCTGGGCCTGGCTCCAGTCGACCCGGCGCTCAGCGTGCTGGAGCAGGGCGGGGGAGATGCCGACGATGCCGTGCACGAACTCGGGGCCCAGGAAGACCCGCACGGGCACTTCGAGGCCCATGGAGTCGTGCAGCTTGAGGTCGCGCAGGTCGTAGCGGTTCTGGATCAGGTCGAGGCCGATCTCGAAGCCGCCGGCGGCGTTGCGCCAGCCGATGAACGTGCCGGCCCGCACGTCGCGACCGGTGCCGTCAGCGGCCTGGAGCCACATGCCCTCGACCCGGCTGCGGCCGTTCCAGGTCTCGCCCACCGGGTAGGTGAAGCCGACCGCGAGGCCAGTGCGGATCGTGGGGTTGAGCTGGTTCTGCTCGGTGACGCTCCACAGCCCGAAGGTGGGGTCGATGTAGAGCTCGCGCTCGTCGTCGGCGGCGAGGGCGTTGCTGCTGACAGCGAAGAAGGCCACGAAGGTGACGATGGCGGCCAGGGCCTTCTTGAACAGCTGCATGGTCGGTCCCTTCGCGTTCACGGCCCTTTCGACACCGGGGGGTGCCTGGCGCGCTACCGCTGTGTGGGAGATCGACCCGTGACCCTTCCGGTTCGGAAAGGGCGGTGACGGAAAGAGACACGCTCGGTCATCTGACCGATGCCTCGGTGGACCTCATGCCCAGAGACTGATCACGGCACGGGGAGTGGCTGTGGACTCGCACACGCGTCGGATGGCCTCTCAGGAATGCAGCGCGACTCTGTTGGAGCGTGTGATCAAGGGACAGAGGTCCTCACTGGAGAAGGCCGATGAGGAGGAGGCCTGCCAGTCCGGGATGGAGGTCGCGGGCAACCAGCTGTGCAAGAACCTGGCGGGCAGCCTCCGGAAGCAGGGACCCCAGTTGACGGAAGACATCATGAAGGCTCTGGTGCGTCTGTGAACCCGGGTGACCTGGGCTCGCTCGTCTACATCGCCATCGCGGTCGCCATCGGGGTGGCCTTCACGCTCATGCGGGGCGGCGGGAGTGTCCAGAAGGCCTTCGCCCGGACCTACGGACTGGCGCCGGGCGAAGGCGTCGAGGCGGCCTGGTCCGCGCACGCGGCGCCCGGCAGTGCATTCTTCACGGACTTCGTCGGTCGCGGAAGGGGGCTGAGGGCGGGGGCCGCGCTGAGTCTGGCCATCACGACCCACGGAGCCCTGGTCCTGGCATTCCCGAGTCGCCAACCGCTGCGCTTCAGCCGCGAGGACCCACCCACCCTGCGGCCCACCCACAAGCCGAGCCGGGAGCGCCTCGGGAACGAAGGCCCCCTCACCCTGGTCGAAGTCACCCTGCCCGAGACCCAGGGGCGCTGCTGGCCCCCCTTCGAGCTGAGCATGTCGGCCTCCTGTCTGGATGGGCTCAGGGCCTGGGGCTGTCGGTAGCCGGGGCGCCCGCGCGCTAGTGTCCTGTCTCAGAAGTTCGTGAGGCAATCACGCAGCCATCGCCGCGGCTGGTGGTCTGCTCGAGCGGCCGGTGTGGCCGAGTCACATCAACGCGAGAGCGGGCCGCCAGGCGTGGCGAGGGCAAGTGAGTGTCCACGAACTTCTGAGACAGGACACTAGTCCAGGGCACTTCGGTAGAGGTGGACCCCAAGCGGGGCGAAGTCCTCGGAGATGGAGCCGCCCGCGCTGGTGACCTCGCGATCCTCGGTCAGCACCGTCCAGGCCTCCGTGTCCCCGAGGCCCGAGAGCGTGGCGCTGACAGCCTCGGTGCAGCTGTTCACCGCCACCACCAGGCGCTGGCCGTCGTGGTCCCAGCCCCGCAGGTTCACGCAGCCGTACTGGAAGGGCTCGGGCTCGTCGACCGGGGTGAAGGCCTCGGTCTCGGTGGGGCCGGCGGTGATCGCCACGGACAGACCCGGGACCGGCTCGCCGCCGAGGATCGCAGGCCCCAGGGGCGCGTCGCCCTCGAGCAGCAGCTCGGCCGCGGCGACGAAGCCGTCGAGGCCGTCTCCCGACGCCGGGTCGAGGCCGTGGTGGTGGGAGAAGAGCGAGACGCCCTGGGCCCCGGAGGCGATGCCGGACCAGACGTCGTGCCAGAGCTCCTCGGCCGTGCCCGGGTTGTCTGCCCAGAGCCCGGCCACGAGCAGGGGCAGCTTGTCCCCGGACAGGTGGTCCGCGCCCACCTGGAAGCCGGCCAGGGTGATGGACTCGACCGTCGACTCCAGCTGGTATCGGATCCAGGCCCGCGGCTGGCCGGCGTAGGTGGTGTAGGCGCCCTTGCCGATCACATCGAGCCAGGGCACCGTCTCCGCCAGCGCCGCCGCCGTGCGGTGGTTGGGCTGGTACATGAAGACTGGGGCCTGGTGCGGGTCGTGGACCCGCAGCCAGCCGTAGAGGTCCTGGAGCTCCTGGAGCTCGTTGGCCCGCCAGTAGCGCAGCTCTTCCGGCAGCGCCCACCAGCCCCCGGCGGGCAGGGCACTCCTGCGGGCCACCACCCGGGTGACCTCTTCCTCGGTGGTCGCCTCTGGCGGGTCTTCGTCGTCGACGTAGTAGGTGCCGACCTGGGTCATCGAGGCCCGCTCGTGGCGGGTGGCGATCTCGGCATAGGCGAGCTGGGTGTCCCCATCGCCGTAGGTCTGCACCAGCGCGCCAGCGGGCACCTCGGCGAGCCGGTCGGCCGCCACCGAGTAGAGCACCACCGGGAAGACCTCCCCGGCGGGATGGATCGACGGCGGCTCCAGGTGGCGCAGGCCCAGCCGGGACGCGGTGCGGTCGGGCAGCTCCAGGGTCAGGGTGCCCGGGTCGGCCGAGCCCTCGTGCACCAGGTCGAACAGGACCTCGCCGTCTCGCAGCAGGCGGTGGCTCTGCCCCGCCACCTCGAGGCGCCAGGTCTGCACGAGCTCCCAGGTGTCCGGGGTGTGCTCGGCTGGGATGAACGACGCGTCCGCCACGACCTCCCCCGCCCAGACCAGCGACACCGTGTCCGGGCCCAGGTCGAGGGTGTAGGCCCGTCCCGCCGCCCCCCGGTAGTGCAGGGACTGCTGGCCGCCGGCACCGGTCTGCCACTGCAGCTCGAAGTGGTCCACCTCCGCCAGCTCCCCCGACGGCGGGTCGTCGTGCCACAGGTCGAAGGCCGCTCGGCCGTCGGACGAAGCGCCTGGGAAGCGGGACACGGTCCAGTCGTCGAAGGTCGCGAGGCTGTACCAGGCACCCACGCCGACATGTCCCGGACGGGTCCAGGTGTCGTCCCGGGCGGAGAGCACCAGGGCGTGGTCCTTGTAGACGCAGTGGGCGTCGCCCACGGTGACGATGCGCCAGGGATGCAGGGCGTGGTCGTCCGCGAGCTCGGCTTCGTCGAGCAGCTGGCGGCCCGCGTAGAGCCGGACGAAGCCGTGCTCGACCACGGCGTGGTAGCCCGGTGCGTTGCGGTGGTTCGCCTGCTCCGGCAGGCGCCAGCTCACCGAGACCCAGGTGTCGTAGTCGTCGCTGTAGGTGGCGAGGCCCAGGTCGATCACCGCATCGGCGATCTGGAGTCGGCCCAGGTCCACCCACTGGTCGGGTGCGCTGCCGGCGGAGTCGGCGAAGTAGTGGAGCACCAGTGCTTCATCGACGACGCGTGCGTAGTCCGTGCCCGCCGCGCTGGCGCCGATGTAGGAGACGCCGCCGACCTCGGTGGTGCCGAGCTCGCTGCTGTCGGCCCGCGCGAACCCATCTCGGACCAGGACGTCCAGATCCTCGCCGGCCAGGGCGCAGAGTTCCTCGGCGGTGCGGTCGTCGGTGGGGGACCCGGTGTCGGTGCTCTCGGAGTCGGTCGCGGGCGGGGTCGTGCCGGAGTCGCCGGTCACCGGCGGATCCCCGGTGCAGGCCAGCAGCCAGAGCCAGCCGGTCATGCCAGGAAGACCTCGGTCTCGCAGTGGGGGCACTGGATCACCCGGTGCCCGGCCAGCGCCATGGCCCCGTTGCAGCCCGGACAGCGGCCGGCCTGCTGGAGCGCGGCGGCCTGCTCCGAGTACATCACGCCCTCGTTCCAGTTCACGTACCCGGTGAAGTGGCGATCCTGGATGGCCCGATCCAGCTCCTGGCGCAGAGCGGCGAGCTCGACGCCCAGCTCGGCGGCCAGCTCGTTCAGACCGACACGGCCCTGCAGGGAGACGGCGGCCAGGGCAGCGGCGAGGCGGTCCGCCCGGGCCTCCATGGCCAGCTGCTCCCAGGCGCTGCGGGTGAAGAGCACGGTGGGCACGGCGCAGATCAGCAACGCCCCGGACATCAGGCAGCTCAGGCCGAGCCCCGCGCTGAAGGCGTCGTCGCCGCCGTCGAGGTAGATGCCCACCAGGCAGACCGGCAGCCCGACCACCAGCAGGCCGGTCGCGATCCACGCCAAGGCAGCCCGGGCTGGCCTGTCCGGCTCGAACAGCGCTCCGAAGCCCACGGCGAGGGCCCCCAGGGGCGGCCCCATCACCCCGAAGACCCCCACGCTGGTGCCCAGGCCCTCGCCGTCGGGATCCACCCACATGAGCAGGGCGAGCAGGCCCATCAGCGCTGTCCAGCCGAGGCCCACCAGCAGGCCGGCGAGGCCCCGGTTGCTGGGGAAGAAGCGGCGGAGAGGCGGGCGCGTCACGGCGTGCACGGTACCGGATACAGGGCCGCCCATGACCACGCCCGACGAGCTGGAGCAGCTCCGCACCGAGCTCGACGACCTCCAGCGCACCCTGCTCGCCACGGCGGCGCGGCGCCTCGAGGTGGTGGAGCGCATCGGGCAGATCAAGGCCGGCTCCCAGCGCCCGTTGTTCGACCGGACCCGGGAGCGAGAGGTCTACGCCCGGGCGCGCCTCGTGGCACGAGAGGTGGGCCTGGACCCCGACCTGGCCCGGGCGCTGATGCAGACCCTGGTCGACGCCGCCCACGACGCCCAGGACGCGGTCGGCCGGGAGACCGGGACCGCCTCGGAGAGCCGCCGCTTCCTGGTCGTCGGTGGTGGCGGCCGCATGGGCCGGACCCTGGGCAGCTGGCTGCGGGCCCGGGGGCACGTCGTCGCGATCAAGGAGCGGGACGACGGTCAGGACCTGACGGGACTGCTGGCGGCGTCTGAGATCGTGCTGATCACCGTGCCCATGGGGGCGGCGGTCGAGGTGGCCGCCCGGGTCGCGCCTCAGCTCCGGCCCGACCAGCTGCTGTGCGACATCAACTCCTTGAAGCGCGACGTGTGCGCAGCGATGGTCGTCTGCCCGGGCGAGGTGGTGGGCCTGCACCCGATGTTCGGCCCCACGGTCGCTACCCTGCGGCGGCAGAAGGTGGTCTGGTGTCCCGTGCGGCCTGGTCCCCTGGCGACGTGGTGGAAGGAAGAGCTCGGCCGCATGGGCGCCGAGCTCGTGGAGACCGACCCGGACACCCACGACCGCATGATGGCCGTGGTCCAGGTCCTGTCCCACTTCTCGACCCTGACCATGGGCGACGCCCTGCGCCGCACGGGGGTGGACCTGGCCCGGTCCCTGGCCTTCACCAGTCCGATCTACCGGCTGGAGCTGGCCTTCGTCGGCCGGCTGTTCACCCAGGACCCGGATCTCTACGCCGAGATCGAGATGTCCAATCCCCACGGCCCCGACGTGCGGCGCTGCTTCCAGGAGGCCGCCGCGTCCATGGCCGACACCATCGAGAGCGGCGACCGCGCCGCCTTCCGGGAGGCCTTCGGCGAGGCCCGCGCCTGGTTCCAGGACTTCGGCGACGAGGCGATGGCGGTGTCGGACTGGATCATCGACAACCTGGTGGCGCGGCCCTGATCATGGCGCAGCGCCTCGACTTCCTGGACAAGGTCTGCGTGGCGGCGTCCAGCCGGGAGCTGGGCTGCACGAATTGCCCGACCTGGGAGCTGGAGCTGAGGGGGTGCCCGGACCCGGATCAGCTGAGGACCGCCCTGGGCTGGCTGCTGCGAAAGTACTGGCCGGCCCGGGCCCTGGTGGTGCCTCGGGGCGGGGAGCTGCTGAAGGCGTCCACGCTCGACTTCCAGGTGCACGAGGACCTGCCGGTCTCGGAGTTCCTGGAGGTGGTCGAGGTCACGGACGAGGCGGGCCTGCTCGCCCACCAGCAGCGGGTCCGCGACCGGCACCTGGACTGGACTCGGGACTGGCCCCTGCACCTGACCCTGGTGCGGCTGCCGGGCGGCGACAGCCACCTGCTGATCCAGCAGCACCACGGCCTCGCCGACGGCCGGGCCTTCATGGACATGCTGGGGGACCTGCAGGCCTTCCTGGGGCTGGCGGCCGCGGGCGAGCAGCCGAGCGCGGAGCAGCTGGCGCCGGTCTCCCGGCGGCCCGAGCTGGAGCCCCTGCGCCTGGGGCGTCTCCAGGCCTGGTGGTGGGGCCTGCAGGGCTGGGCGTGGCTGGCGTTCATGCTGGTGCGCGGCATCCTGCGCCCACTCACCCCGCTCTTCCAGAACCTGCCGACCGACTACACCGGCGCCAACCGCACCCGGCACCTGGACCTCGACGACCGTGTGCTCGCCGAGTGGCGTCCCCGCTATCGGGCGGCGGGCCTGAGCCTCAACACCCTGCTCACCACCGCGCTGTTCGTGGCCATGGACCGCTGGAACGCCGAGCACGGCGTGCAGGCGAAGAAGACCAACGCCTTCCTCATCGCCGAGACCCGCCCGCGAGACGGCTCCTTCGACAGCTTCGCGAACCACCTGGCGAGCTTCGTGGTCGACCTGCCGCTGCACCGGGGCTGGCCTCTGGAGCGGTTGCTGCACAGCATCCAGGACCAGATGCGCTCCCGGGCGTCGCGGAACCTGCACCTCAAGCGCTACGTCTTCGAGCGGGCGGCGGGGCTGCTGCTGCCGGTGGGGGCGCTACGCAAGGCCGTGCTGCAGCCGGCGACGGTGCCGACCAACCTGAACTTCTCCAACCTCATCCCGCTGCCCTTCCCCCTGCTCGAAGGCCAGGACTGGCGCGGCGAGCGCTGGCGCATCACCACGCCGGTGACGCCCCGGACAGCGGTGGTGCTCACGGTCATCCGGTACCGGGGCCAGCTGACCTTCAACTTCAACCACAAGGTGGGCATCGTCTCCGCCGAGCAGATCGACGGGCTGGTGGATCACTTTCGCCAGGCCCTCGACGAGGTCGTCGCGACGCTCCCGGGGGCCGCTTAGGGGAGGGTGATGCTGTGGACCTGGCTGTTGACCGCCGCTTCTGCCGCCGAGCTCGACGCCGGCTGGTACCTCGCCTACACCGGCCGCCCGGAGAGCGCGGCGGCCCTGGCCGCAGAGGCCCTGCGCGCGGATCCCGACGACATCGGCGCCCACCGGCTCTATGTCTGGGCCCGCTCCGCCGGCTTGCGGGAGGGCCCGATCCTCGAGGACCAGTACCGAGGCTGGCTGCAGGCCGGTGGCGGGGAGCCCGCGGCCCTGACCCTGGCGTGGCTGCTCTCCTGGCGAAACCCGGCGCCGGGCGAGTGGTGCGGCGAGCTGAAGTCCCTGACCACGCCCCTGAGCGAGGACCCGGCGAACCGCTACTGGGGGCTGAGGGTGCAGCTCGAGAGCGCGCAGGCCTGCGGGGGCGACGTGCAGGGCTGGATGGAGGCGCTGCTCGAGCTCGGCGACACGGCCGCGGTCGCGCGACCCTTCGCGATCGAGCTGGCGATGGGCCAGGGGTTGGTGGACAGCGTGCTCCAGGAGGAGATCGGCGCGAGCCTGGCGGCCGACCCCTGGACGATGGTCAGCACCCTGGGGCTGTGGGCCGGAGCCCGGGGCCCGCGCCTGGAGGAGACCCAGCAGGCCGTGCTCGCGGTGGCCCGGGAGCAGGCTGAGAGCGAGACCCCGCACCATGTCTGGGCAGCGATCCAGGTGCTCGGCGCCAGCGGCGACGGCGAGGGCGTGGGCCGGGTCTCCGAGCGGCTGGCGAGCCTGGACAAGGGGGCTCGCCGTGCCCCGCCGCAGGCCACGGACCAGGTGGCCTGGCTCGGGCGCCCGCTGCCCATGGCCACCATCCTGGAGCTGGAGGCGGTCTACGAAGCGGCGAGCGAAGACGACCCGCAGGTCGCGATCAAGCAGCTGAAGCGGGCCGGTGGCAAGCTCGGGGTCGACGGCCTGGGGCGCCAGGCCTGGCAGCTGGAGCTCTCCGCGGCCTACGCCCGGCTGGGCAAGGACAAGAAGGCCTTCCGGCACCTGCGCGAGGCCTGGGCGGCCTGGCCGGACAACGCCGACGTGGCGAACCAGTTCGCCTACACGGCGGCGCTTCGGGGCGAGGCCCTCGACACAGCCCTGCTGGCCATCGACCACGCCCTGGAGATGCCCGTGCGCTGGGACCCTCGGGGGGACCACCTGGCGCCGGACTACGGCACCTGGCTGCAGGCAAGCTCCGCCGAGCGCGGGGCCTGGCTCGACACCCGGGGCTGGGTGCTGCACAAGCTCCGGCGCCACCAGGAAGCCGCCCAGACCCTCGAGCGTGCCTTGCTGATGGTCGGCGGCGACTCCGGCATCCAGCACCTGCACCTGGGGCTGGTCTACGCCGCCCTGGGCCAGGACGCCCTGGCCCTGGACCACCTGGGGCGGGGGCTGGCCCTCGGGGCGGCCGAGGAGCCGAGCCTGGTCGCCGAGGCCCGCCAGACCGCCGCGGGGCTCTTCGCGGCGAACCACTGGGCCCCCGGGGGCCTGGATGGCTGGATCGCCGCCTTGCGAGGGGCTCCTGCGCCCCTTCCGGCATCGCCCGCCGCCCCGCCCGAGGTCCGGGGAGGCCCGGACGAAGGGGAGAGCTTCCCGGACCTGGCCTTCTTTGCTGGCGGCGAGCCAGTCTTCCTGTCGGCCACCCCGGGCTGGCGGGTCGTGGACGTGTGGGCGACCTGGTGCGGGCCCTGCCTGGAGGCGATGCCCCACCTGGAAGACCTGGCGGCGGCCTGGTCGGACCGCGTGACCTTCCTCGCCCTCAGCGTCGACGAGGATCCGGCGACCCAGGCCGACTGGCTCGCGGACCACCCGACCGAGGGCCTGGCACACGGCTGGATCGGCCTGGCCGGCTTCGACGAGCTCGGCCTGGAGGGCATTCCCGCGGTGTTCGTGGTCGACCCCGAGGGGGTGGTCCGGGCCAGCCTGCGCGGGTGGGGGGGCCCCCAAGACGCCAGGTTGGACCTGATCCTCACCGACCTTCTCGGTGCGGCTGACGTAGACTCGCCGCCGTCGGAGGGAGAATGATCACCCTGGTGGTCAAGGAACCCGGACAGAACGACAAGGCGTTCGAGTACCGGGGAAGCATGCTGGTCATCGGGCGGTCGGAAGACGCCGGCCTCGTCCTGCCGAACGTCTCCGTGAGCCGCCGCCACGCCTGCATCAAGGCCAAGCGCGGCGGCGCGGTGCTCGAGGACCTGTTCAGCGAGAACGGCATCGTGGTCAACGGAGTCGCCGCCAAGGAGCACGACCTGAGCTTCGGCGACACCTTCCAGATCGGCCGCTACGGCATCGTGTTCATCGGGGTCGACGCCAACGCCCCGGTCTACAACGGCAAGCTCGTCGAGGACATGCCTCGCTTCCACGCCCGGGAGACCAAGGCCGTCCAGGACGCCACCTACCGCTTCACGCCGGACATGGTGAAGAAGTTCATGGAGTCCAGCCGCCTGTCCAAGGGCGGGGCGCTCGTGGCGACCCAGGGCGAGGAGACCACCTGGATCCTGGGCGAGGGCACCCACACCGTGGGTCGCTCGGGCACGACCATCGAGGCCCGGGGCTTCTTCTGGGGCAACCAGGCCGCCGAGGTCCGCTGGACCGGCACCGCGCACCACGTGAAGAAGGTCACGCCCCTGGGCACGCTCAAGGTGAACGACCGCAAGGTCAGCGAGCGCCAGCTCAAGGAAGGCGACGAGCTGCAGATCGGGTGGTCCAGGTACCGGTACGTGGTCAAGGACTGACCGCTCACGGCATCGCCAGGAAGCGGCGGTGTGCGCTCCTGGATGCCGACCGGGATGTCACGGTCGGTGGCGGTAGTGGTGCCAGGTGCCGGTGTGCCGCAGGTCCCCATCGAGCAGCCCGGGGAAGCGCGGGTCCAGCGCCAGGCGAGCGACCAGCCGGGTCGTCGGGGTGCTCCGAGCGGGCACCCGGCGCACGGCCTGGCTGGTCAGGCCCACGTGCCGGGCGACGACCGAGGCCGGAATGTCGGTCAGGCTCCGCAGGGCCCGGACCCAGAGGGTGCGAGCAGGGCCACGGCGGGACAGGGAACCAAAGGGCACGCGCAGCAGCTCGGTCACGGCCGCCGCGATGGCGTCGACGTGGTCCGCGCCGAGGCCGAGATCGGCCACCGGCAGCAGGGTGCCTTCGATCGCCACGGTGGGATCCCCCGAGACGTACCGATGGAAGTCGTGGGGCCGCGGGTGGGGCGCCAGCAGAACCGGCCTGGCCAGCGCGACCTTGTCCCGGTGGGTCGACCAGGGCCAGGCCAGCGGATCGCTCACCAGTCCCGCGCGGCAGGGGTTGAGGTGGATGTAGCGCACGGTGCGGCGTTCCTTGACGGCACCTGGCACCGGCTCGGCGGGAGGCTGCTCACCGAACACCGGGCCGGAGCCGCCGCGATGGGCGTTGCGCCACAGGGCATAGGAGCGCAGGGCGTGGCCGAACTGCGCCCGCACCTTGCGCTCGTGGAGGAGGTGCACGTGGTCGGGCATCAGGCACAGGGCCATCGGAGCGGGGACTTCGCGCAGCAGGCGGGTCCAGAGGGCCCGGGCCTCGAGGTGGGTGCGGAAGAGGAGCGAGGGGCCGGCGGCGCGGCAGACGTGATGGTGTGACATGCCTGGACCCCCTGGCACGGGGCATGCCAGGTCTGGCAGCCCCGCCGCAGGCCGATCCGCGACAGGGAGGCGTCGAATTCCGGGCAGCCCCCAGTCGAACGTTCGTCACCTCAGGCAGCCCCGGGGTGAACTTTCATCCTTGAGGCGGTTGGCCGCCCAGGAGGCCGCCGAACGGCTGAAACTGGCTCCTTCGTCGGCATTCTCAGGGCCGCTCGGCCGCTCGGCGAATGTTCACCCCGGGGCTGCCCGGGGAGATGAACGTTCACCCGGGGGCTGCCGGTCAGATCCTGGCGCCCGCCCGGGTGAGGGTGCGCCCATGCGCCTCCTGCACCTCACCGACACCCACCTGGGCATGCAGCGGTACGTGCGCGGCGGGCCGCCGCGGTGGTCTCGGGCCCAGGACCACCACCGGGCGCTGCTGGCGGCGGTGGACCCGGTGAGGTGGGACGAGGTGGACCTGGTGGTGCACTCCGGGGACTTCTTCAACCGCTCCCGGCCGCCCAAGGCGTGGGCCCGCAAGGCGATCGAGGTGCTCGTGGCCCTGGCGCGGCGGGTTCCGGTGGTGGTCATCGCCGGCAACCATGACCGGCGGGGGCTGCGCCGGCACCTGCCCACCCACGTGCCGGGCCTGACCATCGTGGACCAGCCGACCCGGCTGGTCGTTCAGGACCTGGCCCTGGCGCTGGTGCCCTATCGGGCCCGCGCCGTGGACTGGGCCCAGGGTGCCCGGGCCGCCTGGGGCTCCGGCGCCGACCTGCTGGTCTGCCACCAGTCCTTCGACGGCGTGCGGGTCCCGGGACTGACCTTCCGGGTGGGCCAGCAGCGGGAGACGGTCGGCGCCCAGCACCTGCCGGCGGGCTGCCGCTGGGTCTTGTGCGGCCACATCCACCCCCGCCAGGTGGTCGAGGTCGGCGACGCGGTGGTCGTGCACCCGGGGAGCACCGAGCGCACGGCCTTCAGCGAGCGCCACCAGGTCAAGGGCACCGCCCGGTGGACCCTCGACCGCGAGGTGCTCTGGCACTTCGAGGACCTGGACACCCGGCCCATGCTGCGGGTCGAAGGCCCCCACCACCTGGCCGATGTGGTGCCCGAGGCCCTCATCCGGATCCCCCGGGACCGCTGGACCCCGGCTCTGGCGCAGGCTGTGCTGGACCGGGGCGGCTGGCTGTGGGGCGCCCCACCCCAGGCGACCCACCCGCCACCGATCCAGCCTGCACAGCTCGGCCTGTTCGTGTAGACCTGTGGGTGGTGCTCACCGCCCTGCTGCTCACCGCCTGCCAGCCCGCCGAGGACACCTGCGCCAGCGCCGAGACCTGCGCCGTGGGTGATGGCTACTACATCGCGGCCGAGCCGGCTGGGTGGGACGGCGAGACTGCTCTGCCGGTGGTGATCGAGTTCCACGGACACAACGGCAGCCCCGAGAAGAACCTCGGCCGCCAGTCGCAGCGGGACGGCTGGAGCGACAGCGGCGTGCTCTGGGTCCTGCCCGCCGGCGAGGGGGAGACCTGGAACCTGGGCGGCGTGACCGGCCGCAACGAGGTGGCCTTCGCCCTGGCCGTGCTCGACGACGTGCGCGCCCGCTGGCCAGTCGACGAGTCCCGGCTCTACCTGACCGGCTTCTCCATCGGCGCCGGCATCGCGGCCGAGGTGGCCTGCCAGGGCACCGAGCGGTGGGCGGGACTGCTGACGGTCAGCGGTGGGTGGTTCGAGCCGTTGCCCGAGACCTGTGAGGGGCCGCCGCTGTCCGTGCTCCACCTGCACGGCACCGCCGACACCACCTGGCCCTTGGAGGGGCGCTCCTTCGGAGCGCTCTGGACCCAGGGCGGCATGGAGGACAACCTCGATCTGTGGCGCAGCCACGACCGCTGCGACCTGGCCGTGCCGGCGGAGGATCCCGCCTGGGACTGCGAGGTCCAGGCCTGCGACGACGGCACCAGCCTCAAGCGCTGCCTGCACGAGCGCGGGCACGTGCGGCCCGAGGGCTGGAACACCGACGGCTTCGCCTGGCTGGCTCGCTTCACCCGCTGACCCGCACGGGTCTGGGGACAGGCGCCCTCCTCCTTCTGCTGGCGAATCGGTCCGCGTGACCACCACCCAGGAGAAGAGCCATGCCCCCCTCCAAGAGCCTTCCG
>CAYFPX010000002.1:120150-122333 GCA_964344945.1 uncultured Enterobacterales bacterium
AGCGGTGTCGCCATCGAGACGGACACCGACACCGACACCGACTCGGACACCGACACGGACACCGACACCGACACCGACACCGGCGCCGACGCCGACACCGACACCGACGCCGATTCCGACGTCGTCATCGAACCCCCCGTGCTCGACGGCTGTGACGGCTTCGACGACGACGACGACGGCCAGGTCGACGAGGACGGCACCTGGCTCGACCTCGACTTCGACGACCCCGTCGACGACAGCGTGATCTCGATCAACGGCGACGCGGAGCAGATCTTCTACAGCGGCGCCTACGGCTACATCCGCCTGACCCCCGAGGAGGGAGGCCAGGCCGGGACCGCGTTCCTGGTCGAACGGGTCTCCAGCGAGCGCTGGACCGCGTCGTTCCTGTTCAACTTCGATGATGACCACGACGGATCCGCCGACGGCATCTCCCTGGCCTTCCTCGAGGAGAGCGACCCGACGCTCGTGGGCGGCAGCGGCGGCAGCCTGGGCGTGGGCGGCCTGTCCGGGTACGCCATCACTCTGGACAGCCACCACAACAGCGACAATGGCGATCCCAGCGACTCCTTCATCGGGCTGGTCCGGACCGAGGACATGCAGGTGCTCGACTTCCAGGAGCTCAGCCGCGAGCAGCTGGTGGACCGCGACTACCAGGAGCTCACGGTGGTGATGGACGCTGGCAACGTCAAGGTCTACCTGGGCGAGGTGCTGTACCTGAACCACGACATCCAGGGCTATGACGCCTCCGAGGTGATGCTCGGACTGACCGCTGGAACCGGCGGCCAGAGCGACACCCACGGTGTCGACGAGTTCTCGGTCTGCCAGGAGTAGTTTCCGGGGGGGGCCTACACTGCGCCGCAGTGCTGGCCCTCCTCCTCCTCGCCTGCGATCGCCCTGCCGCCGATCGCGTCGTCGTCTTCGGCGTCGACGGCCTGGAGCGCAGCTACGTCGAGGCCCGCATCGCCCAGGGAGAGCTGCCCGCCTTCGCCCGGCTGTGGTCCGAGGGGGTGGTCACGGACCTGGTCACCCAGACCCCGAGCGAGTCCCCGGCGATCTGGACCACCCTCGCCAGCGGCTACGCCCCGGACCAGCACGGCGTCACCGGCTGGACCCTCGCCGATGGTCGGGTCCCCAGCGGGGCCGACGTCCGCAGCGACCGGATCTGGAACCGGGTCTCTGGAGCCGGCCAGCCGGTGGTGGTCTCCGGCTGGCTCATGACCTCCCCCGCCGAGGAGGTCCGGGGCGCCCTGGTCTCGGAGCGCCTGGTCTGGCGCCGCACCCCGGACCGCTACGATCCCGACGTGCGGGTGCCCAAGGACCTGCGGAAGCGTCGGGTCCAGGGCGGCGCCTGGCCGCCGGACCTGGTCGGCCCCGTCGGCGAGCTCATCCCCAAGCGCAGCTGGCTCAGCCGCCAGCGCCAGGCCTGGCAGCTCGACAGCCTCGGCCGCGGCCACCACCCCCTGCCCGCCGACGAGACCCACCTGCGGGCCTTCGAGGAGCTCTTCAACCCGATGGAGGCCCGCTTCGGTGCCACCTACTGGATGGGG
Organism: uncultured Enterobacterales bacterium; assembly: GCA_964344945.1. Classification (GTDB taxonomy): domain Bacteria; phylum Myxococcota_A; class UBA796; order UBA796; family CAJQPC01; genus CAYFPX01. The sequence goes on from CAYFPX010000002.1 coordinate 121,698, forward strand.
GTCGATCAGCTGAGCCACCTGTACTGGCCCTTCGTCGTGCCCGAGGCCGTCGCCGTCCTGACCGCTGATCCCGACGCTCGCCGGTCGGCCTACGCGGCCCATCCGGCCTCCGACGAGGGCAAGTACTTCCCCTGGGTCGCGGACCCGGTCACCCCCGACCAGCTCGCCGAGGGCATCCGCTGGATCGAAGACACCTACGCCGCCGCCGACGACGCCCTCGCTCGGGTGCTGGGCCAGGTGGACCCGGCCACGACCACCCTGTTGCTGCTGAGCGATCACGGCTTCGAAGCCGGGGAGACCACCCCGGTCCTCGATCCCCGCCACCGAGACGTCGGCCTGCTCGTCGGCTGGGGCCGGCGGGCGAAGGCCGGCGCCACCCCAGGGGTCACGCCGCGGCTCGAAGACCTGGCCCCCACCCTGTGCGCCCTGCTCGGGATCGACGCCGCCACGGACCACACGGGCCGCGCCCTGACCCAGCTCTTCGACGTCACGGTGCCGGCTCGCGGGGAGAGCTGGCTTCGACCGGGGGGGTCCTTGCCCGTGCAGGCGCCCCCCGCGGCGCTGCAGGAGCAGCTGGAGGCGTTGGGCTATGTGGAGTAGTCTGCGAGAGTGTGATTCCAACAGGTTAGCGTCGGC
>CAYFPX010000002.1:122343-127983 GCA_964344945.1 uncultured Enterobacterales bacterium
AACCAGCTGAAATCACCTGTCCCCTGGGCTATGTGGAGTAGACAGAGCCCTCCAGCGGCCCAGCGGTGGTAGACGATCTGGCCACCCGGCCCTTCCCGGGTCCGGCTGGCTCGGACACGGGCACCCTCGTGGACACGGCCACAGAAGACCCGGGCGGGACCGGAACCACAGACACCGCCCCGGCCCCGGCGCCCGTAGACCTGGACCCCTGCGACCGCGGCGACACCCCCAGCGGCCAGGACGACTGGGAGACCTACGACAACTCCATGCTCGCCCTCGGCTACCTGGACGTCGAGACCCGCTCCGCCGGCAACTACCCCTGCAACCCGGCGGGGGTGAACCACACCAACAGCAGCAACTGCTACACCACGGACTGCAGGGTGGGTGGGAGCTCGGTGTGGGTGCGGTGACCGTGGACGCCAGGTCCATGACCGAGACCGGCGCGACAATCCGACCCGCGGGCACCTCGGCCGCCTCCACCAGGACAGGCACCACATGACCCGCCGCGAACTTGATTGAGTGTCAAGTTCGCGCCCGGTCACCGCCATGAGGTCGGCCGAACTTGACACTGGGTCAAGTCTGGCCCGGGTCATTGGGCGTGGTGGCACCGGCCACCACCTCCACAGCCTCGGCGACCAGACCTTCTACGACGACCGCCTCGACGGCGACTACGACACCCGCGTCCCCCTCACAGCACCGACTCCCCCACCATCCCCCGCCGACTGAGCACCTCCTCCGCCGCCCGGACCCCGTGCCAGCTGGCCTCCTCGAACAGGCTCAGCCCGCTCAGGTCCGTGTGGGCGAAGTGCACGCGGCCGACCGGCTCGGCGAGGGCAGCCAGCCCCACCCCCTGGTGCAGCCCCACCCCGGGCACCACCGTCCCGTGCCCCCAGTGCCACACGTCCACCCGCTGCAACCGCTCGCGCAGGTCCCGGTGCCCCGGCGCCAGGTCGCTCAGGACCGCGTCGACCTCGCTCTCCCAGGAAACGTGCAGCCGCTCCTGGGGCGCCAGGCACAGGGCCGCCGGACCACCCGGTGATCACGCCGGCCTCGACGACCCGTCCGTGCCCGACGTCAGCAGTGGCTGATCGAAGAGGACGAGGAGTGCGACGAGGGCTGAGGCTCCTCCAGAGCGCCCGGTTCCGCGCGATCTCTGCGTAGCGCTCCCCGAAGGGCCACCAGGCGCGACGATGGCTGCGTGATTGCCTCACGAACTTCTGAGACAGGGGACTCGGTCCCCTGTCTCCAGCAGCAACGGACTCACCCGACCAGCCCGAAGTCCTCCAACAGCCGCTGCACCACAGCCTTCTGCATCTCGATCCGGTGCTGCTCCTCGAAGCCCATCCAGGTCTCGACGCAGATCCCCACGCAGCCCACGGCGTCCACGATGACCTCGGTGCTGCTGGTGGCGACCGGGTAGTAGAGCGGCGCCCAGTGCTCCTCGTCGCTGGAGAACTGGGCGTTGAGCTGGTCGATGACCCGACCGATCACCGGGGGCATCGGCTTGACCCCGTACACCAGGGTCTGGCCGAAGCTCGGCACGACGTTGGGGTCGTAGCGCTTCTTCGACTCGTGCAGGGTCGCGACCAGGGCGGGCTGTTCGTCGAGGACAAGGTCCATGAAGCGGCGGGCCAGGCGGCGCTCGCGCTCCGGTGCGTCGGCTGCGCCGGGGAAGCAACGGTTCAGGTCCAGTCCCCCGGGGGCCGCCCGCTCCCGGGCCCGGTAGGCCGGGGGGTTCATCACCGGCACCACGATCAGCCGGCCTCGGTGGGGCGCCAGGCCGTCCTCCAGCGCTTCGTAGAGCGCGTGCGGTCCCGCGATCTCGTCGCCGTGGATGGCGGCCTGGATCAGCGCGGTGGGGCCGGGCTCGGGCGCGTCGAAGACGTGCAGGGCCAGCGCAGGGGTCCAGTGGTGGATGCCGGGGGTCAGGGGCATGGCGCGAGGGTAGCCCGTTGATAGGATCCTGGGGCTTGTCCGCCGCCCTGCCCGTTCCTGCACTGGTCTTCGACGAGATGGTCCGCGTGCGGCGGGACCTGCATCGGCACCCGGAGCTCTCCTGGGGGGAGCACCGCACGGTCGAGGCCCTGGAGGCCGAGCTCGGTCGCATGGGCATCCCCTGTCGGCGCGTCGCGGGCACCGGACTGGTCGCGGACCTGCCGGGCCCCGAGGGCGTCCCGATCGTCGCGCTGCGGGCCGACACCGACGCCCTGCCCATCCAGGAGGAGACCGGCCTGCCCTTCGCGTCGGTCCACGACGGCGTGATGCACGCTTGCGGCCACGACGGCCACAGCGCCATGCTGCTGGGTGCCGCCGCCATGCTCGCCGACGAGCGGCTCACCGCCCCGGTCCGCCTGCTCTGGCAGCCGGCCGAGGAGAAGGCCGCCGGCGCCAAGGCGATGATCGAAGCCGGGTGCCTGGACGGGGTCGGCCTGATCTTCGGCGGCCATGTAGACCGGCACTACGAGGCCGGCCTGCTGGTGGTCACCGACGGCGCGGTCAACGCCTCCACCGACACCTTCCACATCGACATCCACGGCCAGGACGCCCACGGCGCCCGGCCCCACGACAGCATCGACGCCATCGTGGTCGGCAGCCTGATGGTCATGGCCATCCAGACCATCGTGAGCCGCGAGATCAACCCGGCCCACCCCAGCGTGGTGACTGTCGGCAGCTTCCAGGCCGGTCAGGCCCCGAACGTCATCGCCGGTCGTGCTCGCATCGAAGGCACCATCCGGGCGCAAGAGCCTCACGTGCGGGAGCAGCTGCGTCAGGCCGTCGAGCGCATCGCCCGCTCCGTCGGTGAGCTCCATGGCGCGGCGGTGGACGTGGCCCTGCGCACCGGCACGCCGCCGCTGCACAACCAGCCGCTGCCCACCGCCATCGCCCGAGACGCTGCGGAGGCCGTGGTCGGCGCCGAGCGCGTGGTCCCGCTGGTCTTCGCCAACATGGGCGGCGAGGACTTCGCCTTCTTCCTGGACCACGTGCCGGGCTGCTACATCCGCTTCGGGGCCCAGGTCCTGGGCCGCGAGGGCTTCCCGGCACACTCCAGCCGCTTCGACTTCGACGAGCAGGCCCTGGCCACAGGCGCGGCCTGGTTCGTCGAGGTCGCCCGAGAGGCCGGCCGGCGGCTGGCGACCCAGGTGTCGACAGCCTGACGGCGGGTGTCGACACTTCGACGGACACCCAGGGGGTTCGAGGGTCTGTCCTGAGTGATTTCAGGAGCTTGTGACGGGGTCCGGGCTGGTGTGGCTCGTGCTTGAGGGTCGAGCGAACCACTGCTCGGAGCCCTTCCATGCCGCGCATCACCCTCCTCCGCCTGATGTTCTCCTTCTCCGCCTGTGCCACTCCGGCCGAGGACACCGCCGTCGACACCGCACCTCCCCCGGAGGTCGGGTTCACGGGCTTCCGGGACGCGGACGGCGATGGCTACGGCGACCCCGCCTCCCCTGTCACCGGGTACCCTCGCCCCGACGACGCCGTCGGCAACGACCGGGACTGCAACGACAGCGACCCCGACACCTGGCCGGGGGTCACCGAGCGCCACAACGGCCTGGACGACGACTGCGATGGCGCGGTCGACGAGGGCGTGCCTCCCGAGCTGTGCAACGGCCTGGACGACGACGGTGACGGCTGGATCGACGAGGCCCCGGTCGACGGTTGGACGTTCTGGCCGGACCGGGATCGGGACCTGGCCGGCGACGCCAGCCAGGCCGGCGTCGTGGCGTGTGAGCCGCCGGGCGACGACTGGTGGCTGGTGCCCGGTGACTGCGACGACAGCGACCCGCGGGTCGGCCCGGTGCTCGGCGTGCCCTGTGTGGAGGAGGACCGCCGATGACCGGGGCTATCCTCCGGTCCCATGCCCTGGCTCCTTCCCCTCCTCGCCTGCTCCGGCACCAGCCCCTCTGACTCGGGCACGGGCACCGACGACGTCACCTGCGACCACGGCGACGTGAACCAGGAGTTCGGCTTCCTCGGTGTCGATGTCTTTGCTGACAACGCCTCGCCCCACCACGTCTCCTTCAGCGCCAAGCTCAGCGCCAGCGCGCCCCTCGAGGTCGCCTGCACCCTGGACACCGACAGCGACGAGGTCCACGTCGTCACCAGCGGCGACGCGCTGTGTCACGAGGTCGATCTCTACGGGCTGCTCGCGGACCGGGACTACTCGTGCGAGTTGACCTCGCTCGCCGTCGGCGAGACCGTCGCCCTGCGCACGGCGGAGGGCTCCGAGCACCTGCCGGACACCTCGGTCGACGAGCACGACGAGTCTCGTCGAACGGGCGCCTACACCCTGGTGGCCCACCTGGAGAAGACCGCCGAGCCCAACCAGCTGAAGCTCCTGATCGTCGACGCCCACGGCCGCATTCGCTGGTCCTGGTTCGCGCCCGAAGGCCTCGCCGGCGACCTGGACGCCCAGTACCTCGGCGAGGGGCGCATCTTCACCGGGGGTGGCCTGGGAGTGCCGCCGACCATCCTGCGGCTGTCCGGCTCCACCGAGTGGGTGGGCCCGGACCCGTCCCTGGGAGGGTCACCCCACCACCACGTCGAGCTGCTGGAAGACGACGACGTGCTGATGCTCGCCACCCTGCCGAACACCGACGACCTCGGGGACTTCACGGGCTTCTCGGCGGAGCGGATCGGCCTGTACTCGGCGACTGTGGACTGGGCCTTCGACAGCCAGGTCGCGGTGGACGCCGGCCAGCTGGGGCGTCCCGACGACGACCGGGACCCCTGGCACGCCAACGCCCTGGTGCCGATCTCCGACGTCGACGGCGAGCAGGTGCTGGTGAGCCTGTACGAGCTGCGGCAGATCCTGCGGGTGGATCCCGAGACCGACCTGGTGGTCTGGCGCCTGGGCGCCAGTGGCGACTTCACCCTGCTGGACGCCGACGGCGAGCCCCTGGGCAACCAGGGCTGGTTCGCCGCCGCCCACGCCCCAGAGCTCGACGGCGACCGCCTGCTGCTCTACGACAACGGCACCAGCTCCGCGGGCAGCCGGATCCTGGAGCTGACCCTGGACGAGCAGGCCATGACCGCGCGACAGACCTGGTCCTGGACCGAGGCCGGCTGGCAGGAGCCGATCTGGGGCGACGTCGACGACCTGGGCAACGGGCACCTGCTCATCACCCGCGGCCACTGCGACGAGTGCGGCGGTGCCAACCCGGAGTCCCGGAGCGAGGTGCTCGAGCTGGACCGGGAGACCGAGGAGGTGGTCTGGCGGCTGCGCTTCCCCCACGCCGACGATGGCCTCTACCGGGCCCAGGCGATCGGGGGGTGCGAGCTGTTCGCGAACGCGAAGTACTGCGCGGAGTAGCGGAGGGTGTCGACGGGTGTCGATGACTCGACACCCCCTTCGCTCCAAGGTCTTGAGATTCCAGGGCGTCTGAGCTGGCACCCGCTGTGCTCCTGGGCCGTGCATGGCCCTGGCACACCAGCAGACGACCGACCTCCAGCACTGCCTCGAGCCCGGCGGCCGGGAAGCGGGGGGCACCGGCCCGGCCGGGCGGGGGAACGGCCACGCCTGCGCCGAGCTCGGGGGTGGTGGCCCTCAGGACTGCGAGGACCTGCTTCGGCGGGCCCGTGTGGCCCCCGCGGAGCCGAGGCCCTCCAGGACACCCTCGGCCTGAGCCAGGGGGAGCAGGT
>CAYFPX010000003.1:0-2471 GCA_964344945.1 uncultured Enterobacterales bacterium
AGGGCGGCAGCGACGAACCGGAGAACCTGGTCACGCTGTGCCGGGCCTGCCACCTCCGCGGCATCCACACGGGCACGCTGCGGGTGGCCCGGGAGGGAGACACGCTGGTGTGGGACTACCCGGGGCGGCGGGTGGTCGCGTTCTCGGCCATCCAGCGATGAAACGAGGTGAAGATGGCCCCGACCTTGAGGTTGTTGGTGGTGACCTCGTCGGGATAGGACCACTGGAGCAGGTAGTCGTTCGAAGGGCCGTCGAGCCAGTAGCGGTCGAAGCAGGCCAGGTCGTCGAGGTGGCCGACCCGGAAGCGGTCCTTGTGTTCGGTCTCGTGGAGGAAGCCGTTCCCGCCATAGATAGCGCCGTCCCAGTCGACCGTGACCTCTCCGTTCAGGCGAATGGGCATGGGCCGCCCCTCCAGGTTGACGAACACGAGGTCGTCGCCGCGGGACCAGCGTTCGTTCAGCTCGCGGCCGATGGCGAACAGTCCCTGGGCGAAGGCCTGCTGCTGGGCGGGGGTCCACACGTAGCCCAGGGCGAAGTTGATCTGGATGCGCCGGAAGCCGAGGGCGGCGATGTGGAAGAAGCTCTCGGCCACCCGGTCGGCGTTCTCCGGGTGCACCACCATGATCACGTCGTAGGGCAGACCGCTGTCGAGGATGGGCTCGGCCCTGCGAGCGATGCCCTCGGTGTAGCTGTCCTTGCCCCGCTCCAGGGACCGGCGGAAGCGGTTCTGGAGGTCGGGCGCCCCATCGAGGCTGAGCTCCAGCTTCACCGGCCGCTCTCGCAGCCAGGCGAGCCTCTCGGCGTCCAGGGAGAACCCGTTGCTCGACAGGATGAAGGTCAGCTGCTTGCCCCGCTCGCGGGCCCGGCGGGTGCCCCGCTCGACCGCGCGCTGGACCAGGCCCCACTCCACCAGGGCCTCGCCGCCGAAGAACTGCAGGATCAGCTCGTCGCGCTGGCTGGAGAGCAGCAGCTCCACCGACCGGTCCAGGGTCTCGGCCGTCATCACCCGACCGTCCTGCTTGGGGATGAAGCAGTAGCGGCAGCGCAGCTCACACTGCCAGGTCGGGATCACCACCAGCCGTGGCGTGGTCTGGTGGCTGTACCGCTCGAAGGCACGGAGCCAGTCGTCGGTCGGACCCACCACCTCCTGCACGGCCTGCAGCGCCGCCTCGGGGTCCGGGCGCAGACCGGGCCAGCCGGGCACGCCCCCGTCGGGGTTCCGGGTTCCCTCGCGGGCCTCCCGCAACCACTCGAACGCAAGCCGGCGAGGCAGGTCGTCGAGGCGCCGCACCAGGGCCTCGCCGCGCAGGCGCTCGTCGCCGTCCAGCCCCGGCAGTCGCTCGACCCAGAGTGCGCCCAGAGCCTCCAGGCTCCCGGTGTACCGACCCTCGTCCGTGAAGAACGTCGCGCCATCGCCCGCCGGCAGGGCCGCCCGGACCCAGGCGTCGTCTGACCGGTCGTGCTGCACGAACGGGTAGTCCAGCTCCGGGTGTCCGGGCACCCGCGCCAGGTCGCGCAGGACCATCGCTTCGGACCGACCCCGACGCAGGTGGCGCCGGTGACTGGCGGCCGTGAAGTACGAGACCAGCCGGGGCACGATCGGAAAGCGCACGTGAAACCAGACCGGGAAGCGCAGCTTGAGCCGGCTCAGCTCCTCCAGGCTGTCGATGAGGTCGTCGGCCGAGGTGTCGGCATTGCTCAGGATCAGGTACGCGTCCCAGTGCAGGCGCCGCCGGGCCAGGGCGGCCGCGATGGTGCGCACCTGCTCGCGGCTGTAGCCCTTGCCCAGCCGCGCCAGCTCCCGGTCGGAGAAGGTCTCTACCCCGAGCTGCAGAAACGCGCTCCAGGTTCGCGAGCGGAAGTCGGACACGAAGTCCCGGGGCGGGAAGACCCGACCGGCGTCGGCGAAGCAAGCGGGGTCCACGGCGTCCAGCAGCTCGGTGTCGGGCTGACCGTCGGGCCTGAACAGATCCGCCACGGAGACCTGGACCGAACTCAGTCGGAACGGGGTGTTCCGAAGCGAGCGGAAGAAGGCGAGCGCCCGGTCTCGATCACAGGCGAAGTCGTCGTCACAGATGTGGACCCGGTGAGCGTTCGGTGGCACTTCGTCGCCGAACAGCTCGGCGAAGCGCGCCTCGTAGTCGCCGAACACCCCGAACACGCTGCCAGCGCTGCGGGCCTGGTAGCTCTCCCGCCCCAGGATCGAACAGAAGGTGCACTTGTGGATGCAGCCCCGGCTCGTCGCCAGCTCGATGCCCCCTTCGATGTGACGCGCCTGGAGGTGGGACAGATCCAGGGCGACCCGGTCCAGATCGTCCACTTCGGCGACCGCGGCGGTGTTCGCCGACAGCAGCTCACCTTCACCGAACGAGAGCACGCCGTCCAGAGCCAGCAGGGCCCCGCGCTGGGCGTCGGTGAAGGGATCGTCCACCGCTGTGTCGCCCAGGATCCGCACCAGGGCCGGCACGTGT
>CAYFPX010000003.1:2490-24490 GCA_964344945.1 uncultured Enterobacterales bacterium
CCGGACCCCGTGGAAGTAGCCCTCCAGCAGAGTGATGCAGACCAGCCCCACCGGACCACCGGCCAGCGCCGCGTCGAGGGACGCCAGGCCCTGGACCGGCCGCTCGGTGCCCGTGATGGACATCTTCACGTTCGCCAGCACCACCTCGGTGTCCAGGTCCGCCAGAGGCGCGGCCATGTGCAGCACGCCCTGGGACAGCTCCCGGTCGTTGTGGGGCTGGTCCGTGTTCATCAGCGACTCGAAGAACAGGACTCGGGGAGTCGGCACGGCGGGCAGCACCCCCCCGGGCTGCCACGGGACCGGCGCCTGGCCCACCAGCGTGGCCACCCGCGCTTCGACCGGGTGGTGGGACGGCGCCGCAGCGATGGCCGGTCCATCCAGCTGGAGCACACCGTCTCGCCAGCCCTCCCGGGTGCCCGCCGGCCCCAGGCGCACGGCCACCGTCCCGGTGCACGCGCGTCCCACGGCACTGGCTGCTCGAACCCAGCTGGCCCGCGCCAGGCCGGCTCCGCTGTCGTCCCGAAGCCAGACCCGACCCCGGTGCCCGTGCAGGCGCCGGGTCAACACCCGACCGTCTCCGGCCGCGAGCCTGCGGGCCTCTGGCGCGTGACGACCACCCTCCGGCTCCACCACGTAGAACCAGCCGCGGTCGATGGCCTCACGCTCGGGCGTCACCCGCGCATCCTACTCGGCCAGGCCGTGGGCGACTCACTCGAGTCCGTCCAGGGCGATGTCCAGCCCCCGCTCCCCCTCGGCCACCGACCAGGCCCTCGGGTAGCGCCCTGGCGCCTGCCAGGTCTCGGGCCAGGGCACCTCGCCGGTCAGCTCGCTGCCGGCCACCAGCGCGGACCAGGTGATCATCGGCTCGAAGAAGGTCCAGGTCGCGTCCCAGCTGCCGAACACCAGCGAGCCCGTGAACGGCTCGCCCGCCCACTCCCCCGTGGTGATGTCCACCCAGTGGCTGCCCTGGCCCGCCACCGCACTGCCGGGCGCCAGCGAGTAGCCCGGCGGCACCGTCTCCGGCGGAGGCTCGGCGGTGATGCGCTCGTCGTCGATGTCGATCGCCGCTCGCTCCGTCTCGCTCACCAGGAAGAAGTGGACGTCGAAGTGGGGCTCGTCCCAGATCCCCAGCGGATCGTGGCCCACCGGCAGCCAGCCCAACCCCACGTGGTCGAACGGCGCCAGGTCCAGCCCGTCCGGCAGCGCCAGGACCCACTCCGTGTCCGCCGTCGGCAGCCCCTGCAGGGCGTCGACCTCGAGCACGACGCCGAGCCGCGTCGTCACCCCGTCGTCGTCCGTGTCGGCGAAGGTCCACGCTTCGCCATCCCCGACGGCCACCGCGGTCCCGGTCGAGGTCCCCGACAGGTCCGCGCACGCCAGCCACCACAACCCGACCATCGCCGGAGCATATAGCCTGAGGCCATGCGAGCTCTGGCGCCCCTGCTGCTGCCTGCCCTGACCGGCTGTTCCCCGGCCGAGGCCGTGGCCCCCGTGGAGCGGGTGCTCGTGTACTGGATGTCCTACGACAACGACCTGAGCCCACTGGTCGAGCCGATCCTGGAGATGCTCGAGGACGGCGTCCAGACCCCCGAAGTGGTCGTCACCGTGCACATCGACCGGGAAGGCCCCGGCGGCATGGAGCGGGTCGTGATCACCGACCAGGGTCGGACCCACACCGCGCTGCCGGGCGTCGAGGGCAGTGCGGACCTGGGCGTGCTGCTACGGGAGCTCGACTTCGTCGCGACCGCCCACCCGGCCGCCCGCACCGGGGTGGTGTTCCTCGACCACGGCGGCCGCCTGGGCGAGATGTCCGTGGACCTGCAGTCCGGCGAGCGGTGGCTGGACCCCCGCCACGTCGCCCAGACCCTGGCCGCCTGGGACGCGCGGCATGCCACCGACCTGGACCTGGTCTTCCTCCAGCAGTGTGGCAAGGCGAGCGTCGAGACCCTGCACGCCTTCGCCCCGAGCACCGCCGTGGTGGTGGCCAGCGAAGCCTTGATCGGCGCCCCGAACTTCTACTACCCGAACGCCCTGGGCGAGCTGAGCGCAAGCCCCACCTGGGACGCCGCCACCCTGGGCGCGGCGATGGTGCGACACGACCGCTCCGACATGTACCGGACCTACACCGTGGCCAGCGGACCGGGGCTGCTGGACCTGCCGGGCCGACTCCAGCCGGTCCTCGCGCCCCTGCTGGCCCTCGACGAGCTGCGCTGGACCGGCGGCCCCGGGCCGGTCTGGGCGATCGGCGGCGAGCGCTACCTCGACCTGTTCGGCCTGCTCGGGCTCCTCCACGTGGAGAACGGGCTGGACACCACGGCCCTGGCCGCGCTGAGGGTGTGGTGGGACCGCGAGGTGGTGCTCACCCACCAGGTCTCCGACATCCACCCGCTGGACGGCCGCATCCTCAGCGGCGCCAGCGTGCTGCTGCCCCGCCAGCCGGGCGACCGGCGGTCCTACGCGGACTTCCCGCTCTATCGGGAGACCGGGCTGGACGAGCTGATGGACCGGCTCCGGCGGCTCCGGCCCTGACCGCGGCGACCACTGGGCCCGCCTGACCGCGGTGACCTACTCCAGCGGAGAGAACTGGTTGACCAGCACCTCCGACAGCGCCGTGGTCTCCGGCCCGGGGGACTGACTCATCCAGGCGTGGGTCACGTCGAAGGTGCTGTCGAGCTTCTGGACGCGGGTGAGCCGGTTGTCGGCCTCGACCAACTGCCCCGCCCGGTAGAGCAGGTGCCCAGCGACCAGGTGCACCCGGGCTTCGCTGCGGTCATCGGGGCAGACGAAGCTGTCCAGGTTCACCAGGGCGTCGGCCAGGGGCAGGCGATCCAGCGCGACGAGACAGGCCACCTCGAAGACGGGCATCTGGGGATTGCCCGGGTCCAGGAAGCCCGCGCGGCGGATGGCCTCCATGGCCGCCGACCAGTCACCCACCGAGGCAAAGGCCTGGGCCTCGGTGAAGTGCTCCGACGCCATGCCACGCACCTGCTTCGAACCCCGGGGAGGAGTCGCGAGCTCCCGGAGCGCCTGGAGGTGCTGGGCCAGCTGGGCCGGGTGGGCGAGGGCGTTCTGGAGCTCCAGCACGCGCTCCCCGAGCTCCCGGGCGGCCTGGCGCACACTGCCGGCGGGGTAGGCGCTGGGGTCGCAGTGGGGCACGATGCGCTCGACCCGACTGAGCAGGTCCTCCAGGGAGAGGTAGGCCGTGGACTCCTGGGGGCCGTAGCCCAGGTTCTCCAGCGGATTCTCGCTTCGCCGCCGGGACAGGTAGCCGCGCAATTCCACTTCGCTCAGGTGCCCCGGCGGCACCGAGCGCCAGGCCGGCGCCAGGAACGGTCGGACCCGCACGTGGGCGACGAAGGCGTTGCGGGGGGCCTCCCGCACAGAGGTCCCGCCGCTCGGCGGCGGGGCGGTGTCGACGGAGACCTCGCTCACCACCGAGTCGAGCGCCTCTTCGATGGCTGCGCTGTCACTGAGGAAGCCCACCTGGAAGACCGGGCTGCCGCCCGCGAGCTCGGTGGGCAGCTCGTCGGTGGCCAGCGCCTCGACCAGGTCGTCGGCCAAGGGCTCGAGGGCGCTGGTGTCGATGGCCGTGTACAGCTCGGTGGTGTCCGCGGGGAGCTCCTCGGTCGGGGCCGGCTCCGCCGGCGGCGCAGCGGCGGGGACCGGCGCAGGCGCTGACTCGCCCTCCGACTCCGGGCTGCCCAGCAGGGAGCGCAGGCGGTCCCAGAGGCTCCGGGCCCGCTCGGGCTCCGCAGCGACGACCGGCCTCCGGGTCCGGGTCCGGCTCGACCTCCAGGGGCTCCTCTTCTCCGACGGAGATGGCCTCCAGGGCCTCGACCGCGTCCTCCTCGCCGACGGAGATGGCCTCCAGGGCCTCGACCGCGTCCTCCTCGCCGACGGAGATGGCCTCCGGCAGGTCCGGCCCGGGTTCCTCTTCGGGCTCGGGCTCGGGCTCGGGCTCGGGCTCCGCCTCCGGTTCTTCTCCAGGCACCGACTCCACCACGGGCTCCGGCTCCGCCTCCTCGATCGGCGCCTCCTGGTCGACCGACGACTCCGAGGCTCCGAGCTGGATCAACACCGGCGCCATGCCGACCTGCTCGACCGCAGCGGGATCCACCTCGGAGATCGGCCCCTCGGAAGCCACGCTCGCCTCCGACACCGACGGCTGGTCAGAGCCGGGACCCTCGCCCGCGGCCTCCTGCGGTGCCGAGCCGGCCAGCCCCAGCACCACCGGCGTCGGCGCCTCGGGCGCGACCGACTCCACCTCGGACTGGCTCAGCCCGGCTTCGAAGTAGTCGTCGCTGGCCACGCCCGACGAAGGCGGCAGCAGCTCCTCCGACTCCGACGGGGGCTCGCTCGGCTCCGGGGGCTGCGACGCCGGCTCCGCCGGCTCCGGGACGAAGTCCTCCAGCTGCGAGGGCTGGTGGGTGAGCGCTTCGACCACGTCGGCGCCGAAGTGGAACGAGCCTTCTTCGTCCGCGGTCGGTCCCGGAGGGTCGGGGGCCGGGCGCTCGGACGCCAGGTGCTCCGAGGTGGACACCACCGGCTCGAACTCCTGGGGCGGCTCCACGGCCGGGGCGGGTGCCGCTGGGGGCAGGCTCGGCGGCGAGGCTTCGTCGTGCTCGCTGGCGGTGCCCGACCACTGGCCATCGAGCTGGATGTCCACCGACTGGTACTGCCGCTCGAGCTCCAGCAGGAACGCCGGCGGGGCCGGAGGGCCGTCTTCGTCCTCGTCGCCCTCGCCCTCGTCGAAGTCCGAGAGGAAGGCCGGGGGCTTGGGTGGCCCCTGGTCCGCCACCGGCGGTGCGGCCCGGGACTGGGACACGATCTCGGACCGCCGGCTGCCGCGGATCTCGATGAGTTCGAGCTGGAGCAGCAGATCCAGAGACCACCAGAATTCCCGCACCTGGCCCCGGCGCGCGTGCTTCAGGCTGTCCACGGCATCACGCAGCCGACTGAAGGACCGGCAGCGGCGCACGCAGTCCAGGGCGGAGCCATCCAGGTCTTCGAGCACCGCGTCGTCGACGGTGTCCACGATGAGCGGCTTGTCCAGATCGGCCGCCAGCTCCAGCGCCACCAGCTCCGGCGAGCGCATGGTGCGCATGCCCCGCACGATCACGTCCATCAGCGGCAGCGGCAGGGTGAGGCCCAGGTCGGCCTCGGGCCGGAGCGGCTCCACCCAGGCGGTGGCGCCCTCACCGATCAGCCGCGCCAGGAAGCTGCCCAGGCCCCGGCAGGCCACCATGAGCACGTCGTCGACCGGCACACCTGCGTTGATCGCCAGGGGCAGCGCCGAGCTCAGGCCGCCTTCGAGCGCGATGCCTTCGGGAAAGCGGGGCGCCAGGCCTTCGAGCAGGTTCGGCACCGCGTCGACGGAGAGGATCTGTCGGTGGCGGATGTGCAGCTCGGCGCGGGTGCGATCGGACAGGATCTTCACCGTCCCGGACCGCTCCGTCAGGTGCAGATCGAACAGCACCGTGTGCGGTGAGCCGTGCTTCATCCGTCCCCAGTCTGACTGCAGCGCCCCGATCAAAGCACAACCCACGTGATCGAGCAGCCCCCAAGGCCTCTCTCGTCGCCCCCTCCACCCAGCCCCGCGGCACCCAGGCGTCGGGGCAGGGCGGGCCTCGACGGGGCGCACGTCCCAGCTGGACTCAGGTCCGACCACGGCTGGCCGATCCCGGACGCGAGAGGAGGGGTGCGCATCCTGGACGTCGAAGACAGCCAGCTGCTCCGGGCCACGCGGCGGCGCTTCGACCTGATCCTACGGCAGGCCATCGACATGGCGCTGCTGTAGCCGTGGCGTCCTTCGCCGAGCTGCTCGCCAGGGAGCTCCCCGACACCTGGGAGGCGCCCTTCAGCCGGTTCCACGGCACCGAGACCCGGGTCGTGCAGGCCCCCTGGAGCGGGCCCGAGCCGGACCCGGCGCCCTCGACTTCGCCATCTCCTGGGGCCACACCGGTGGCCCCGTGCGCCTGGTGATCGAGTAGCCGGACCGATCTTTCTCGTCACAGCCGAGGCGGAGGCCAGGTAGTGTCGGATAGGTTCCCGTCAGGGCAGCGGGAGGAGACCTTCCCATGCGTGACCTTCCGGTCCTTCGCGGCCTGAGCGAGCGGCTCGGCCAGCGCGAGCTCTTCTACGCCAGTTGGCTGACAATTCCCTTCCTGGTGGCCCCCTGCGGCGGCCTGACCGACGAGACCTTCCCCACCGGCAGCGGCACCGCTGTCGCCGCCGGCGACGGCACCGCCGTCCTGGCGGTCAACGAGGCCCTGGGCACCCTGTCCCTGCTCGATCTCGAGAGCGAGACGGTCCAGCAGCTGGCCGTGGGTGCCGAGCCCAGCCGGATCGCTCGCATCGACGACACCTACTACGTGACCCTGCGCGGGGAACGCGGCATCGCGGTCGTGACCCTCGACGGCGACACCCTCCGCCTGGATCAGGTGGTCGACACCGGCGCCGAGCCGGTCGGCATCGTGGCCTCCGAGGACGGCCTGGCCCTGTTCGTGGCCCTCTCCCAGGAGAACGAGGTCCAGGAGCTGGATCCCGCCGACCTCGGCGTCCGCCGCAGCTGGACCGTGAGCGACGAGCCCCGCTTCCTCGCCCTACACCCCGACAAGCAGGCCCTGTTCGTGGGCTCCGGCTACAGGGGCACCCTCACCTGGATCGACCTGCGGGAGAACACGGTCGCCGAGCTGGACCTGCCCGAGATGCTCGGCAGCGACCCCAACACCGGCCAGGAGCGCGTGCTCGCGCCCCGCATCACCGGCGACCTGGCGATCACCAGCGACGGCGATCTGCTCGGCGTACCGGTCCTGTATGTCGACAACCTGAGCCCTGTGGGCGAGCCCGAGCCGGACAGCACCCCGGATCTCTCGTCGGGCTACGGCGCCGGTGCCACCACCAGCGATGTCTCCCGCTTCAACCCCAGCATCGTCACCTTCCCGCTGAGTCCCGGTGGCCTGCCCGACGAAGACCTCGCCGAGGCCAGCCTGCTGGTCGGTCCGGCCGATGTGCCGGGCGACAGCTTCGGCCAGAACGTGCGCAGCTACGTCGCCAGCGTGACCTTCTCCCCCGACGGCGCCGCCATGTTGGCCTCGATGGAGGGCTCCCGCGTGGTGGTGGCCGCCAGCACCCGCAGCGTGCGCCGTGGCCTCGACGGCGAGGACTTCGACGACGTGCCCGCCACGCGCGGCCAGTTCACCAGCGTGGCCTCGACCTTCATCGTCACCGACCAGGGCCCGCGCACGGTCCTGTTCACCGACGAGGACACCGCCTACGTCCACAGCTTCCTCGACCGCACGGTGGGCGATCTGCTGGCCAACGTGGCCCTGGCCGAGCTGGCCCAGTTCGACGACGTCGGCTTCGCCGAGCAGAGCACCTACCAGACCCAGGACGGCGTCGCGCTCACCAGCGAGACCCTGGGCGACGACCTCGAGTACGGCCGCCGGCTGTTCTTCAGCGCCGTCGACAGCCGGATGTCCCACCCGGGGGCCGGCGTGAGCTGCGCCACCTGCCACTTCGAGGTCCGCAACGACGGCCTCACCTGGACCTTCGTGGAAGGCGTGCGCCAGACCCCTTCCCTGGCCGGCGACATCTCGCTCACCGAGCCGGTCACCTGGGTCAACGACGTCGAGAGCGTCGCAGACGAGGCCATGGCCACGAGCCAGGACCGCATGGGCGGCGACGACCTCTACCCCGAAGACGCCGCACGCATCGACGCCTTCGTCAACAGCACCCGCCACGTGGACATCTCCACGGCGAAGCTCGACCGCGACGCCATCGCCCGCGGCGCCGAGATCTTCCATCGGGAAGAGGTCGGCTGCGGCGACTGCCACACCGGTCCCGAAGGCACCGACAACGCCTTCCACGAGCTCTATGGCCTGCAGGCGGTCAACACCCCCGCCCTGCGCGGCATCGCCGCCACGGCGCCGTACCTGCACGACGGGTCGATGCGCACCCTGGAGCAGCTGATCGACAAGCTCGAGGACGGCTCGATGGGCGACACCAGCTCGCTCAGCGAGGCGGAGAAGGCCGACCTGGTCGCGTACCTGGAGAGCCTGTAGACCGGGCGCTCAGGGACGGCAGCGCCGTCGACTCCAGCCCCCCCGACGACAGCCAGCCCCGAGCCCCCCGCTCCGCCGCAGCGATCAGCCGCGGCGCCTGGGAGAAGTCGTAGGCCTTGACGTCGATCGGGCACGGAGGCGGCACCACGTGGATCGGCACCTGGCCGTCGTAGGTGTCGAGCTCGGTGATCAGCTGGCGCACCTGGCTGATGATCAGCGCGTGGACCAGCATCTCGAGAGGGGTCTGGGGAAGGGTGCCCAGGCGACAGGAGTAGCCCGAGGGCAGCACCAGGATGCGCTCGGCACCTCCGGCGATGGCCTCGCTGACCGGTGCGTGACTGCCGATGCCGCCGTCCATGAGCAGGCGGTCCCCCCAGGGCACCGGGGGCCAGATCGCCGGGATCGCCGCGCTGGCCATCACCGCGTCCAGCGCGGGACCTCGCCGCAGGATGATCTCCTGGCCCGACCGCACGTCGGTCGCGACCAGGTGGCAGGGAATCGCGGTCTGCTCGAGCCGCTCCACCGGGGCGTGGCGGACCATCAGGGCTCGCAGGCGGTCGACCTCGAAGACGTGGTTCCGGCTCCCGCTCAGCAGCTCCAGGACCTGGCCCGGGTCCCACTGGACCAGTTCCTTGCGCTCGATGTCGCACCAGACCCGCTCCAGGAAGTCCACCGCCGCGTCCCGGTCAGGCCCCGCGGCGTAGCCCACCGCGTTCACGCTGCCCGCCGAGGCGCCCACGACCAGGTCCGCATGCACCCCTTCGGCCCGCAGGGCCTTGAGCATGCCCACGTGCACCGCGCCCAGGCTCGCACCACCGGTGAAGACGAAGGCGGTGCGCACTCAGAGCTCCCTGGGACGCAGGAAGGCCACCAGCTCCCAGGAGGCCTCGAGGGCTTCGCTCCAGGGCGCAGCCGCGCGCTCGAGCAGCGCTGCGTTGGCCGTGGTCATGCTGTTCGACACGCCGGAGAGCACGGCCGCGGCGTGCTCCCAGCCGGGGTTGTGCCCGAGGCACAGGATCGTGCGCCACCGGTCGTCCCAGTCCCGCGCGGCGCCCTGCAGCGCCCCGAGGCCGGCCAGGTACAGACTGTCCAGGAACAGCGCCGGGATCTCGCCGTCGAAGGCGCCCTCCATGCGGGCCCAGGTCTGGCGGGTCCGGTTCGCCGAGCTGGAGACCACCACGTCCGGGATCCAGCCCAGGCTGCGCAGGGCGTCGGCCATGTGGGGCGCGTCGCGGCGGCCCCGGGCGTTCAGGGGCCGCTCGTGGTCGGTGAGGCCCTGGTCCTTCCAGGCGCTCTTGGCGTGCCGCATCAAGATGAGCCGGCGGGTCGGTGCCGTCATGGCCCCAGTCTACCCGCCGGCCCTCTCTCGGCAGGCCCTACAGGCCGGCCGACAGCTGCTGCTCCGCCGCGAGCCAGTTCGCGACGGGGTCCTGGCCACCCGCCTGCCACAAGAAGTAGGCGCGAGTTGCGATCTGATCGGTGGTGGGCGGGGCCGCGACGGCCTTCTTCCTCACCGACTTGCGGGTGCTCTTGCGGGCCGTGGCCCGCTTCGGGGCGGCCGCCTTGGCAGGGGTCTTCTTGCGGGCAGGGGTCTTGCGCGCGGTCTTCTTCGCCGGGGTGGCGGTCTTCTTGGTCTCGGGCATCTCTCGTCTCCGTTCCGACCGTCCGCGGTCGGGCCCCAACAACGTGACTCACTGCTGTGTCACGCCCGTGTCGCCCGGTAGACGGTCAGGGAAAGGGACGATCCGTCACCTGCACCAGCTCCCTGAAGGCTCGCCGGTCTTCCTGCTTGAGCACCAGGAGCGCGGCGTTGGTGCCGGCCCTGGTCGCGAGGGGCACGCCGCCGCCGTACTCGGCCCAGTGACCGCTCAGGAGCAGGTTCTTCACCGGCGTGCGGTAGTGGGCGATGCCGGCCTTGATGTTGGCCTTGCTCGGTCGGGCCGCCATGATGCTGCCGTCCTTGTTGCCGGTGTAGCGCCAGTGGGTGACCGGGGTGGCGATGTCCAGGTGCTCGATGTGGTCCTGGAGCCCGGTGGCCAGGGCACCCTCGACACGGTCCAGCAAGATGTTGGCGTAGTCCCGCTTGAAGGCCCTGTACTCGGGGCCGCGCTTCAGCTCGGGGCCGGTCTTCCAGCGGTCCCCATAGGCCAGGGTCGCGGGGCAGTAGACGGTCAGGGTGCCCTTGCCGGGGGGGGCAAGGCTCGGGTCCCGGACCGTGGGCGCCAGGATGCTCAGCCCGCTCCGGTGGGGGTCGCCGCCGTTCTGGTCCTGGCGGCTCACGCCGTCTCGGCTCAGGTAGACCATCTCCTCGCCGAAGCCGAGCGCCTGGGCCGGGCAGTCCAGGCCCAGCGAGAGGGTCACCGAGGAGTCGTAGAGCTCCGCCTGGCCGAGCTTGTCCAGCAGCTTCGCCGGCACCACGCCCTCCGGGAGCATCCGGCGGTAGACGGTCTCCAGGTCACAGGCGGCGAGCACGTACTTCGCCCGGATCCCCTCGCCGCTCTCCAGCCGGACCCCCACCGCCCGGCCGCCCTCGAGCACGATCTCGTCGACCCGCTTGCGCAGGACCACCTCCGAGCCGAAGCCCCGGATCCGCTCCACCAGCCACCGGGGAAAGGCCTGGCTGCCACCCAGCGGCGGCGCCTGGAAGTCGTGGTTGTAGGCCCAGCCCAGGGGCACGAGGATGGCCATCAGCTGCTCCTCGCTGATGAAGATCTCCGAGAGTCGCCCGCTGGGCACGTAGCGGGCGAGCCCGTCCACCGCGTCCAGCTTGTACAGCCGGGCGAAGGGCATGCCCCAGACAGCCATCTTCAGGCCGTAGAAGATCGTGTCCAGCAGGCCCATGGTCTCGGTGGACCGCATCAGGTGGGCGTACTTCGCCATGCGGTCGCCGATGACCCGAGCGTCGTCGAACATGCGCTCGAGGCCCCTGCGATGGCCCGGGATGTCGGCGATCAGCTGCCGGCGCAGCTCGTCGGGGTCGTCGGTGAGCAGGTAGTCGAAGCTGTCGCCCTTGTACCGGCGGATCTGCCGGAGGGGCTCGCACTGCGGGAAGTCCTCGCCGAGCCAGCTCAGGACCTTGTGGACGAAGCCACCGGGACCGCACTGGTTCAACCAGTGGATGGCGCTGTCGAAGATGAACTTCCGGCGGGTGAAGCCGGCCAGGTAGCCCCCGGGCCGCAGCTCCGGCTCCACGACCACCACCTCACGGCCGGCCCTGGCGAGCAGGGCGGCAGCGGTCAGGCCGCCCATGCCGGCGCCGATGACCACGACCTCGGCCTCGCTGGGCACGGTCTGCTTCACGGAGGGATCGGCCCGATCGGGTTGCCCAGCTCCTCGGAGACCCGCACCGCCGCGTGCCGCCCGGAGAGCATCGCCCCCAGGATGCCGTGCCCGGCCCGCTGGCTCGCCCCGCAGAGGAAGAGGTTCTCCACCGGGCCCCGGTAGCCAGGCCGCTTCTGCATGAACTGGTCGGGGGTGGCGGCGAGGCCGTAGCCGGTGCCGTCGCTGGCGGCGGTGTACCGGGAGTGGGTGACCGGCGTGGCGGACTCTCGGAAGACGATGGTCTCGGCCGTGCCCGGGAAGAGCCGCTCCAGCCGCTCGATCAGGCCGTCTTCGATGCGCTGCTTGAGCGCCTTGTAGGTGGGATCCCGCCGGTAGGTGTTCTGCTCGTAGGCCTCGCGGCTCACGCCCCACTTGTCCAGGGTGCCGGGCACCAGGGTCATGATCTCCACGCTGGTGACGCCCTCTGGGGCGTGGCCCGCGCTGTCCGGGTCCTTCAGGCTGGCGCTGGTGATGTAGCAGCCCTCGGGCTGGATGTGGTCCCGACCGCGGGCGTCCAGGTACATGCCGTCGAAGTCGGTCCGGTCGAACTGCCAGACGTTGTGGGCACCCATGCCCTTCTCGCGCATGTCGGCGGTCACGCCCAGGAAGGTCATGAAGATGGCCTCGGCCATCTTGAAGTCGCCGAGCCGGTCCCGCCAGGTGCCGGTCACCGCCTCGGCCGGCAGCAGCTCGCGCAGGGTGACCTTCAGGTCGGCGTTGGACACCACGACCTTGGCCCGCACGTCGTGCTTGACCTGCTTGCGGGGCTCGGTCCGGACCCCGACGGCGCGGCCGTCCTGGACCAGGATCTCCTCGATGCCCCGGCTCAGCAGCACCGCCCCGCCGTTGGCCTCGATGGTCTCGGCCAGGCGATCGGAGATCACCTGGCCCCCGCCCTCCGGGTAGTAGGCGCCGAGCAGGTAGTGGTTCACCAGGCCGGCGTGCATCAGGGCGCTGACCTCGCTCGGGGGCAGGCCGTAGTCGCCGTTCTGGCCGAGCATCACCGCCCGCAGGTCCGGGTCCTGGGTGCAGCTGTCCAGGAAGTGGCCGATGGTCGCGTTCTGGTACCAGACCGCCAGCCGACCCCGACGCAGGGCGGTCGCGGCCAGCCGCAGCCCGGGCCGACCCCGGTGCTCCAGGGTCCTGCGGCTCATCACGTCGACCTCGTCGATCAGTCGACAGTAGCGGTCGATGCCCTTGACCTCGCTGGGGAAGAGGTCGACCAGCCGATCCCGGTAGAGCGCCCGGTCCGCCGGCACCCGGAGCTCCAGGTCCGGGAAGACCAGCCGGTCGAAGCCCTCCGGGTCCATCTGGAGGAACGGGATGTCCAGGTCGACGCCCCGCAGGAGGCGCGGGATCAGGCCGTCCGAGGCACAGTCGCCGACGTAGTGGAGCCCGATGTCGAAGATGTAGCGGTCACTGCCGCTGCCCCGGGCGAACTGGGTGGCGCAGCCGCCGGCCACGTAGTGTCGGTCGAAGACCGCGACCTTGTAGCCCTGCCTGGCCAGGTAGGCGCCTGCGGTCAGGCCGCCGGTGCCCGCGCCGACGATGGCGACGTCGACCTCTTCCGGCACGGCGGCGGTGACGCGGAAGCGGGTGGCGTGCTTTGGGTCGAGGACGGCCATGCCGACGGTGTATCAGCGCCGACGGGCCACGGCTCGGGCGACCCCGCGACCCTCGTGGAAGCCCTCTTCCAGGAACAACACCTCCAGGCCCGCGAGCCCGGCCGTCACCTCGCCGGGCTCCGCCAGCCACCGCCGACTCGGGCGCTCGTGCCGCTCGGCGTTCAGCACGTGCAGGACCTCGACGACCAGGACGCCACCGGGGGCCAGGGCCGCTCGGAGCGCCGGCCAGAGCGGCCCGGGCCGGTAGTGCAGCACGCTCACGGCGTCCCAGGTGCCTGGGGGCAGCTCCCCCGCGGCCAGGTCGGCCCGCAGCGGGGTGAAGCCGAGGCCTTCGGACGCCAGGCGCTCCGTCGCCAGGGCCAGGCCGACCTCGGAGACGTCCACACCGCTGACCGTCAGCCCCCGACGGGCCCAGCCCAGGGCACCCCGACCGGCGCCACAGGCCACGTCGAGGGCCCGGCCGGACCGGGGCAGACGGTCGTCGAAGTGCGCCCACCAGGTGGGCGGCTCGCCCACGGCGTGGCGGCCCTGCCACCTGGCATTCCAGCGGGTGCGATCGTCCACCCTGAGACCTTATCGCCGCCCGGGCGGTAGCATCCCGAGGGACCCCACACGGCCCAGGAGGGGCGATGTCCGCACTGCCGGGGAGCGTCGCACGGATCGCCGGTGGGGTCCTGCTGGTCATCGGCGTGGTGCTGCTGATGCTGGCCGTCCCCCGAGTCCGGGACCTCCAGCTGTCCCTGACCGTCGACGCCCTCTGGCAGGCGAACTCCCAGCACGACTGCTGCGCGAGCCCGGGCGTGCCGGCGTGCGAGGGGCCTCTCGCCGCGGTGGCGGAGCTGGACGGCAGCTGGGACCCCTACGAGCGCATCGGGAGCGCCATCGACCGCTGCACCCTGCTCCGGGAGCGGCTCCGGACCCTCACCCCGGAGCAGGTCCTGGGCTCCCTGACCGGCTCCGACGACGAGCGCCACGCCGCCGCCGAGGCCATGCTCGCCGACGGGACCCTCCTGGACTTCCTGCGGAGGAACCACTGGGACGCCAGGTGGGCGCTGCCAGTCTTCGTCCGGGAATTCGACCGTCTCTGTCCCGGGGAGACGTGCCTGGACATCCTGCAGCGGTACCCCACGGACCTGGCGACCACGGCGCTCCGAGAGCGGGGCCCCACCCTGCTGGCCCCGATGGTGGCCAGCCTGGACGGCCACTCGTCCGGGGCCTGGATCCGCGCCCTGGTGCCCTCGGGCCACGACGCCCTCCTGCTGATGCTCGCGTCGGAGCGCACACCTTCCGACCGCGACGTCGGTGCCGTGCTCCAGGCCCGGGCGGCGCCCGAGCCCTGGCTCCGCGAGATCTTCGTCGCGCCCCCCCGGCCCTGGCCGGCCTGGGGACAGGCCCTGGTGGGGCTCCTCGACCGCCACTGGCAGGGCGACGCCCTGGCGCCCGCCGACCTGGACGCCGTGACCGCGCAGCTGCCCTGCACCTGGGTGGCGGCCCTCGCGGAGCACGGCAGACCCTCCGAGGCGCTGCTGCGCTCGATGGAGGGCCGCCTTCCGGGCTGCGGCCCCGTCGCCCACACACACCCCCTCTGGGTGCACCCGGCCGAGGACGTGCTGTGTGCCTGGCGCCCGGGTCGCTTCGAGCTCGAGCACCCCGGCCCGGCGCCGCACAGCGAGGCCCAGCGCCGGGAGGCGGTCGACCGGCTCATCGCACAGGGTCTCTTCGAGGCCGCGGCCGAGGACTGCTCCCAGGAGGGCGTGCACACCGCCTTGACCCTCGCCACGGAGCGCTTCGAGGAGGCCTGTCCTCGCGAGGCGTGCCTGGGCTGGCTGGAGCACAGCGGCTGGGACGAGGCCGGGGCCGCCTTCCTCGCCGCCCACCTGCCCGCCGTCGTCTCCGCCGCCCTGGACCGACCCGGCAGCCCGTGCACAGCCGTCGCCCGCCACATGGCCGAGCCCCGGTGGACCGCCTCCCAGCGACACCTGATCTGCCTCGCCACGGGCAGCCCGATGAACCCCCCCGGGCTGGGCTACGACCAGGACGCCGGGATGGCGTGGCTCCTCGAGACCCTCGCCACGTCATCGGTCCCCGAGCCCCTGCGCGCGGCCCTGGGGATCGCCGCGGACCGCGGCGAAGGGGTCGCGGCCATCGCCCTGTGGCGCCTGGGGGAGCGCCCGCTGCCCGAGCAGGCCCTGGCGGACGACCTGCGGGTGATGAGCTGCGAGGGCCTGGACGGGATCGAGGCCGCCCTGGCGGATGCGCCGGCGCAGTGGCAGGCTGCCCGCGCGACGTGCCGACCGAAGCGCTGACGTACCCTGCACTCCGGAGGAGCCATGCCCCCTGCCCTGCTCGGACTCGCCCTGGCCTGCACCGGCGTCGACAGCACGTCGGAGGCCTTCGTGATCACCTCGGGCAGTGCGACCCTCGACGTCCCAGAGGGCGCGGTCGACGAGGGTGTGGACCTCGCCGTCACCTACCTGGACCCGGAGGTGGACTTTCCGGCCGGCTTCGAGAGCATCGGCGGCATCTACGCCTTCACGCCCCACGGCACCCAGTTCAACGTGCCGGTGACCATCACCCTGCCCTACGACCCCCCGGCCGGAGACCCGGATCTCGAAGTCCTGCGCCTCGACGACGACCAGGACGACACCTGGTCCACCGTGGACGGCGTGACCTGGGCCGAGAACCGCTGCACCTTCACCACCCGGACCTTCAGCTTCTACGGGGCGGCGGCGCTGACCGGCGCGACGGGCACCACCGACTCCGGCACCTCCGACACCGGGACGGGCACCACCGACACGGGCACCACCGGCACCACCGACACGGGCACCACCGGCACCACCGACTCCGGCACCACCGACTCCGGCACCACGGGCACGGGCACCGACTCCGGCACCGACTCCGGCACCACGGTCGACAGGGACCAGGACGGCGACGGCTATGACAGCGCCGAGCTCGGCGGCACCGACTGCGACGACCTCGACGCCGCCGTGAACCCCGGCGCGGTCGAGGTCTGCGACGGCAAGGACAACGACTGCGACGGCGTCAGCGACGACGACGCCAAGTCCAAGCCCACCTGGTACCAGGACGCCGACGCCGACGGCTGGGGAGATGCCGGGGTGAGCGTGGTCCAGTGCGACCAGCCCTCGGGGTACGTGGACCGGCCCGGCGACTGCGACGACACAGACGCGAGCGTGTACCCGGGCAACGGCTGCTGAGCGCAGCCCCGCGCCATCAGAAGGTGACCGCGGCCCCCAGGGTGATCAGGTTGTGAAGGTTGCGCACCTTCGACTCCTCGCCGCCCACCTCGTAGGTGCCGTAGTGGAAGCCGAGCTGGTAGCCGGCGTAGACCTGGATGGGATCGATGATCGCCACGTCGACCCCCAGGGTGAGGTCGGTCCAGACCGGACGGGGCCCGAAGGTCTGGCCCACCTCGACCCGCGCACGGGCCGGCCCGAAGGAGGCGTCGGCCCCCCCGGCGAGCCGCAGGCCGTTGACCGGCCGATTGGCCAGATCCGTGTCGTCGCGCAGGTCGTTGCTGTACCGGACCACGTCGACGTTGACCCGCTGGTAGCCACCACCGACCAGCACGCGCAGGGGCCCGACGGTGGTGACCGCGTAGGCCGCGCCCACGTAGGCTTCGCCCACGCCGACACGGTCGGAGTCGCCGATGCTGGCGGCCGCGAAGGTGCTCTGGTGGAGCCGCAGATCGACGCCGAGCTGCTTGTCGGTGAGGAACCAGCCCTCGGCCGACAGGAAGACCCCGACCCCGCCCGCCAGAGGCAGAGACGTGTACGAGGCGCTCGACGGCAGCACCAGGTTGGGGCCGTCCGAGGTCGCCCGGTAGCGCTGTCCGAGCGCGGCCACGCCCCCACGCACCCGGACCATCGGGATCTCCGCCGCAGCGCCGCTCCCGGTCCGGGAATTCTTCTGCTTCGTGGCGGAGCTGCTGCCGCTTGGAGCGGCCATCGCCGGCGGGCTGCCGGCAGCGGCCTGCTGGGAGTCGCCACCGCCCGTGCTCGCGCCCATGCTGTAGGTCGGCGAGGAGCCGGACGGCGCCTTGCTCGGGTCGGCCCACTTCATCGGGGTCGGGGTGACGCCCACGACCGCCGCGCCGCCGGAGGCCGCGGCCGGACTGCCGCCGCTCGTCGAGGACACGCCGGACGTGGTCTGCTCCACCTGCATCATCGGCACGTCGGCCGCGGCGACCGCGACGACCTCGCCCCGCCGCATGCGCAGGACCGGCGCCGCTGCCTGGAGCCGCAGCAGGCCCGCGACGACGCTGTCCGAGCCCAGGTCGACCCGGTCCGGGATCTCGCTGCCCACGGGCACGAGCTGCACCACCGACGAGGCGCTCAGGCTGCCGGCCGAGGCGACCAGCGCCGCCGGGCCCGGCCGGGTGCCCACGCTGCAGGTGACCACGGCGAAGCCGTCGGGGCCGGTCTTGGCGGTCTCCGGGCAGCTGGCGTCGCCCAGCGCCACGCTCAGGCCCACGGACTGGTTTGGCACGGGCATGCCCCAGGCGTCCTCCGCGGCCACGAAGACCGGGAAGGAGCGCTCGCCGTCGGCGACCTGGCCCCCCAGGCCCGGCCAGACCCGGACCCGCCGCACCGGCAGTCCCGACGCGACCATGCCGGACCGAACCGCCACGTGCAGCTCCTCGGCCCCCGAGGTGACCTTGACCGTCTGCGTGTAGGTGCCGTTGCCCCTGTCCACCGGACTGCCGGACACCGCGCCGCCGGTGACCGCCACCCGCAGCCGCCGGCCCTTGGCCTGGCCGCCGGTGGTGTCCTTGGCCCGGACCGTGAGCTTCACGCTGGTGGTGGTGTCGGCCAGGGACAGGGGATCCGGCACCAGGGCCAGCTCCGGGTAGTCCCGGGTCACCGTGACGGTCTGGCTCGCGCTGCGGTCGCCCAGGGTGGCCTCGAGGGTCCAGGCACCGGACTTGCTCGGCGCGGTCGCGGTGACCCGGTAGAGCCCGCCCCCGAGCCCGGTCACGCTGGGGTTGCCGGGGCCCTCGACCTTCAGCTGAGGACCGGTGCCATCGGCAGCCGGGGCCCAGGGCACGCCGGTCGGCGCGGAGACCGCAAGCAGGAAGTCCATGCGGCGATCCGCGCCGACCTTCACACCGCTCGGGAGACCCGTCCAGGAGAGCTGGGACCGGGCGCCGGTGTCCAGGGGCACGGTCTCGTCGGTGCGCTGCCCGGTGTTGAGCACGGTCTGGAGGCGCGCGGTGGTCCGGGCGGGGTGCACCTCGAGGGTGAACGCGACCTCGCCGGAGCTGTCGGCGGGAAGGGGACCCTGCTGACCCTCCTCGGTGAAGACCAGGTTCATCGAGTCCCGGGGCACCTCGAAGATCACCTTGCGCTTGGTGACGATCGGCAGCGTGGCCAGCCCCGCGACCCGGTCTGGGGCGGAGAGGTCCGAGGCGACGAAGAGCACGGCTTCGGGCACCTTCACGCTCGACGGCGGGGTCCAGGTGGCGGTCCAGCCGCCGTCCCCGGCTCGCTTGGGCGCGCTCAGGCGGCCGTTGCTGGCCCTGAGCGAGATGCTGCGCAGGTCCACGCCCGCGTGCTCGGGGCCCTCGGGCCGCACCGTGACCGTGACCGGCTTGTCCCCGGCGCGCACGTGCTCGGCGGAGAAGCTCACCGCCAGGGACCCGGTGGCGGGCGGCACCAGGGGCACGGTGGCCGTGGTCTCCGCGGTCACCGCGCCCTTGCTCTTGATGGTGAGGCCCAGGGACTCGGCGGCTTCGACCGCAGGCGGGGTCAGGTGGACCAGCCAGGAGCCGTCGGGCAGGCGGTCCGCACTGCCGGTCTTGCCGCGCTCGGCCTTGATCTTGACCTTGTCGGTCGGGGCGCTGCCCTCGATGCGCAGCAGGACGGTCGCGGGGGTCTGGCCGTCGCCTACGAGGGCTTCGCCGTAGACGACGGAGACATCGCCAGTCGCGGCCCAGGCGGGCGCCGCGACGAGGCAGAGCAGCGGCAGGAGAGGTCGGAGAGACAGCACCGCGGGAGTCTATCCGACCGGGGGTTCCCTACTCGCCGGCGGGCCCGAGGAACTCCTCGATCGTGCCCTCGTCGACCCAGCCCTCGGCGAGGACCTCCATGCCCGGACCGAGCAGCGCCATGCTGGGCAGGGACCCGGTCCCGAACTCCCAGTAGATGCCGGCGTCGTCGGCCAGGACCGGGGTCTTGATGCCGTACTGGTTGGCCCAGCCCATCAGGTCTTCGGCCGTGGGCAGCGCGCCCGAGTCGGTCTCGGAGTAGAGCGCCAGGGTCATCAGGCCCTTGTCGGCGAAGTCGTTGTACATGCGGTCGAGGCTCCCGGCCACCGACTTACAGGTGCTTCACCAGAAGGTCCCCGCTTCGATGTACACGTAGTTCCCGCAGAAGTCGTACAGCTCGACGTCTTCGCCGTACTGGTCCATCAGCGAGAAGTTCTTGAAGATGGAGCCCACGCCGTCGCCGCTGGGCTCGGGCTCGCTGTCGCAGCGGTTCACCGCGTAGCCACCCATGTAGGGGTGGTCCTCGGCGTCCATCGGGTCGAAGCCGGCCTCGACTTCGGCGCCGTCGGCGTGGCCGTCGCCGTCGCTGTCGTCGTTGTTCGGATCGGTCCCGGCGGCCTCTTCTTCGTCGCTCATGAGGCCGTCGTGATCGGCGTCGGTCGGGACGTCGATCTCGGCGGTCGCACAGGCGACGAGACCGAGGGCAGGAAGGAAGGCGAGAAGACGCATACACACCTCGAGCACGCAGCTTATCAGCAGATCGGCTCTGCGACCCGCGATTCCACTGCAATTGCAGACGTTTTCCGCATCCTGACCTTCTCACGAGGTTCTCGCCCATGGTCACCCTCGTCACCGGCTGCCGCTCCGGCTTCGGCCTGCTGATCGCCGTCACCTGTGCCCGGGCCGGGCACACCGTCTACGCCGGCCTGCGGGACCTCTCGACCGCGGACGGCCTGCGGGAGGCCGCCGGCGAGCTGCCGGTGATCCCCGTCCAGCTCGACGTCACCAGCGAGCAGGATCGCGAAGCGGTCATCGGCCGCATCGAGTCCGAGCACGGCAAGGTCGACGCCCTGGTCAACAACGCCGGCGTCGCCCTGGGGGGCTTCCTGGAGACCCTGGAGCAGCACGAGCTGGAGCGGCTCTTCGGGGTGAACGTCTTCGCCGTGCACAGCCTGACCCGCCGCTGCCTGCCGAAGATGCGCGAAGCCGGTCAGGGCGTGATCGTCAACGTGAGCAGCACCAGCGGCATCCTGGCGCTGCCCGGGCTCGGGGCCTACGCGAGCTCGAAGTGGGCCCTGGAGGGCATGACCGAGGCCTGGCGGGCCGAGCTCCGGCCCTTCGGGATCCGGACCTACCTGGTGGAGCCCGGGCCCTACAAGACCGACATCTGGGGCCGGAACCGCACGGTGGGCGCAGGCGCCTGGCAGGAGCAGGGGCCCTACGCGACCTACGAGGCCCGGATGGACGCCATGGCCCGCAAGTACGAGGACCGGGCCGGCGACCCCCAGGACGTGGCCGACGCCGTCCTGCGGCTCATCGACGGGCCGGAGACCCGCCTCCGGCACGTGATGGGACCTGCGGCGGGCCTGCGGTTCTACGCCAAGCGGCTGCTGCCCTTCAGCTGGCTCGAGGTGGCGATCCAGAAGGCCATGCGGGGGTAGCGACTACTCCGAGGCCGGGATCTCGCACCAGGTCGGGAAGTCGTCGGTCAGGCCGTCCGCCAGGGGCGACGGGCTCACGCCCTTCGGGTGGGCCTCCATCCAGGTCCAGGCCCAGTCCAGCCAGGACGGGGACTGGTAGTGGCCCTGGGTGTGCACGCACTCGGCGACGAAGTGGCCGTCCGCCTGCAGATCGTCGGAGAAGGCCTGGCCGGCTTCGCTGAAGTCGTAGCCGTTCCAGGTGTCGTTGGGGCCACCCCAGGTGATCAGGACGGGGATCGGATCCAGCGGCGAGACGTAGTTGATGAAGCCCTCGGTGCCCCCGGAGAAGGGCGCTGTCGCGGCGAGCCACTCGGACCGGTACATCGTGAGGTAGGTGGTCCACAGGCCTCCGGCGCTCATGCCGGTGCTGTAGATCCGCTTGTGGTCGAACTCGAACTGCTCCCACAGACACCCGATGGCATCGTCGAAGAAGATCAGGTCCTCGTTCTCGGTCTCCGGGTTCAGGAACATCCACTCGAAGAGAGAGCAACAGCTCGAGGGCACCACCACGATGGCGCCGTGCTCCTCGGCGAATTCCTCGGCGTCGACGAAGTCCGCCCAGTCCCCCGCGGTCCAGCCCAGGGGGTGCCACATGAACACCAGGGGCGCTCCCTGGGGCTCCTCCGGCAGGTAGAGGCGGAAATTCCGGCTCTGGCCGGCGGACGCGAAGCCGCTGACGGCGCCCGCCTCGAAGGTCGGGCAGGTCTCGCCCTCTGCGGCCTCGGAGTACTCCGGGAACTCCGGCGGCGGCTCCTCGTAGGTGAGGTGGCCGGTGTCGCCGGAGCCCGAGCCGGTGATGGTCCCATCGGTGCAGGCAAAGGTCAGGAGCAGCAGGGGGGACATGGCGGCCTCGGGGCGGGGCGGTGGTGGCGTGGGGACTCGATAGCCGATGGGTTCGCTGGCGTCTGCCAATGAATGGTCATTCAGGCGCACCCACCGTGCGACCCGGCCCTCGCCTGGAGGATACGAGCCGCCCATGGACTGGCTCCACCACTTCCCCGCAGGCACCACCGAGCACCGTGAGACCCTGTCGAACGGGCTGACCATGCGCTGGTACGAGCGCGGCGAGGGCCCGGTGGTGCTCTGCCTGCACGGCTTCCCGGAGCTCTCGGTGAGCTGGAAGGCCCAGCTCGCAGCGCTCAGCGAGCGGTACCGGGTCGTGGTCCCCGACCTGCGCGGCTACGGCGGCACCGACGCGCCCAAGGTCGTGCGGGCCTACACCCTGGAGCAGCTCTGCAGCGACGTCGACGGCCTGATCGACCAGCTCGGGGTGCAGCAGGTCCACCT
>CAYFPX010000003.1:24500-40765 GCA_964344945.1 uncultured Enterobacterales bacterium
CGCTCACCGGAGAGGGTGCGCTCGATCACGGTCCTGAATTGTCCCTCCATCGGCGTGATGGCCCGGGCCATGCGCACCGTGCCCCGGCAGCTGGCCCGCAGCTGGTACATCGGCTTCTTCCAGCTGCCCTGGCTGCCGGAGTGGGCCCTGCACCGGGACCCGGAGCGCACGGTGATGCGGGCCTTCCTCGGCGCTGGCGTGAAGGACCAGGTCTTCACCCCCGAGCTCTGCGCCCCCTACATCGAGCAGGTCCGCGAGCGGGGCCTGCAGGGCGGCCTGAACTACTACCGGGCCAACCGGACGGTCTTCCCGGGCCCGCGCCCGGTGAAGGCGCCGGCCCAGCTGATCTGGGGGGTCGGCGACACCGCCCTGGGGCCCTGGTTCATGGACAAGGCCCGCTGGAAGGGGGTGGCCGACGACCTGGTGGTGCACCGGCTCGACGACTGCGGCCACTGGGTCCAGCAGGAGCAGCCGGACCGCGTGAACCAGCTCGTGGAGGACTGGCTCGCCGCCCATGGGTGAAGTTGAAATTGATTTTCAATTTCAACTGACAGAGGCGACACCCGGTCCACCAGCCGGATAGGCGGGGGCCCCGCAGAGGAGCACGATGACCGTCCTGATCGCCGCCTGGAGCCTGCTCAGCGCCTGCAGCACGCCGCCGGAGCCGACCGCCAGCCCCGATGCCGACCCGGTCGTCGAGACGGTCACGATCTACAGCGGACGTGGCGAGAGCCTGATCGGGCCCCTGATCCCGCGCATGGAGCAGGCCCTGGGTCTGGAGCTGGAGGTCCAGTACGGCGACACCCCCGAGGTGGTCACCCGGCTGTTGACCGAGGGCGCCGAGAGCCTGGCCGACGTGGTGCTGGTCCAGGACTCGGGGCACCTGGGTGTGCTCTCCGCCAAGGGCCTGCTGGCGCCGCTGCCCCAGGAGATCCTGGAGGGCGTCGATCCCCGGTTCCGCGACCCGGCAGGCACCTGGATCGGCACCAGCGGCCGGCTCCGAGTGGTGGTCTACAACACCGAGGCGGTCGGCCCCGACGACCTGCCCGGCAGCCTGAAGGATCTGGCCGATCCCAGGTGGAAGGGCCGGCTCGGCTGGGCACCCACCAACGGCTCCCTCCAGGCCCACGTGAGCGCCCTGCGCCACGCCTGGGGAGAGCAGGAGACCCGGGCCTGGCTCGAAGGGGTCATCGCCAACGCACCCGCCCGCTACCCCAAGAACTCGCCCCAGGTCGAGGCCGCGGCCAGCGGCGAGATCGCCCTGGGCTGGGTCAACCACTACTACCTGCACCGCTTCGACCAGGACGGCCTGCAGGCGGCGAACCACAGCTTCTCCGACCCGGGAGACCTGGGCAATGTGCTGATGGTCGCCGGGGCCGGCGTGCGCACCGGCACCGACAAGGTCGATGCCGCCGAGCGGGTCGTCGCCTGGCTCGCCAGCGAGCAGGCCCAGGCCTACTTCGCCAGCGAGGTCTTCGAGTACCCCACCCGGCCCGGCGTGCCGACCCACGCCGCCGTGCCCCCCCTGGACGAAGTGGGGCTGGCCACCGTCGAGCAGCCCTGGCTCGCCGACCTGGGCCCGACCCGGGAGCTGCTGCGGGACCTGGGGCAGCTCTGACCGCCACCAGCGGGCCCCTCCGCACCGGCGGCGCCCTGGGGCTCGGGGCGCTCGTCGCGATCCCGCTCATCGGCCTGGCCCTGGCGGTGTTCCAGCGGCCACCGGACCCCTTCACCGGAGAGCTGGCCAGCCTGGGCGAGCTCGCCGCCCAGGCCCGGCTGGGCACCCTGGTGGCGACGACCTTCGCCCTGGGCGCCGTGGTCACCGCCGCCGCCGCGCTGGTCGGCACGGGCCTGGCCTGGGCCGAAGCGCGCTGGCGCACGCCCGGGGGGCGCTGGCTGGCGGTCGGCACCCTGCTGCCGCTGGCGATGCCCAGCTACGTGGTGGCCGCGACCGTGGCGACGACCCTGGGCCCGGGCGGCTGGATCGGCCGCCCTCTGGGGCTGCCCCGGGCGACCGGGTTCTGGCTGGCGGCGGTGGTGCTCACGGTGGTGACGGCGCCGCTGGTGCAGCTCATCGTCGGCGCCGCCCTGGCCCGCGCCTCGGCGGCCGAGGAAGAGGCCGCCCGGACCCTGGGCGCCAGTCCCTGGCGGACCTTCCGGGTGGCGGTGCTGCCCGGCCTGCGCACCCCCCTCGCCTTCTCCGGACTGTTCGCGCTGCTCTACGCGGTGAGCGACTTCGGCGCCGTGGCGGTGCTCGACGTCCCGGTGCTCACCTGGCGGCTCTACGAGGCCGTCAAGTCCCAGGAGCTGGCGCGGGCGGCCGTCCTGGGCGCAGCGACCCTGGGAGCCACCCTGCCGCTGCTGGTCGCCGCCCGCTGGATCGCGGGCCAGACCGCCGACGGCGGTGTCGCGAACCCCCGCCCTCCGGAGCGGCGCCGCCCCTCCACCGCCACCGCTGTCGCCGTCCTGGGGACCCAGCTCGCCGTGATCGGTCTCGGCGTCGTCGTGCCCCTGGCCACCCTGGTCGGTTGGACCCTGGAAGGCCTGCGCCGGGACCTGCCCTTCGCCAGCCTGGCCACCCCCGTCGTCGACACCGTGCTCGCCGCGGTCGTCGGCACGCTGCTGACCCTGTTGGTGGCCGGAGTGCCGGCCTGGATCGCCTCTCGGACGCGCACCGGCATGTCCCGCATGGAGCAGGCCGCCGCCCTCACCAGCGCCCTGCCCGGCGTGCTGCTGGCCCTGGGCCTGATGCAGGCCGCCCTGGGCCTGTCCCGCCTGCTCGGCGGCGGCGCCGCCTACAAGGCCCTGCTGACCAGCGGCGTGCTGCTGGCCCTGGGCTACGCCGCACGCTTCGTCGCCGAGGTCCTGGCGCCCCTGAAGACCTCGATGCTCCAGGTGGACCCCCGCGTGCTCGAGAGCGCCCGGCTGCTCGGCGCCAGCCCCGCCCGCACCGGCCGCCAGGTCGTGCTGCCCGCCGTGGCGCCCGGGGTGGCCGTGGCCGCCCTGGTGGGCTTCCTGGCCATCGCCAAGGAGCTGCCCGTGACGTTGCTGCTCGGCGGGGCCACCGGGCTGTCGACCCTGTCCTTCCGCATCTGGGACCGCTATGCGGAGTCCCTGTGGCACGACGCCGGCCTGGCGGGCCTGGCGCTCTGCGCGGTCGCCCTGTCCGGCGTCCTGGCCACGCTCCGGTGGAGGCGACTTGTCTAGACCGACCGCATCTGAAGCAGTTCCGCTGCAGATCCGGGGGCTGGCCCACCACTACGGCGAGACACCCGTGGTGCGGCAGCTGGACCTGGTGGTGGACACCGGGGAGTTCGTCGCGCTCCTGGGCCCCTCGGGCTCGGGCAAGACCACCGTGCTGCGGGCCATCGCGGGCCTGGTGACGCCAGACCAGGGGCAGCTCTCGGTGGGCGGCGAGCTGGCGGTCGCCCAGGGGCGCGAGCACCTGCCCGCCGAGCGCCGGGGCATCGGTCTGGTCTTCCAGGACTACGCGCTCTTCCCCCACCTGAGCGTGTCGGACAACGTGGGCTTCGGGCTCCGGAGCCCGGATCCCCAGCGGGTCACGGCCCTGATCGCCGCGGCGGGACTCGACGGCCTGGCGGACC
This sequence comes from uncultured Enterobacterales bacterium, assembly GCA_964344945.1. Lineage (GTDB taxonomy): Bacteria > Myxococcota_A > UBA796 > UBA796 > CAJQPC01 > CAYFPX01. The sequence goes on from CAYFPX010000003.1 coordinate 28,106, forward strand.
GGCGGCCCGCCCAGCTCTCAGGGGGCCAGCAGCAGCGGGTGGCGGTCGCCCGAGCGCTGGCGCCGAGACCACAGCTCCTGCTCCTGGACGAGCCCTTCGCCAACGTCGACGCAGAGCGCCGCACGGTGCTGGGACAGGCCCTGCGCGAGCTCGCTGCGGCCGAGGGCACCGCGGTGCTGCTGGTCACCCACGACCGTGGCGACGCCCTGGCCCTGGCGGATCGGGTCGTGATCCTGGCGCCGGCGGCCGGCGGCAGCGTGGTGGCCCAGGACGCCACCCCGGCCGAGGTCTACCACCGGCCGGCGAGCACCCTGGCCGCCCAGCTCACCGGGCCGGTGGGCGTGCTCGAGGGCACGGCGGACGGCCAGCGGGCGGAGACGGCGCTCGGGTCCCTGCCCCTGGCCCGACCGCTCTCCGGCCCCGTCACCTTGCTGGTCCGCCCGGAGCATGCCCGCTTCGAAGCCGACCCGGAGGGCCCGGCGGCGGTCGCCTGGACCCGCTTCGCCGGCCGGGCCACCCAGCTGGGCGTCGGGCCACTCACGGCCGAGTGGCCGGGCGAGGATCCGCCGCCGGTGGGGAGCCGCGGGCGGGTGGTGCTGACGCGACCGGCGTGGGCTGTCGAGCGTGCTACGTGACCGACCCCCGGAGGCGCCCGTGACCCTGCTGATCCCCACGTTGTTCGCCCTGACCGGCTGCGAAGGCCAGGCGCCCCAGCAGGCGTCTGCGCCCCAGGATCCCTGCCCCGAGATCTCCCTGGAGGGCCTGCCGGGCCAGTACCTGAAGTGGTCCGCGGGCACGGCCGACCACACCCGCCGGATCGAGATCCGCAACGACGGCGGCACCTGGGAGGGCTGGTATGTCGGCGGCGGCTTCACCAAGAAGCGCATGGCGGGCCAGCAGCGGGCCGACGACGTCGCCTTCACCGAGGTCCTGACCGAGGCCGACGAGGCCCGGTTTCAGCAGGGCGCCCGGGACAAGACCCGCCTCTACTTCCAGCCCTTCAAGAAGAAGTGCACGATCCGCGTGGTCGAGGCCAGGGTCAAGGTCTCCGAGGGCAAGGAGACCGAGCAGCAGCAAGGCGCCGGCTTCCAGGAGTACGTGGCGCTGCCCGAGCAGTACACCTTCACCTTCCGGCCGGCCGACGAGACCCTCTTCGTCGGCAAGGCCGCCAAGGACGCCAAGGTCGCCGCCGCCCAGATCGCCCGCTCCGGCACCGCCGAGCCCGCCCACGACCTGGGCGAGGCGATCCCGGTCGGGCTGTGGACCGAAGCCGCGGCCGACGGCGGCGAGGGCTGCACCTTCTCGATGGACCTGTACTTCGACGACCAGCCGGTGAAGGACAAGCAGGCGGTGGCCGTGGAGACCGTGAAGGACGGCCAGCGCCACTGGTACACGGAGTGGTTCGCGCCCTACTCGGGCAACCACATCTTCGAGATGTACCGCTACCGGAGCTGCGGCGGCGGCGAGCGGGAGCTCATCGCGGTGGCGGCCCTCGAAGCCATCCTCCAGTAGGTGGCCGTGCGTCACGTCCTCGGCCTGGTGCTGGCGCTGCTCGCCGCGCTGCCGGCGGCCGCGTGCCTCCTGGGGGGCGCCGTGCCCGGTGCCAGCACGGTCCAGGTGGTGCTCGCCACCGTGCTGCTGCTCGCCGCGCCCCCCCTCGGTCTGGCGCTGACGGCCGGTCCCAAGGCCTTCGCGCCGACCCTGCTGGGCTGGAGCCTGGCGCTCTTGTGGGCCTACCCGGTCTTCGGTCACCGGGAGCGGATCGAGGCCCTGTCGAAGGGGCTGGACCTCTTCCCGACCCCGGTGTTGGACCCGACGGCGCTCGCCCACGCCGTGGAGGCCGCGCTGCCACCCGCGCCGGAGCGGGCCCCGGAGCTGTCGTCCACCCCCGTGGCCGATGCCGGGTCCCGGCCCGAGTGGAAGACCGAGGGACTCTCCGCCGAGGAGGCCATCGCCTGGTTCGAGGCCGGCGGCGGCGCAGGCACGGTGCTGCTGCCCTTCGAGCAGGAGGACCAGGCGCTCCTGGTCCCGGTGGCCCTGCACGACACCGACGGCGAGCCCAAGCCGGTCAAGATGATCTTCGACACCGGCGCCACGCTCACCACGCTGAACCGTGAGACCGTGGAGCAGCTCGGCATCGAGATCCCGTCGGACGCGCCGGTCATCGAATTCGAGACCGCCGGCGGCCAGCGCCGGGCGCCGATCGTCCTGCTCGAGCGGCTGGAGCTGGAGCACGTGGTGGTCGAGGACGTGACGGTGGGCCTGTGCGAGCCCTGCGCCATCGCCGGCGCGGTCGGTCTGCTGGGGCTGAACGTGAGCCGCCGCTTCGAGACCACCGTGAAGCACCGGGACGAGGTGATCGAGCTCGACCCCGACAGGGGGCTGGCGGCGGACCGGGTGCCGGACATCCTCCCCTGGCTGGAGCTGGAGCTGTCGGGTCTGAGGCACCAGACCGGCCGGGTCGCGCTGACGGTCCAGGTGAAGAACCGCAGCCCCCGGGAGATCCGCGGCCTGCGGCTGGTGATGGACTGCGAGGTGCCCCAGAAGCTCCAATTCGGTGCTGTGGCCGCCGGAGCGACCACCGAGCGCACGACCATGGTGCCGAAGGGCGCGAACTGCGACGAAGCCGTGATCCGGCCGGTCGGCGGCGCCTGGTAGGGCTCAGCCTCCGGGAGCCGGCGGCTCGGGCGTCGGATCGGCGCAGCGCTTCACCCACCACTTCAGGGTGTCGCCGACGGGCTGGATCGGCGTCATGCCATCGGGCACGGGGCACCACTCGTCGCCCAGGGCGTCGGGCTGGCCGGCGCAGCCGCTCTTGCGGGGGTTCCAGACCGCGATCTCCCACTGCTCGCAGCGCTTCTTGCCGTGCATGGCCATCATGCGCTGCTGGTGCTGGCGGCGCATGGCGTGGTCCTTGGGGCCGGGCTGCGGTGACTCTGCCGCCTGCGCCGGGGGCGGAGGGGGCGGGTTCGCCGGCGGCGGGCCTTCGGGCCCCTCCGCTGGGGCCTCCTCGGTCTCCTCGCCAGCGGCCGGCGGAGCCGGAGCCTCCTCAGCGGGCTCCGGCGGAGCGTCCTGGGCCAGGGCGGGGGCGAGCAGGAGCAGGGCGATTGTGAGCACGGGGCCTCCAGGAACAGGGCGCTACCTTAGCGAACGGTAGGATGCCGAGTCCCCGACCGGAGCACCCGTCCCTTGGAGCTGTCTCGCGACACCGTGCTGTTCGGCCGCTGGCAGCTGGAGGATCGGCTGGGCACCGGGCTGAGCGGTGAGACCTGGCGAGCCCGGGACCTGGAGACGGGCGAGGCGGTGGCGGTGAAGAGCGGGCCCCGGTCCCTGTTCCACGAGGCCGAGCTGCTCACCACCCTGGACCACCCCCACGTCGTGCGCTGTCGGGCGGTGATGTACGAAGCCGGTGCCGGCCACCCGGTGCTGGTGACGGACTGCGTCGAGGGCGGCGATCTGGCGCAGCACGTGGCCGAGCGGGGCCCCTACGCGCCGACGGCCGCGGCCCGGCTCGGGCTCCAGCTGGTCGACGCCCTGGAGACCCTGCACGCCCGAGGAGTCCTGCACCGGGACCTGAAGCCCCAGAACGTCCTGGTGACGCTGCGGGACCAGGCGCTGCCGCTGCTCCAGGTGTGCGACTTCGGCATCGCCCGGCGTCTCAAGGACGGGGAGGTCCGGGTCACCGAAGTGGTCATCACCCGGGGCTACAGCCCCCCGGAGCAGCTCGCCGGGCGGTCCCTCACGGCGGCGTCGGACCTGCACGCCCTGGGCGGCTGCCTGCGCTTCGTGGCGACGGGCCGTCACCCGGACGAAGCGGGCGGCGACGCCGGGGTGCTGGCGCCGCTGGTGGACCGGCTGCTCGCCCAGGATCCCAGCGCCAGGCCCGACCTGAGCGCGGTCCGCGCGGCGCTGCGCGAGGCGGCGGAGGGCCGCCTCACCCTGGTCCCCGAGGGCTCGCCGGTCACGGGGGCGCCTGCGAAGGTCGCGTGGTGGGCCCTGGGCGGGGTCGCAGCGGCCCTGGCGCTCGGGGTCTGGCTCGCGCCGGAGCCCTCAGCGCCGACGGGACCGAGGGGCACACCACTGGATCCCGCCGACGAGCGCCTGGTCATCGACACCCTGGCCGAGGCGGTGCCGGAGCCGCAGCCACCGCCCGCGGCGGTGTCTCCTCCGCCGCCGAAGCAGCAAGTGAGGACGGCCCCGCCTCCTGCCAGCGAGCCGGAGCCCATCGCCGAGGCTCCCTCCACGCCTTCCGTCGCTCCCGCCGCCCCCATCCCAGTCACCGTGATCAGCTACCCCCAGGCCCGGATCGTCGTCGACGGCACCTACGTGCGAGACACCGTGCTCAAGGGCGTGCGCCTGGAGCTGGCGCCGGGGAACCACAGTGTGCGTCTGGAGATCCCGGGCGACCAGCACACCGTGGGGCTGGATCTGGCCGCCGACGCACCGCCCCAGCGCATCTGCTGGCACTTCGAGCGCCAGGCACCGTGCTGATCCTCGTCGGCCTGGCGGTGGCCGTCGCCGGCCCGAGGGACCCAGCAAGCGTGCTGTACGAAGGGGACCCGACCGCCGCCGTGGAGCGATCCTCAGACGACGCGGGCCTGCCCGTGGAGCGACTCGACCCCACCCGCTGGAGCACGCTCTTGGCCGACAACACCCTGTGGATCGAAGGCGCGGCCTTCCCGGCCAAGCCCTGCGAGGCTGTCGACCTGGCGACTCTCCAGGGGCGACTGGAGGCGGCGGAAGGCTGGTTCTTCTCCATGGTGCTCGACCGTGCGGCTGAGGAGCTCGACGCCTTGCTCGACGGCCTCTGTGGCCTGACCGAGCCCGTGGACCCGGCGCTTGCGGGGCGCGCGACCTACCTGCGCGGCGTGGTCGCCGCCCTCGACGAGAAGGAGGCCGCCGCGGTCGCGCACTTCCAGCGGGCCCGGGACTTCGAGCCCGAGCTGGCCTGGGACGCCACGCTGCAGGCGGAGCCCCTGCCCGCATTCCAGCAGGTCCGAGCGCCCACCCCGCCGGCGCGACTCGTGCTCGACCCGCACCTGGATCCTCGCAACGTGCTCGTCGACGGCCGCCCCCTGGTGCCGGTCACCGGTCCCCACGTGGTCGGTGAAGGCGTACACCTGCTCCAGGTCGTGGCCCCCGAGGTGCGCACCCTGCGAATCACGGTCGGGAGCGGGGCCGAGGTCCGGATCATCGATCCCCTGGCCCTGCCTCCCGGCCTGGGCGCCCACCCCGAGGACCCCGCCGGCCAGGCTCTGACCGCCTGGGCGGTGGCCCGGTCCGCCGCGCCACTCCAGGAGCGGGTGCTGTGGTCCGGCGAGGCCGGCACCTGGGAGCTTGACCGCACGCTGATGGCCTGGGACCAGCGCCGCGCGGGCCCCAACTGGCTCCTGGTTGGCGGGGGCGCCGGGCTGGCGGCGGCCGGGACGGGTGTGGCCCTGTGGGCCCGGGCCCGAGGCGCTGGCCTGGTGGCCGAGTACGAGCCCGGTGTAGACAGCCAGGGCGAGTACGACGCCCTCGCCGACGCCCTGGCGCGCCAGCGCTGGGCCTGGCGCCTGGGCTGGACGGCCGGCGCGGTCGGCCTCGCCCTCAGCGGCACCGCTCTGGTGCTGCCTCGTCTCCAGGCCCGGATCGTTCCGGGACCCACGCCCCTCGGGGCAGCCCTGCACGTGGGTCGGCGGCCGTGACGCTGGCGGGACTGTTGGTGGGCTGCTTCCCGGCGCTGCCGGACTTCGTGCCCCTGGACAGCGACGCCGTGCCCCCCGATGACTCCGGGCCAACGGTGGACACCGGACCCTTCGACCGGGACCAGGACGGGGTCTTCGCGGCCGAGGACTGCGACGACAACGACGCCAGCGTGTTCCCCGGGGCAGATGAGCTCTGGAACCTGCGGGACGACGACTGCGACGGCCTGGGAGAGCGGGTGGCGATAGCGGACGTGGCGCGGGCGCGGATCGACGGCAGTGGCCGCCAGGCGATCGGCGCCACCCGCGCCCTGGCAGTCCTGCCCGACGTCACCGCAGACGGCCACGCCGAGCTCGCCGTCGGCACACCGGCCACGGCGCCGGACACCTGGCTCTACCTGCTCGACGGCTCCGCGGCGGTCGGGGGTGGCTCCGCGGAGGGCCTGGCGGACGTCACGCTCTACCTGGAGGACAACCTGTTCGGCGCCGAGGTGCGTCTGGCCCGGGACATCGGCGCGGTGGACGTGGGCGGCGACGAGGCGCCGGACCTCATCGCTGTCGCCCACGAGAACGAGTGGGGCGTGGCCGGGGCCTACTTCGGCGGCCTCGACGACGACGGCCTGCCCCGACTGGACGACCGGATCGACGCAGGGCGAGTCGACATCGAGTGGGGTGAGAACCCCGAGGGGCCCTGGGGCCTGGACCTGCCGGGTCTGCGAGCGGTGGCCGGCGGACCCCTGCTGGGGGACCCGGAGACGAGCCGGGACGACGTGGTCGTGGGCTACACCCGCACCGAACAGGACTCGAGCGCGAACCACGCCCAGGGGCTGATCGCGGTGTACGAGGGCGACGGGCTGGAGGCCACCCAGCGCCAGAACACAGCGACGGTGGGGGTCTACGGCGAGCTCGGGGATCTGCTCGGGTCGTCGCTGGCCGTGGCAGACCTCGACGGCGACGGGATCCCGGACCTGGTCGCCGGGGCCCCAGGCCAGGGCGACGCTGCCGGCGCGGTCTACCTGCTGGCCGGGCCCGCCGAAGACTGGGGGGACACCGTCGCCGCCAGCGGGGCGGTGGCCGTGATCGGAGAGGAAGGCGAGCTCCTGGGCGACCTGGGCGGCCTGCCGGCACCCGCGGACCTGGACGACGACGGCCACCTGGACCTGGTGCTGCTCAGCCCGGCAGCGGACCGGGTCGTGGTGGTCTTCGGCCAGGCCGGCGCGCTGCCCGTGACCCAGTCGAGTCGAGCGGTCGACGTGGCGGACGTGACCATCGGCGGGGAGGGCGCCGTGGGGACCGCGGCCGCCGCCGTCGACCTCGACGGGGAGAGCCCTGCGGAGCTGGTGGTGGGCGCCCCCGAGGCCGGCGGCGACTCCGGCGACCCGCCGGGCGAGGTGTGGGTCTTCGGCCTGGGGGGCGCCCCGGCGGCGAGCCTGGGGCGCGAGGACGCCCTGGCGGTGCTGACCGGGCCCGAGGCCGGCGGAGGTCTGGGATCTGCGGTGGCCGCCGGCGACCTGGACGGCGACGGGGTGCCGGAGCTGATCCTGGGCTCGCCCCTGTGGAACCTGCTCGGTGAGCCTGGGGTGTACGACGGAGCGCTCTGGGTGCTGACTCTCGGGGTGGAGTGACGGTCCCCTGCCTGTCCCTGGGGACCGGCGACGACGGCCTGGGCGTGGTGCTCTCCGGCGCCGAGGCGGTGCCCGTGGTGGGCCGGCTCGACCTGGAGCCCGAGGACCTGGAGGACTGCGAGCCGGCGTTCCCCACCGGCCTGCTCACGCCGGACCTCGATCCGCGGTGCGCCGCGGAGGAGCACCGGGCCGCCGAGGCGCTCGCCGCCCTGCTGGGCGGGCCGGAGCTGGAGGAGATCCGGCTGGCCCTGGCGCGGCACGAAGGGGCCCACGAGCAGCCGGTGATCGCCCTCGACCTGCGCCGGCCAGACCTCGCCGAGCTGTCCTGGGAGCTGCTGGAAGACCTGCCCCCGGGCATGGGCCCGCTGGCGGGCTGGCGCGTGTTCCGCCAGGGTGCCGGGGGGCGCGAGCTCCGGGTCGGGAGCGGCCTGCGGATCCTCCGCTGGTGCCCGGGCCAGGGCGAGGGACCCCCTGCTCCCTCCCCCGACGACACCGCACAGATCCTGCACCTGGTCTGCCACGGCGTGGCGTCCCTGGAGTCCCTGAGCCTGGCCCTCGCCGACGGCCAGCTGGCCTCCCCCGGGGCCGTGGCCGCGCATCTCCGGCAAGCCCTGGCCCGAACCGAGCTGGTCCTGCTCGAGGTCTGCTCGGGCGGGGCCAGCCTGCCCCTGGGGCTGGCAGGCCGCCTGCTGGCGTGGGGTGCGCCCGCTGTGATCGGGCCCCAGCGTCCGATCGGCAAGGATGCCGCCGAGACCTTTCGGGTCCCGGTGCTGGAGGCCCTGGCGGCAGGCGAGACGGTGCTGGAGGCGGTGGCGCGGGGACGCACGGCCCTGCGGCGTCTGGCGGTGGCCCACCCGTCCGCCCGCTGGTGGCAGCCCGTGGCCCACACCGGCGACCGGGAAGGCCTGGCCAACCGGCCCCTCTGCCGCACCGGGCCCGCCTGGCAGGGTGCCGGACCAGAGGTCGCCGGGCTGCTGGCCGTGGCCTGGGAGCGGGCCACGGCCGAGGGCTGGTGTGGGGTCCGCCACCTGCTGCTGGCGGTGGCGGGCTCGGATCCACTCGGCGCCGACCTGGCGCGGGTCGCGAAGGCCGGTCCGCTCTCGGGTGGCGTCGATGCGACGCGACCTCCTCTGTCACCCCGGCTCCGGGTCCTGCTCGCCGCCCCCGCCCCGCCGGACCGTGCGGGGCTGACCCGGCTGCTCGTCGGGGTGCCCTGGGTCGCGGCGCGGCTGGACCCGGGGGTGCTGGCGAGCCTGCAGTCGCCGGAGGACCGCTGGTCGACCGCGCCGGCCCGGCCCGGCCCGCGGCCGGCCCTGGGCGGTGCCGGCCTGGTGCTCGAGGTCTGGGGCGGGCCGGAGGACGGGCGCCAGGTGCGACTCGACGCGCCCGGTCAGACCCTGGGCCGCTGGGCCCCGGGCAGCCAGGAGGCCACCGCCCTCTGCCTGCCGCCGGCCCCGGCGGATCGCACCCTCTCCCGGCGTCACCTGGTCTACGAAGGGGGCCGCACCGTGCGCGCCCTCGCCACCGCCCGCCTGCGCCGGGGCTCCGATGAGTGGCCCCTGGACACCGTGAGCCTGGCGGTCGGGGATCGGGTGGTGCTGGGCCAGACCGTGCTCGAGGCCCGGTAGAGACCTGACCGGCATGGCGGACCGAGCACGGTCAGGTCTCCAGCTCACCGACGTGGCGCCTCGGGCAGGAAGCGCCACGCGGGCAACAGACCCCTCGCTGCGGCGGCCAGCACCGACGCCCAGCGGGCGGGCTCCGGCAGGGACCAGTCCACCTCGAAGTCCCAGGGCACCAGGCCCAGGACCCAGTCCTGGCCACCCTCCTGGGGCAGCACCAGGTCCAATTCCGCGACGCCACCGTGCTTCCGGAAGCGCCCAAGCGCGGTCCGCGCGGCCGGCTCGGTGGGCGCCAGGGCACGACCGTCGACGAGGATCAGTACCCAGTGGTCGTCGGGCCCCACGACTCGGAGCACGATGCGGTCTCCAGGCCCCGGGGGGGTGGTGTCCCAGAGCATGTCTCGCCGCACCTCGAGCGGCGCCCCGACCAGGTGCAGGGGGGCTTGACCCTGAGCCGCCAGGCGGATCCGGTGGTAGCGCAGCCCGAGCACGGGGTCGGCGACCAGCCGGTCATGCAGAGCCAGCCTGTCACCCGGGTCCAGCACGCCCTGGAGCAGGCCGTGCAGGAGATCGTCGCCAGGCACCGGAGCGCTCACGGCGCCAGGGTCTCCCGAGGCAGCGTCGCGAGCAAGGTCCGGAGTCGGGCGGCGTCGTGGCCGTCGGCAGCGGCGCGGTCGAGCATGTCTGCCTCGGCCTGGGCCCGGACCGCAGCGGCCTGGGCACTCCTGGCACCTTCGGGATCCACCAGGCCCTGCTCGGTGAGCGGCGCGATGGCGGCTTCGAGGGTGGAGGCCTCCTCGGTGTCCTGACGGGTCGGGCGGCTGGGGGCCGCGGTGCGCGTGAGGCGCAGCGCAGGGGCTGCGGCCGCGGTCGGCTCGTCCTGGACCGGCTCCGCCTCGTCGCCGACGAGGGCCCCGACCAGCAGGGCCCCCACCAGCGCGAACACCGTCCTACTGCCGGACACCGCTCAGCTCGCCGTCGAAGGTCAGGCCCAGCACGGCCACGATGGCGTCCACGCCATCGCTGACGCCACAGACCGCGCTGCGGTCGACGCCGAAGCGGGCGGCCATCGCGTAGCCGTCGTCGGGATCGAGGTTGCCCTCGACAGCCCCCAGGCTCACGTCGGCGCAGGCCCAGTAGCCTCCGCCGCTGGCGCCGTTCAGGGACATGCTGAAGGTCGCCAGGTCGCCAAGGGTCCCGCCATCGTTGTTGTTGAGCAGGTACCACCAGGACAGGGTCGAGCCGCTGGGGAAGTGGTGGTCACCGAGCACCGGGTAGATGCCGAACAGGCGGTACCAGAAATTCCAGGTTCCGTAGACGGTGTAGTCCACGGACTCCGGCACGAACTCCAGGGTGCCGTCGTTGAAGGCGGCGACCGCATCTGCGGCGGCGGTGCCGAGGTCGTCGCAGTCGTCGGCGACCGGCCACGCACTGTCGCAGGCGGCCTGGACGTCGTCGTGGATGGCCTGCCAGTCCGTGCTGTCGACGCCGTCGCAGTCCAGTGCGACGTCGATGGCGCCAGCCGAGCTTCCGGTGCTGCCGGCGACGCTCCAGGCGAGGTCGAGGTGCAGGGTGAGGCTCGCCTCCTCGCAGGTCAGATCGTAGGAGCCCGAGTAGTCGGCGGCGTTGTGGCTCTGGGCCGCGTGCACCGGGGTGAGCAGGGCGAGGACGAGGGCGGACATGGGGCCTCCTGGGGCGTTGGGTCCGGCCCAGGTGGCAGGGGGTCTGCGGTCCTCAGTTGGTGCGCACTAGCAGGCTGATGAAAGAGGCGGACCGAGCCCCGCGAGGCCCATCTCGCCGAGGTTGGCGAGCCGGCGCAGCCGGCGATTCCGGAGGATGGAGCGTGCTTCAGCACGTGACGGACGACGGGCGCCGACCTCGGCGAAAGGGGTCCGTGGGGCGACGGGAGCCTCTTTCATCAGCCTGCTAGGGTGGCGAGGTGGGCACAGAGAGCGTCAGCGCCCCGGCGAGGCAGGGGGATCAGCGCGGGATCCCAGTCCGGCTGGAGGGCCTCGGCCAGCCGTGCGAGCAGGCCTCGGCCGGGCGAGAGCACGGCGACCCGGCGGGCGACCTGCTGCAGGCGGGGCAGGTAGGCGTCGAGGCCGCCGTCTTGAAGGTGCTCCCGGAGCCTCTCGTAGCCGCGGTTGCTGCGGGCGGCCGTGCCCGGGTCGGCCAGGACGTCCGGTGCGTCGCCGAGGTGACGGTAGAAGGTGGCGCCCAGGGAGCGCCCTCGGGCACCGGCGAGCCAGCCCTCCAGCGCGGGCCACTGACCGCGGCCCCGCATGGCCAGGAGCCAGGTGAGCACAGCCGCTTCCTGGTCCGGGCCGAGGGGTTCGAGTGGGGGACCCTCTGGCGGCGGCGGAGGACAGGCGGGGGCCCGCAGCCGCGCGGGATCGAAGCCGAAGCCCGTGCGGGCCTCCCGCCAGGCCCAGGCCCAAGCGTGGCGACGCACCGCGTCGTCGGTCCGAGCGTGCAGGGCGTCCAGGCTGCCGAGGGCCTCGGCGAGCAGGGCCGGGTGCTCGGCGAGCACGGCCCGGAGGCGCCCGCGCAACCTTCCGCGGTTGGCCTGGACCACGTGCCAACCGGGCAGACCCAGGGTGTGCTCGCGGATCGTGCCGGCGTTCAGGGCAGCGATCAGCCGGGAGGCGACCACCAGGTCCGCACCGACCGGAAGAAGGTCGGGGGTGGTGCCTGGGCCCAGCAGCGGCTGAAGACGGTGCCACAGGCGCCGGCGATCGATGCACCCCTGGACCCGCTCGGCCGCGGCTCCGTCGAGCACCGGCGCCAAGGCGGCCAGGGGCTCGCCAGTGGTCTCCAGGACTCGCGCCGCCAGGTCTCCTGGCGCACCCCAGGCCAGGCCATCGCTGGCTTCGAGGGCCTCGGCGACCCGCTGCTCGACGACAGCCCGGGGCAGCCCCAGGGCGCCACAGACCCCTCGGTAGGCCCGTCGGACCGCGTCGGCGTAGAGGGTTGCGAAGCGCCGGGGGGCGTCAGGGCCGAAGTCGCCGCGGAGGAGCTCGTGCCAGAGGGCCTCGACCTCGGCATCGCGGGAGTCCGGGGCGAAGCGCCGCTCCCGCCAGGCCCGGTCCTCCCGGCGCCGAACCTCCTCGCCGAGGCGGGCGAGCCAGGTGAGGGCGCCGGCGCGGTCGAAGGGAGGGCCGGGCTCAGCGGCGGCCAGGAGCGTGCGGTCCCGCTCGGCCTCGCTGGGCGCGAGGCCCCGGTCGGGGGCGATGGCCCAGGTGGCGAGGCGGCGGGTGAGCGGTGTGTCGGCCGGATCCAGGTCGGCGACCAGCCGACCGACCACCTCCGGGCGGTCGGACCAGGACCAGCCCCTCAGCAGCGCGCCCGCGCTGACCGGGTCTCCGGCTGCAGCCGCCAGCGCGAGGCTCGCGCGCTGCTGGCGGGCTGCGGTCCAGGACAGGGTCATGGACGGGGTTGTACCGCGCGCCGTCAAGAGCGACGGGTCCCGCAACGGGCAGCCCCGGACTGAATGTCACTCGAATCAGCCAGCCCCGAGGTGAATGTCAGGTCCGTAGCTGGTTTCAGGGGCGAGGACGCCTGATCGGGCACCCAACTGGCCTCTCCGCGCTGTCTCCAGGGGACGCGCCACCACGGAGGTGACATTCACCCCGGGGCTGCCCCCGAGGGGGTGACATTCACCCCAGGGCTGCCCTGCGCCGACGCCGCCCGATCGCCCCCAGCGCCACCAGCCACAGCCAGCTCACCCCC